>APJZ01000002.1 GCA_000387965.1 Candidatus Nanobsidianus stetteri | reverse complement strand
ATGAATTGGAATATTATATATTTAATATTTATTTAGATAAAGGTTTATTATCAATAAGAAGAAAAATAAAAGAAGATAAAATTATTGTATATTTAAAGACTACAGATATTGAATATGAATCTTCAATAGTATTTTAAAATTTTTACAAAAATATTAAATGAAAGGGACCGTGGTCTAGTGGCTATGACGCCACCCTTACAAGGTGGAGGTCCGGGGTTCGAATCCCCGCGGTCCCAAAATTTATAAACAATTTTTATAAAAATTTTAAATGCCAGAAATATCATTATTAGAAAAATCTACTGATAAATATGCAGTCGATAAAGATGAGAAAATATATAAGTTAAAATTATTGATAAGAGATGTAACCCCGAATTTCTTAAATGTTTTAAGGAGAGCAATACTGGAAGAAGTAAAAACATTGGCAATTGAAGATGTTTATATTATAGAAAATAATTCTGCAATATGGGATGAAATGTTAGCACATAGATTGGGTTTGGTTGTATTAAATACTCCTGAAAATATTAAAGAAAATGAAGAAATAAAATTTTATTTAGAAAAGAATGAAAAAGGATATATATATGGTTCTGATTTGAAGTCAGATAAAAAAGATACATATGTAGTTTATCCAGAAACAATGATTGCATATATTGATGAAAATCAAAAGGTAAAATTAGAAGCTGTCGCAATACTTGGTAATGGAAAACAACATGCAAAATTTATACCTGGACATGTTTATTATTATAGAACTGGAGAATTGAAATTAGAAGGAAAATTAGATGAAAAGGAATTGGAAAATTTAAAATTGTTAGGAGTAGAAATAAAGAAAAATAAAATACAAATACCAAAAGAAAAAGAATATGATAGAACTTTTTTAGATTCAATAGAAAAAGCATCAAATGAAAAAATAAAGGTTATACCAAAGGATGAATTTATATTTATTATAGAATCATTTGGTCAATATTCGGCAGAAAAATTAATACCATTGGCTATTAAAGAATTACAAAATAAATTAAACAATTTGTTAGAATTTTTATCTAAATAAACTTATAAATAAATATTATATAATTTATTAATGGATTGGAAAAAAGTTGTTTTGGTTTCTGTATTTTCAGTATTGGTATCTTTTTTATCGGGAATAGGAATGGCAGTAGCAATATCATTACTAATGTACATGCTAGTAAAGGGTATGGATAAATGTATTATATCAAACTTAGGATTAGCATTAGAATTTGCAGGACTTCTAATATATATAATGGGAACTCTATTACAACCAGTATATTCAAACTTCCAATCAATAATGCAAACTGGAGTTTATTTATTAATAGGAGGTCTTGCATTATTCTTAGTAGGAATGCTAGTAGTTATGTTGGTTAAAAACAAGGTAAGGGAAAATATATACGAGGTATAGTCTTTTTATATATTTTTTATATATATTTTTGAATGGATAAGAGGCCTGATTATAAAATAATTGAAAAGGAAATATTAAACTTATGGAATAAAAATAAAGAAATTTTTAAATTTGATATTAATAAAGATAAAAGATATATAATAGATACTCCACCACCATTTACTTCTGGAGAGGCACATATGGGTCATGCTTTAGAATTTATATGGATAGATTTTTTAGCAAGATATAAAAGGTTGGAAGGATATAATGTATATTTTCCTTTGGGATTTGATTGTCATGGTTTACCAACAGAATTAAAAGTTATAAATAAATTAAAGATATCAAAAGAAAATAAAGAACAGTTTATAAAAGCTTGTATTGATTGGACAAATAAAATGATTGAATCTATGTATAAAACATTTGAAAGATTGGGATCATCATTTGATAGAGATAAAGTATATAAAACAATTGATAGAAAATATGAAGCATTTGTTCAATATACATTGATAAAAATGTTTAATGATAATTTAATTGAAAGAAAAAGATATCCAATAATGTGGTGTCCAAAATGTCAAACAGCAATTTCAATGCAAGAAGCTGGATATTTAGAAAAGGAAGGATATTTAATATATATAAAATTGCCAACAAATAATGGGAAATATATATTAATAGCAACAACAAGACCAGAATTAATTAATTCATGTTCATTAATATTAATTGCAAAAAATAAATATGTAGAAACTGAAAATAATTTAATTATATCAAAAGCATATGCAGAAAAAAATAATTTAAAAATTATAAGAGAATATGATTATAAAGAATTAGAAAATTTAGAAGTTACAATTCCATTAATAAATAGAAAAGCAAAGATTATTTCTGATAATGATGTAGATTATAATTTTGGAACAGGAATTGTTTGGATATGTACATATGGAGATCCATATGATATAAAATGGAAAGAAAAATATAATTTACCTGAAATAATTTCTATATCAGAAGATGGAAGAATAATATCAAATATAAATGAAATAAATGGATTAAAAGTTGAAGAGGCAAGAGAAAAAATGAAAGAAATATTAAAGGATTATATATATAAAATAGAAAAGATAAATCATAATGTATTATCTCATACTGAGAGATCAGATTGTTTATCACCATTAGAATTTATTCCAAAAGAACAATTTTTTATAAAAATAAAAGATTTAAAAGAAAAAATATTGGAATGGCAAAAAGATATAAAAATAATTCCTGAAAGTGAAGTAAAAAGATTAATTGATTGGATAAATAATATAGACCAGGATTGGAACATTTCTAGGACAAAAATGTTATGGGGTCTTACATTCCCATTCTATGAAAAAGATGGAAAAATATATCCAGTAAATATAGAAGATTTACCAATTGATCCAAGAATAGAAAAAGAAAAAGTAAAAAAATATAATGGTAAATTCTTTGAAGATGAAACAGTTGATGTATGGATTGAATCTTCAATAACACCTTTGGTAATATTATATTATGCATTGACAGAAAATAAAGAATTTAATCCAAAAGAATTACCCGAATTATTTAATAAAATAAAGGAATACTTGCCCGTAGATTTAAGGCAACAAGGATATGAAATAATAAGAACATGGCTATTTGATACAATTGTTAGAGTAAATTTATTAACAAATAAAAATCCATGGAAATATGCATTAATTCATGGAATGGTATTAGATGAAAAAGGAAGGAAAATGTCTAAATCTTTGGGAAATGCTATAAATCCTAATGAAATAATGGATAAATATTCTCCAGATGCTTTAAGATATTGGGCTCTATTAGCTGCACCAGGTAATGATTATAGATTTAATATAAAAGATATTGAATCTGGACAGGCTTTTATAATAAAATTATGGAACATTGGGAGATATATTGAAATGAATATAAAAGAAAAGCCGGAAAAGGTTCTAGAATTAAAAGATGAAGATAGGGAAATAATAAAAATATTAGAAGAAAATATTAAAGAATCTAAAGAATATGTTGACCAATTTAGATATTCTGAATATGTAAAATTATGGAGAAAATTTACATGGGAAGATTTTGCAAATAATTATTTAGAAAAAATAAAGGAAAGAATAAAAAATGATGACAAGACTGCAAAATATCTATTATATACCATATATAAAATAATCTTAATTATGTTACACCCAATATTACCATATATAACAGAATATATATACCAACAATTATATAAGGAAAATAAATTAATAATTGAAAATAAAATTGATGAAATAATGAAACTTATTTTATAAAGGATAGAATTAAATATAATATTATGAGAGAGAATGTTGAATTATGGTTAAAGCAATCTTTGGAAGATTTAGATACAGCAAAGGTATTATTAAATAATAATAAATATTATGCTTCTACTTTTTATTCACATCAAGCAGCTGAAAAATGTTTGGAAGCTTTATTATTATATTTTGGAAAGGATGTAAAAACACATGATTTAAGTAAAATGTTAGATATAATTAAAGAAGAAGTAAATTTAAATGTTGAAGAAATAAGAAAAGAAGCCTTAAAATTAAATCCAAATTATACTATTTCTATATATCCTGATGCAGCAAATAGTTTACCATATTTATTGTATGATAAAAAGGATGCGGAAGAATATTTAAATATGGCTGAAAAAATCGTTAATTGGGTTAAGAAATTTATTAAATGAAAGCAAGATCTGCTATTAAAAGTCAGAAAGAACTATTAAAAAAAGCTATAGAAGTAATAAATGATATAAAAAAAGAAATTAATATAATTGATGTTTATGTTGTGGGTTCTAGAGCTAGAGGAGATTACCTAGATACAAGTGATTTAGATTTAGTAATAATATCTGATGATTTTAAAAATCTAAGATATATAGAAAGGTTAGAAAAACTATATAAATATTCTAAAGGAGATATCGAATTCTTTGCATTTACAAAAGAAGAATGGGATAATCCAAAAAGTTTATTTATAATTAATATGAAAAAGGAAGCAAAGAGATTAGAAGATTTAGCAAAATACTATGAAATAAATTTCTAAATTATTAAAAATATACTAGAGGAATATATTTTATTTTATTACCATTTATAATTCTTTCTCCCCAATAATTTTTTGTAACAATTATAGAAAATTTACTATTATAATTTTTTATAAAAGAATATAAACTCTTAGTTAAAATATTTTTCTTTATGGTAGAGAATTTAACTTCTATTGGTATTATTTCTTTCCCTTCAAATATAAAATCTACTTCTGCTTTATTTTTTGTTCTCCAAAAATTAATTTTTCCATATTGATATAACTCATTTAATATAAAATTCTCTATAAGAGTTCCAGAATCATTTCTAATTTCTATATCATTAAAATTATTTATTAAATAATTTCTTAATCCTGTATCTACAAAATATATTTTATTTTCTTTCTTTAATTCTGTAACCAAATTTTTATGAAATGGTCTTATCCTTCTTATAATATATGTTTGCTCTAAAATATCTAATAGATCTATAATTTCTTTAAAATAGCTATTTACTTCATTTGCTAATTGCGTTATATTTATCAAAGACCCATTTAAAGATGATAGTGCCGTAATCAATCTTCTAAATTTAATAATATCTCTTATATTTAAAAAAGAAACAATATCCCTATCTAAATATGTATTTATAAGATTTTTCAACAAAAATATTTTTTCTTTTTCACTTTTAGCTTTTACTATGGCAGGATATCCTCCAAACTTTATATATTCATTTAAATACTTTAATAAATCATTAATATATATATCTACATCTTTTTTAATCTCAAAATCGCTATTATTTATCAAAAGATTTAATATTTTTTCATTCCATTCTCTATATATTTTAGCAATTTTTTGATCTTTATATAATAAAAATTCGTAAAAGTTTATAGGATATAATTCAAATTCTAATAATCTACCAACCAAATATTTTGCAGTTTCATTTTTTAATTCTAATGATGATGATCCTGTTATAATGATTTTTATATTTTCAAAAAGATCATATATTAATTTTAATTTTTTTCCCAGATCTTTACAATACTGTGCTTCATCTATTAAAAAATAATATCTTTTATTATCTGTTATATATTTTCTTATAAAATCTTTGGGATTTTCCGAAAACTTATATAGAATTTCATTATCTTCAAAGGTTATATAAATAATATGATCTTCATCAATATTTTTTTTATTTATCAGAAAATCTTTTAACATTTTTAATAATGTTGTCTTTCCAGACTGTCTTGGTCCTTTAATTGCTATAATTTCTCTTCTATCAATATATTCTATAATTTCATTTAATAATACCCTAGGTATGTATTCCATTATAATAATACTTTTTCTAAAAATCTTTTAATTTTGGCATGGTCAAAATTAAAACATATTTAAAAATTATCTTATAAAACCTTCGGCCAATTCTTTTATTTTTTCATAAAAATTTTTAGCCTTTGTAACTGCAGATGCTAATAATACACCTTCAGCTCCATATTCCAATGCTTTTTTTACATCTTCTCTATTACTTATACCAGCTCCGACTAATACTTTAACATTTGGATTAACTTCTTTAATCATTTTAACAGAATTTATTACTATTTCTGGTTTAGCAGTTGATACAGAAATTCCAGTTCCTATTAATTCTGGTGGTTCTACTGCAACATAATCTGGATTCAATTTTGCAACTGCAGCTCCTACAATTTCGTCATTTGCACATACTATTGTAATTAAACCCAATCTTCTTGCTATATTTATTGCCTTTTCTATATCAATAATCTTCATTGGTTTTTCTGAATGATTTATTAAAGTTCCAACAGCACCAGCTTCTTTTACAGCTTCAGGTAATATATATCCTGTATAAGCGCCTGGTTCAATTGGATCTATATGTTGTGCAAATATTTTTACTTTCTTTGCATTTTTTGCCAATAAATATATATCAGTAAATTGTGGAGCAATCACTATATTAATACCATATTCTTCAGCAACCTTTTCAGCGGCCTCTAATAATTCTGACCCTCCTTTTCCAATTGTTTCTATATAAGATTTTAGATTTATAACTAACATTTAAATTTATAAAATTCGTAAATTTATAAGAATTTATAAATGTGGCATTCTTTACCTGTTGAAGAAGTATTAAAAAAATTAAATACATCAAATAAGGGTTTAGATAATTATGAAGCTGAAAGAAGATTAAAAATATATGGAGAAAATAAAATAAGATTGGAAAAAAAGAATTTTATAGAAATTTTAATAGAATATTTAAAAAATCCTTTTTTATTATTATTTCTTGTTGCAGATATATTATCAATTATTTTTGGTGGTATTACTGAAGGATCTGCAATAACATTATTTTTAATATTATATATAATATCAGATTATTTACATGATAAGAAATCTGAAAAAATAATAAAATCTTTAGAAGAAAATATAGAGAGTAATGTTTTAGTTATTAGAAATGGAAAATATAAATATATAAAATCATCAAAAATTGTTCCTGGAGATATTATTGTATTAAAATATGGACAGAGGGCTCCTGCAGATATAAGGATAATAGAGTCAATTGATTTAGAAGTTGATGAAAGTTCTTTAACTGGCGAATCTGAACCTATAAAAAAATATAATACAATATTACCGAAGGACATTCCAGTAAAGGAAAGAAAAAATATGATATACCAAAATAGTTATATAATAAAGGGAATTGCAATTGGTGTTGTAGTCGAAACTGGAAATAATACATATTATGGAAGTATATATAAAAATATAAGTAAACAAAGGAGAGATGAATCTCTATTGCAGGAAGAATTAGATAAATTTTCATATTATATGATAATAATTATATCAATAATTGTAATTATATCTTTTGTAATATTATTAATAAAAAATATACTAAATTTATACCAGCTAATAATATTTGTAATAGCTTTGGCTATTGTTGTAATACCTGAAGGATTGCCTGCAGCATTGGTATTAATATATACAATAAGTAGTCAAAAATTAGAAAAAGATCATATATATGTAAAAGATCCAAATATATTGGAGGATGTTAGCAATATAGATACTGTTGTTTTGGATAAAACAGGTACAATTACATATAATGAATTAGTTATAAATAAATTTTTCTATAATGGTAAATTTTACAATGTAAAATATTACAAAGATAAAGCTAATATAATGCATAATAAAAAAATAATAAATATAGATGAAGTAAGGGAATTCTTAATATTTTTGTATAATTCAATAGAAGATTATTTAACAATAGATATAGAAAAAAATGTTGGAGATCCTATAAATTTATCAATATATAGATTGACAAAATATTTTAAGATTTCTAAATTTCTAGAAAGATATTCTGTAAATTATTTTGATCCGTATAGAAAAAGATCTTCTGTAATAGTAAAATATAATGATAAGAAATATGCAATAATAAAAGGATCTCCCTCTTCCCTTTTATCTATTTCAAAATATATAATAATAAACAATAAGATATTTAGAATAAATAATTATAAAGAAAAGATAGAAAAAATTGAAAAAGAATATGGAAAAAGAGGTTATAGAATATTGGCAATTGGTATTAAAGAAATAGAAGAAAATGAAGAACCAGAAAAAGATATAACGTTCTTAGGATTATTATTTATAAAGGATAAAATAAGGGAAGGAGTTTTAAAATATATAAAAGAATTGGAAGATCTTGGTATAAATATATATATAGTAACTGGAGATAATAAAGATCATACCTTAGGTATATTGAAATTATTAAAATTAAATTATAAAATAATAGATGCAAATGAAATAAAAAAATTGAATGAAAATTATCTATATAAGATATTAAAAGATTATCATGTTATAGTAAATGCAGATCCTTTAGATAAATATAGAATAGTAAAAACACTAAAAGATAAAGGTCATAGAGTATTATTTGTTGGAGATGGTACAAATGACGCTATAGCTTTGAAGATATCTAATGTAGGTGTTTCATTTTATAATGCAACAGACATAGCAAAGGACTCTGCAAATGTTATATTAATGAATAAAGGAATAGATAATATAACAAAACTAATTATGGAAGGAAAAAGAATTATATACAATTTAAAAGTATATATTTTAGTATTATTATCAGAATTATTGGGAATATTTTTATTTATTTCAATTGGATTTTTTATATATAATCAAATATTTTTACAAGCTTTACAATTATTATTATTAAATTTAGTAATTGAAACAATTAATTCATTATACATGGGTTCATCAGATGTTAAAGATAAAAAAATATTAAAGAAAATGAAGGTTAAAATATTTGATAGGTCTACAAAATTAGAAATAATAAGAAATATGATATTTATTGGGCTTACTTCTATAATTGTTGCTTTAGCTACAAATGATAATAGCTATATAATAATATTATTTTTAATAGCAACACAAGGAATATTATATATACATTATGAAAAATTATTTTCATTAAATATAACAAAAACAAAAGAATATTATTTATCAATATTTCTATCTACATTTATAACATCCATATTTTTAATTGGATATTTAAGAGAAATTATTCAATTTATAATACCATCTTTAATTGACATAGCAGTATTTACAATAGTTTCATTATATTTCTTCTTTTTATATTGGATAATAGAAAGAGTAGAAAATGTCAGAGGTATCTGAATTTCATCATGTATCAGCTAACTCTGACCTTCATCACTATTTTTAATAATATTAGTATTAAATATAATTTTTATGGATCTCCCTAAAATATCTATTATATTTCCTATTTATAAAAAAAGTAAACATTTAGAAAATAATATTAAAAAAATATTAGAAGATCCTTATCCAAATGATCTAAAAGAAATAATAATATCAATAGACTCGCCAGAAGATGATTTCTTAAATAAATTAATGGAATTAAAAAGTAAGTATAAAAATATAACATTGGTTATATCAAGAGAAAGAAGGGGAAAAGTTTCTGCAACTAATGACGCAGTAAAAATATCTTCTGGAGAAATTTTATTTTTCTTTGATGCAGATGTTTTTATCGATTATATCAATATAAAAGGTATTGTTGATGAATTAAAAGAATATGATATAATAGAATTCTATAAAGAAATAATTAAAAAAGGTTGGCTTGGTTACCTTATGTTCATAGAATTTTCTTTATATTTTGATATTATTGATCCTATATTGAATAAAACAAAAAGTCCATTATTCCTAAATGGCAGTGGATTTGCAACTAAAAAAAGTGTATGGAATGATGTGGAAGGATATTCTAAAGTATATGTAGAAGATGTTGATTTTGCAATGAAAGCTGGAAAAAAAGGATATAAATATCATATGTCAAAAAATGTAATATTATTAATTGAACCATTAAAGAGTTTAAGACAATGGATTGATCAAAGGAAAAGATGGAGTTTTGGATTGATAGAAGTAATATTAAATCATCTTGATTATATGGTAGCTTTCTTTATTCAAAATATGTTAATTTCTATATTTATACTTCTGATTTTATATTTACCATACCTAATATGGACTTACATATATATTTACCTACCAGCATCTTTCTTATATCAAATTGCCATAGGTATGTATGAAAACTTATCTAAAAATATTAGTTTTATATATTTAATAATATTAAATCCTACATCTATTTTCAAAGTATTTTACATTCTATATCTAACTTTATTATATACAATATTAACATCTTCCTATATATACTTATTAATTTCAATAAAAAGAAGAAAGTTATATAATTTTCTTTCATTTATATTATTTTCAGTATTATATATACCATTATATGAAATTATCTTAATATATGATATAATATATTATGGAATATTTGAAAGAGCTCCAAAAATGAATTGGAAGGTTTAATGATGAAAAGAATAATAATATTGGGAACTTCATCGTCAATGCCTACTAAGAGTAGAAATCATCCGGGAATCTTTATAAAATTCAATAAGAGAGGAATTTTACTAGATTGTGGGGAAAATATACAAAGACAGTTAAGAATAATGAAAATCTCACCAACAGACATAGATTATATATTAATTACACATTGGCATGGAGATCATATTTTGGGATTACCGGGTATTTTTCAAAGCTTATCTAGCATGAATTATAATAAAAAATTAAATATAATAATTCCAAAAGAAAATATAGAAAATTTAAAAGGAATAATTGAAGATTTTATTATTCCAATAAACTTTGATATAAATATAATAGAAGCAAAGGAGGGTTTAATAGTTGATGAAGAAGATTTCCAAATATATGGGATAAAAACTAAACATTCTACAATATCTTATTCATATTATATTATAGAAAAAGATTATATTAAACTAGATAAAGATCTTCTAAATAAATATAATATAAAAAATAAAGAATTAATTAAAAAATTAAAAGAAGGAAAGGAGATAGAAATAAATGGCAAAAAAATATCTTATAAAGATATAGGATATATAAAGAAAGGAATTAAAATTACATATATCACTGATACAATGTTTTTTGATAAATTGATTGATTTTGCAAAGGATAGTACAATATTAATATCCGAATCTACATATTTCTTCCAACCAGATCTGGCAAAGAAAAATATGCATATGGATTTTTTAGAAGTTAGAGAGATATTTAATAGAAGTAATAGCAAAATATTATTATTAACTCACTTTAGCCAAAGATATGAGGAAGAAATGGAAAATATAAGAAAAGATATTGAAGAGAAAAATGAAAATACTTATATATTGGATGATTTTGATGAAATATATATCTACAAAGATAAAATAGAATTAAAATTAAAGAGAAAGGAAATTATTTATAAATATGATGAAAAAACTGGAAATTTATTAAGACTCAATTAACTTTTTCAATTCCTCTTTTAATTCTTCTAATTCTACAGATATATCGTCTAGTTCTTTTCTAATTTGATTATTGCCTTCTTTATTTTCTTCTTTTGCTACTTCAACTTTTGGTTTCTTTCTTACTTTCTTTTTTTCTTTAATTTCTACTTTATTTAATTCTTCAGAATTAATTTCCTTATATAATTCTTCTATATCTTTTATTTCTGGTAATAAATTTAATAGTTCGTCTATTATATCCTTTATAGATTTTGCATTTTCTAATAATTTATCTAATCTCTGAACCTTAATTTCGTGATTCTTTATATCGTGCAATACATCATATAGTTGCAGATATATATTTCTTTTTACTTTCTTAATTACTCCCAATATATCTTTCTCAGATTTTATTCCAACATATAAATCATCTAGGGACATTGTATGGACCATTTTATGCGCCGGCCGGGATTCGAACCCGGGTCTTAGGCTAGGCAGGCCTACGTCCTACCACTAGACTACCGGCGCTCTCCACTCTATCTAAATATATCCAACACACTATTTATATTACTTTTCGATTCTTCCAATTTTTCTTTTAATCCTTTTATACTTTCTAATCTTTTATTTTCATCTTCCTTCAATTCACTAACTATTTTTTCTACTTCAGACATTTTTTCCTTTAATTGCTGCAATAGTTCTCTAACCCTTTTATAATCTTCTATCTTTATTAATAATTCCTTTCTTACTTCTAATGGTTTTTCTTCTTTTAGATGTTTTTTATGGACACCTTCTTTAACTTTTTCCTTTAATAATGGTTTATTTTCCTCTAAAGATAATTTCTGACTTAATCCTTGAGATCCTAACATTGATTGCTGATTTCCAAATCCTCCAAATTGTTGGTTATTAATATTTTGAACTCCACTCATATTTTGTTGACCCATTCCCGAAAATTGTGGTTGTTGACCAAATCCTTGAGATCCGAATGTTGGTTGCTGGTTTTGGTTTCCTAATACGCCAAAACTACCCGGGTTGTTATTATAATCATAAAGATTTTGGCCAGTTCCTAGAATATTATAATTATTACCCATATCTGCTGACATACCACCCATTCCTCCGAGTTGGTTTTTTAGATTGTCTAGGTCTCCATAAAAGTCCTCTTCATTCTTATTCTTTTTCTTAAATAAACTTATTACCATATAATATAATTAACAAGTCATAAAATATAAATCTTATTATTCTAAAAATACGATAGCTGGTTTATATGGCATCGCCCTACTTTTTTTAGATTCTTTTGATTCTTCCTCATATTCTATAATTATATCTTTAACATTTAATTCTGATTTAAATAAATCAATAGAAGATTTTAATAGCTCATATTCCTTTTCTCTATCTAAAAATTCGTCAAGTATATATATATTTTTCTTTACAAACGATATTATATCCTTATAGTTTGGATAATTATTTAAAAATTCATCAATTTTGTTTTTATTATTTTTCAATTCGTTAAATAATTCATATTTCTCCTTACTTGCAATTATTATTTTTATTTTATTAAATTTTTTATTATTCATTAATATTTTTAATTTTATTAAATCATCCCTTACAGATTTTACATATTTTTCATATTTTTCATATTCATCCGTATAACTTAAATTTTCTGGATATCTTACATTAAAAGGATCTAGACCAATTTTTTCAAATATTTCAGAAATAATATGGGGAACAATTGGATATAAAAATATCGCCTTATATTCAATATATTTATTTATAACTTTTCCATTTATCTTACCAGAAGCTCTCTTTAGATACCATTCAAAAGAATTATCCAATTCAAATATTTTATTAATTACATTCATATAATTTAATTTCTCATATTCGTCTTCAATTTCTTTTGCTAATTTATTTAATTTATTTTCAAACCATAGATCTATATAACTTTTTTCATATTCTTTATATTTATTATAATTTTCTATCGAATAATTATAAAATGATATTAAATATTTCATTACAAATTCCGATTTTTCTAAATCTATCTTTGCATCATCATAGGATGAATTTGCTGACCCTGCAATAATAAATCTTAATATATCTGCAGAATATTTTCTTAAAGCATCTCTTAATGATATATAATTTCCCAAAGATTTTGACATTTTTCTTCCCAATGCATCTACAGCATATCCATTTATAGCAATACCCCTTGGCCAATATTTTCTATCAAATATTGCAACATGATGAAATATGAAAAATGATAAGTGATTTGGAATTAAATCTTTTCCTGAACTTCTTAAATCTACGGGATACCAATATTCAAATTCTTCTTTCATCTTCTTTACAATATCACCATATTTTCTTATTATTTCCTCCCCATTTCCTTTATTCAAAAATATATAATCAAATAAATCATCTTCAATTTTATCCGGATCTATATTTTTTATTAGATGAGCAATTGTATAAAATGCCATATATATTGTAGAATCTGATAATGATTCTATAACCCAGGATTTATCCCAGGGTAAGGGTGTTCCCAATTCATCCTTATTATGTGCACATGCCCAATCCTTTAACCAATCTATTTTTTGATGGAAATCTTGTCTTACATAATCTGGATAAAAGTTCATACTATCTATACATTCATGGGCAAGTTTTTTCCATTCAGGATCTGAATATTTTAAGAACCATTGATTATCTATAATTTTTATAATACATTGATTACCATACCTAGATTCAAATCTTGGCTTTAATGTATAATATATCTTTGCTATATTTTTCTCTATAAAATCTTTAGCAATATTATCCTTTGCTTCATATATTTTCATACCACTATATTTTCCAAAAATATCTGTTAATATTCCATTATAATATTCTAAAGAATATACTTCTTTTGTTGCATCTTCTAATTTTTGTACATCTTTTTGATTATTTATTTTCATTTTTTCAACAATCTCTTTTGCTGGTATATTATATCCAGGAACCCTAAATAAAACTTTCATACTATCTAAACATTTCTTTGCTATTTCTTTATATTCTGTATTTAATAAATCTCTTAATCCAATATAATCGTATGGAGCATGAGAAGGAACACTCATAACAATACCAGTTCCTGTTTTTATATCAACAAATTCTGCAGGCAATATCGGTACTGCTTCATTTGTTAATGGATTTATGGATTCTTTTCCAATCAATTCTTTAACATCAATATCTCTAATTTTCTCTAATTTATATCCTTGCGCATTAAATTCCTTAACAACTATTGTATCTGGTAATATATATTTATTACCACTTTCTTTATCTAAATATATTGAATATTTTCCATTTGGATTTATCCATATATTAGTTACTCCATATAATGTTTCTGGTCTTAATGTAAATGCTGATAATATTATATCCTCATCTTTTAATCTAAATAAAATTATATAACCTTCTGTAGGACCTATTCCAGCATATTCATCCGGTCTATCATGATCTCCAACAGGTATATTTGCAACTGGATCATATACCACAGGATGCTTCCCAGTTATAACCAAACCTTTTTCTTTCAATTTTCTATATTGCCATTCTATAAATTTATTATACCATGGATGTAAATATGTTGTATAAAATTCCCTTCTCCAATCTATTGAACATCCCAAATTTTTTATATCTTCCTCAGCTTTTTTTACAAAGTATAAAGCCCATCCTGCTGGATCTTTTAGTTTTTCTATATCTTCATCGGAAACTCCCTCATCTTTTAATTCCTTTATAATTTTTTGATCTCCATTTCTTAATCTCCACGATTTTGCGACAATTGGTGATCCAGTTAGATGAAAACCTTGGGGAAATAATACATTATAACCCTTTAATCTTTTATATCTAGCAATAATATCTAATCTAGTTAAAGATAAGGCAGTACCAATATGAAGAAATCCACTCACATATGGATATGGAAATGTAACAAAAAACTTTGGTTTTTCTTTATCAGGATTCGAATAATATATATTTTTTTCATCCCATATCTTTTGCCATTTTTTCTCTATCTCTTTAAAGAATTCTATATTATTTTCATTCATAAAGTAATTTAAATATAAAAATACTTTTAAAATTATTTTTTATGATTTTATTAAATGGCATATAATAAAAAGTATGCTGATTGGGGTAAAAAAGTATGGGTAGATATATATGCACCTGTAGAAATATTTAATGAAAATAAAATTGGGGAAACACCAGTAAATAAGGATAATATTGAAAATGTTGTTGGAAGGACTGTAGATTTAAATCTTGCATTTATATTGAATAATTTTAAGTACCAGAACTATAAGGTTATATTTCAAATAAATAAAATATCAGGGCTAAAAGCTTATACAGAAGTAAAAGAGGTAATGTTATATCCATCATATATAAGGAGAATAACTATGAAGGGAACATCAAAAATAGAAGATTCATTTATAGTAAAAACAAGTGATGGATATGATGTAAGGATAAAACCATTGGTTATTACAAAATTTAAAGCACATAGATCACAAAGAACTGAAATAAAAAAAGTATATAGAAAATATTTAGAAGAGAAAGTTTCTTCATTAAAATATTATGAACTAATTGAGAAAGTGATAAACTATGATTTACAAAATGAAATAAAGCCGACATTAAATAAAATATTTCCTGTTAGTAACGTTGAAATAAAGAGAATAACAAAAATAAATCAAGTTAAACAGAAAATCCAACAAACATTAGAAAATAAATAATTATTTTTTAATTTCTATTAGAAATCCTTTAAGATATGATAATTCCTTATGTGGAAATATAACTTTGTGATCTAAAGCTTGATTAAATTTGTATAATATTTCAAATTTCTTATTTTTTCTTCTTATTAATGTTCTAA
Source organism: Candidatus Nanobsidianus stetteri (assembly GCA_000387965.1). Classification (GTDB taxonomy): domain Archaea; phylum Nanobdellota; class Nanobdellia; order Nanobdellales; family Nanobdellaceae; genus Nanobdella; species Nanobdella stetteri. The sequence continues at coordinate 176,225 of APJZ01000002.1, read as the reverse complement.
TTAATGAATAAAATTTCCTTTCATTTAAATCTTGAGAACATGAAAATGTTATCAAATATCCTTCATCAATTAAATCTAAGGCAATGGAATTTATTAATATAAAGCTCCTAATTCCTTTTTCATAATTTTCTGCTAATAGATCTGGAGGATCTAATATAATTATATCAAATTTTCTTTTTTCTAAATAAAATTGTTTTAATATTCTATATGCATTACCATTTATTACATTATAATTTTCTATATTATTTAATTTCAAATTTTTATATAACATGCTAATCGATTCTTTACTTTTTTCAATGAAATATTTTTCTTCTCCATTAATAATTATGCCGAAAGATCCTGAATATGAAAATACATCTAAAATTCTATCCCCATATAATTGGTTAACAATCTTTCTATTTTCCCTTTGATCTAAAAACCATCCAGTCTTTTGCCCCTTTAATATATTTATATAAAATTTCTTATTTACTTCCTCTATTTCGGTTTCATATTTATTTCCATATATAAATCTCTCTATAGGTTTTAAATAAGATCTTTCTCTTTGTTTTCCAATACTTTTTTCATAAATTGTAATATCTTTTCCATATACATCTATTAATGCATCTTTAATTATATTAATGTTTTTATCAAAAAAAGCATTTGAATTTTGTATTACAAATATATCATTATATTTATCTATAATTAAACCTGATAAAAAATCTGATTCAGAATATATCAATCTATAATGATTTTTATAATTTATTGTTTTTTCTCTATATTCTTTTGCTTTCTTTATTTTTTCTTTTATATCATTATGTATATCTACATCTTCATTATATGAAAATATTCTAATATAATGATATTGATCCTTTGGATTTATTATCCCCCAAGCTAAAAAATTATTATTATATTTTAATTTAACCAATTCACCAGGTTCTGCCTCAATTTTTTTAATCCAATTTACAGAAAAAACCTGCCTTCCCTTTTTTATTTCCCTTTTTACTCTTTCTCCAACTTCAATTTCATATTGCATATTCTGTTGATAATATTAAATAATACAAACCAGAATTTATATTGCCCATATTTATTAAATCTTTTCCAAATTGTAAATAATTATAGGAAGTTATAGAAAATCCATATTTATTATAATAATAATAATCTAACTGTTCTATCGATTTTATAGTATCATTACTAACATAATTTGTACTATTTGTTATATATAAATAATATAAATCGGATAAATAATCTATTTTTTCAAAACATGATAGATTTAATGGCAATTGATATTGATATAAATATTGCATTAGCGTATATTGTTGATCTATTAATGAACATTCATTTTCTTTATATATATTATTTGTTATTGATAAAAATTGAGCCCAACCTATTGCCGAATAATATCTCCAATATGATTCTTGTAAATTATCCAAAGTTTCATTAGCATTTTCTAACCTTGATATAACTTGATATTTTATTTCTTCGCATTCATAATTTCCAAAACATTGATAATTATTTATATAATTGTAAAAATCATTTATATCTTTTTCCAATTCTTCTCTAGTTATATTTGGATAAAATTTTGGATTAGTAACTTTTTGTTCAAAACATAAACTTGCTGCTGTATAATAATCTCCTAAAGAAATATAATAATTTACAGTATTATTATTTATTCCACTACATATTTGATATGTTATATTTTTCATAACATCTATATAATCTTGAGGAACATTATATGTACTATTAAATTGCTCTCCAAAATATATTTTTTCTAAATCGAGTATTGTATATACAGGAACTATGTTAGAATTATTATAATATGGAGCTACCATATATGGAAAATATTGTAAAGTTGCATTTAGTTTATATCTAATACCTTCAACAGGTGCTATTATACCATTTGGTAACATAAAACCAGTGACTGGATAATTAACTATTGCGGTTTTATTTGATAAGGCTTCTAAAACAAGTAATGTTAATCCTGCAGTACCTGAAAATCCTTCTGCAAACAATACATCATTTGAACTAAAATAATAATCATAATTGTTACATTTATTGGGATATATATTACATGCAGCAACCTTTGCAAATAAATATGATAAATCATAGTCTTCATATGATATTGGAGGAATGCTTACATATACATTTCCAGAACCTGGAGATGTTCTTAAGAAAAACTGTGTAACTTCTCCAGATAAATTATTTGATTGATTTAGAACTGCAGGAATATATACTGAATATTCATTACTATATGAAAAATTAGATCTTTCACTATATAATATTAGTAGAAATCCTAATAATATTATAGATAATACAATTAGGTAATATAATATAATTCTTTTGTTCATTTTATTCAAAATATAGGAAATCTTTATAAATTTCTATTATCCACTCGATTTGAAGATTTAATTATTCCATCTAGATTTTTTAGATAATATTTTACTATTTTTTGATTATACCCCACTCTTGAATCAATTTCAAAATAATATATTCTTTTATTGTTTATATTTATAGTTCCTATATATTCTAAACTTAAATTATCTTTTAAACTTAAATTATAAGTATTATATCCTTTTGCAATCATTTTAATTGTATTAAAATTCTGTTCTATTGTTTCTCTTGCCCAATCCAGATATTCTATATTCTCAGAATAAATATAAATTTTTTCGTAAAGATTAATTTTATCTATATTATTAAATAAGCCAAATTCTTGTGTCCTCTTTAATAAATATTGATATAACATTAATTGAATTGAATTTATTTTTATTAGTTTGAAAATTTCTCTATTTAAAATATCTTCCCTTGATTCTCTTACATGATCGATAAAGTCAGTAAGATTAAAAGACTTTACTTCGTAAATCTTTGCTTTATTACCTTCAAAACTTAATCCATCAGGTTCCCCAACTATTAATATAGGATATCCATTAAAGTATTCAACTGATATTAGAGGATATATTTTAGATTTTGTTTTCGATCTTAACAATTCTTCAAAATACTTTGCAAATACTTTATTACTAACATACCAACGATTTTCTTTAGATATTTCATTGTTTTCTTTTTTATTAAGTTTAACAAGAAGACTTGCAGCTACTACAGGTATATTTCCATATTCCTCTTTTATTTTATTTTCCAAAAAATCTTCTAATCTCTTTAGATATGAACTATCATAATTAGGTTTATTTTTCTTTGTTTCTAAGTCTCCTATTAAAATTTCTAATATTGATACTCCGTGATGATGGTACATAATTATAGTAATTTAGTAAAATTTACTTATAAAATAAACGCCGCGGGTGGGATTTGAACCCACGCCCCCTTTCGGGGAATGGATTAGCAATCCATCCCCTTGGGCCACTCGGGCACCGCGGCATATTAAATTTTTAAAAATTATTATTTATAACTTTAAGTCGTGATATTATATTCTATATTATATAAAACATTATTGAAAGGATATAATAATTGAATCATTGTATTATTCTCAATAATTATATTTTTTACATAGCATAATACTGATTGATTTGTATATATTATTTCTTTTCCACATGTTAAATTGTATATATTCTCAGTTATATTTAATATAAAATTGGAAGTATTTATATATGGCAATTGATAATCAGTTATATTTAAATATAAAGTATTATTTACATAATTTGCATTATATTGATATGGATTTGGATAAAATGTTATATTTATTGGCATATTTTTTGAAGTTCCTATATTTTTGCCAAATAATTTATAAAAGGCTATATAAAATATTACAAAAAATATTACTGTAAGTACAATAAATATTATTATATCCTCTTTTTTCATTTAAGATTTTTAAGAATAAAGCTTAAAAAATATTAATGAAAAAAATAAGAGTATTTATTGAAAGATATTATACTGAAAATAATATTGAATTTAACGGAAATACTGTAAAAGATTTATTAAATATGTTAAACTTAGATCCTTCAAGATTTATTGTTGTAAAAAATGGAGAAATTGTAACAGAGGATGATATAATAAATGATGGAGATTATATAAAAATATTAGATTCCGTTTCTGGAGGATAAATTTATAATATCTAAAATATTCCTCTATTTTATGTATGACCCATTTTATTTGGATTATTATTCAATAATTAAAAAATATGAAAATCTTGAAGAATTAGATTATAAAAAGGTATTAATATCTGGAATGGGAGGTTCTGGGATTTATGGAGATTATACAAAACAAATATTAAATGATAGAGAAATAGTTGTTTGTAAAGATTATTTTTTACCAAAATTTATTGATAAAGATTGGTTAACAATATTTGTCTCATATTCTGGAGATACTGAAGAAACATTAAATTGTATGAATGAAGCAATAAATAATGGAAATAAAATTATAACAATTTCTTCTGGAGGAGAAATGGAAAAAATAGCTAAAGAAAAAAATTTATATTATATAAAAATCGATAATAATTATCCAGCAACAAGATATACATTTCCAGTAATTTTAGGAATAATTTTATCAATATTAGATAAGAAAAAATATTATGAACTATTAGAAATATTAAAAAATTATAGAGAAAGATTAAAAGATTTATCAATATTTGTAAATGACGTAAAAAATCCAATAATGATCTATACTGATATAAAACATGAACCTGTTGCTCTAGCATTGAAGATGCATCTAAATGAAGATGCAAAATGGTTCTCTGAATATGGAATAATTTCTGAATATAATCATCATGATTTAGAAGGTATATCAAAATTAAATATAGATTTTATTTTATTGAAATTTAATTATTATCAAAGAATTGAATATAGGATAAATTATATGAAAGATTTATTGGAAATGTATGGAAATAATGTTCTTTTATTTGATTTAAGATATAGAAATTTAATGGAAGAATTAGTTTTAGGCACATTATCATTAAGAACTTTTACATTAAAATTAGCAGAAAAGAATAATGTAGATCCTTATCATAGTAAAAATATTGCGGGACTAAAAGCATTTTTAAAGAATATTAAATAAGGTTCTATTTTTGTTTGATGATAATTTTTTAACTTATGAATTAATATATAGTTTATGGAATGGTATAATAAAGATGAAATGAAAAAGTTGATAAATAAGAAAAACTCTGTTCTTGTAGTATGGGATGTACAAGAGGCTTTAGTTAACTCAATATTTAATAAAGATGAATTTCTTACCAAACTTAAAGAATTAATTAACTCTGCAAGACAATATAATATTCCAATAGTTTACACTAAGATAACACCCTTACCAGAAAGATTTCAGCCTCCATATTTAAAAAGGAGATTTAATCCGGGAGACATAGTCAAAGAGGTATATCCCAAAGAAAGTGATATAATACTAAATAAAAATACGACTTCTATATTTGTAGGAACTAACTTTGAGCTTATGTTAAGAAATGCTGGGATCAATGTAATTGTTTTCACAGGAATTGCTACAGATATTGGAGTAGAAACATCGGCAAGACATGCACAAGCTTTAGGATTCTTACCAGTAATAGCTAGAGAAGCTGTATCATCATCTGACAAACAGGCTCATGAAAGATCTTTAGCTAACATGAGTAAACTGATGTTAGTTCTAGACAACAAAGAAATAATAGAAAGGTGGAGTTCTGAATAATTGAAATTTTTAAATCATTTTGTGCTTAAATGTTTTTTAAGAACTAATATACTTCCATGATAAAATTATACCAGCTATAGAAAGAACTGTAGCAAATATTATAAGATATGTAAAATCTATTATTAAGTTTGTTTGTATACCGAGTAACATTCCTCTTATTACTGCATTCGAATAAGTTAATGGATTTATTTCAGCAATCGGTTTTAACCAGGAAGGCATTGAATTTATAGGATAAAATGCATTGCTAGTAAATAGTAATGGTAAATTTACTAAATTCATAACTGCCATTTGTGACTGCCACGAACTTGCTCTAATAGCTATCATCAAAAATAGAGAAGAAAGTCCAAATGACATTAAAAATAGAGCAGCATAAGCTCCAAGAAAGTCAAAGATATTTATTCCAGGATAAAAGGACATTCCCAATAATACTGCTACAATTAGAACAATGGTAGCTTGTACTAAAGATCTAATTACTGAAGATAATACTTTGCTTATAATTATACTACTCCTTGATACAGGGGTTGTTAAAAGCCTATCTAATACACCTAACCTTCTATCCCATACCATTGACATACCACTTTGCATTGAAGTAAACAACGTTATAAAAGACAACATCCCAGCAGCTAAGTAAGAAAAATAATCTGTTGTTCCAAAAGTTTGTTTTAATATTTCTTGCCCAATTTGATCAATTATTTCTTTCGGTATATTCAACCCAGGTATTGAAATAGTTGTACCTGAGAAAAGAGCCTGTAAGTTCATTGCTTTCCCAAAGAGTGCTATCCAAAGTATTGGTTGTATAATGGATAATAGAAGGATTACTGGAGCTTTATACCATTTCTTTAACTCTCTATTTGTTAAAGTCCACAAACCATGAAAAGGAGACCTATCTATATCCTCTTCTTTCTTTTTTATTTCTGTAACCATCTTTATTCTCTAGCTCTTCTTAAAGTTCTTCTCATTGCAAATATTTCTTTCGAATCTGCTTCTTCATCTCTCATTTTTCTACCTGTATATTCCATATAAACTTCATCCATTGTAGGTTCTGTTATTGACATTTTTAATACTTTTAAACCACTCTTTATTAATCTTTCAAGAATTTTAGGAGCCATTTCTTCTCCATCCTTTACTTTTATCCTTAACATATTTTCAACTTTCTTTATATCAATTATACCATCAAGATTCTGTAATAATTTTATAGCTTCATCATCATTTGAAGTATTTAAAGTAATTACATCACCTCCTATACTTTCTTTTAATTCTTTAGGTGATCCTATAGCAAGTATCTTACCATGATCAATTATAGCTATTCTATCAGCATAAAGATCAGCCTCCTCTAAATAATGCGTAGTAACAAATATTGTCATACCATATTCTTTCTTAAGCTTCATAATATAATTCCAAATTGCACTTCTAGTCTGAGCATCCAAACCTATGGTTGGTTCATCTAAGAATAAAATCTTTGGCCTACTAATTAAAGACATTGCTATTTCTAATCTCCTCCTCATTCCTCCACTATATGTTTGTACCTTTCTATTCATTGCTTGAGTTAATTCAACCATATCTAATAATTCCTTAGCTCTTTCTCTAGCTATATCTTTCTTTATACCATAAAGCCCAGCCATTAACATCATATTTTCCCATCCTGTCAAATCTTCATCAGCAGTAAACTCTTGAGGTACTACTCCAATAGAGTTCCTTACTTTTGCTGGTTCTTTAATTATATCATAACCATTAACTATAGCAGTTCCTTCAGTAGGTTTTAATACAGTAGTTAACATTTTTATAGTAGTTGATTTTCCAGCACCATTGGGTCCTAGAAAACCAAATATTTCTCCTTCCTTAACTTCAAAATTTATATGATCAACAGCTACAAATTTGCCAAAAGATTTAGTAAGATTTATTGCCTTTATTGCTTCACCCACTTTTATAATTTTATCAATTTTTCTTAAAAGTTTTTCTGTTTCTTTTCTATTATATAAAGTTCTATAAAATAAATCTTGTCGGATATTTTTCTGCTATTCTAGACATTTAAACATAACAAAAATAAAAAAAGAATTAAATATACTTTAATCTTTTTCTAATCTACTATAAGCCAACTTAAAAATAACAGTTTTTCCAGTAGAATATAGAAAAATTTTATATAACGATTAATGAATAAATAATAACCTGAAAAACCATAGAATATTGTAAATTTAAAATATGTTATAGATTTCTTATACTGACTACTAAGTTAAAAAACCTAAATTATTAAATATTAAGTTGCAAAGATATTTTTCCAATTGTAAGATTAAGAAATCTCTATGTAATAAAAATAATAAAAACTTTTAAATACTTTTAATCTAAAACTCAATATTCTCCATATTTATCAATAAATTTAGAATACCAATTTTTATATTCTTCTTCTGATATTATATGTAATTCTATAGGATCTTCCATACCTAATTTTTTATATATTTTTGCAGCAATTTCTGCTCTTTCAAAATTATCATTGATATTTGGTAATATTATTAATACATCTATATCACTATCGATTCTATAATTTCCTCTAACAATTGATCCAAATAATATCACTCTACAGTTTTTATCTATTTTATTAACATACTTATCAAATTTTCTAAAACTTTTCCGCCAAATCTTTCTTTAATTGAATAAATATAAGTTAGGAATTCTTTTTGAATATATAAAATAGTTTTTTCCTTAACTAACCATTGAAAATATTCAATTAACTTATCATTATTAATCATTTCTTCAATAGCTTTTTCACCTTTTAATTTTATTAAATAATCTATATTTTCATTAATAATTTTTTTCATTTTTTCTAGATCTAAATTATCATAAATTTGAAGATATTCGCTTTTTATTATTTTACTTAAAAATTCTTCACAATATTCCATAATATTAATATTTAATTTTAAATTTTAACCTTTTTATTATGTATTTATCAAGAATTTTAAGACTGAGGATTTACAACCTGACCAATAAATAATATTTTATTTGTCTTTAAATCAATATATTATAAGTATAAATGGTTTGTTTATTTATTCTATTATTGAATAGTCGAGATCATTTTGCAAATGATATTCATTAAAATAAAGAAGAATTTAAGCTCTTCAATAGTTTACATTAATTTTTATGAAAATCTTTATAAATGTCTACAAATAATAAACAATTATGTCTACAGTCATTAGCGTTAGGATAAATGAAAAAATAAAGGAAGAATTAGAAAAACATGGAATAAATATTAGTCAAGAAGTAAAAAAATTTTTAGAAGAACTTTATATAAAGGTTAAAGCTAAAGAGTATGTAAATAAATGGATTGAAGAATTGAAAGATATTAAACCTAGCGAAGAAGGTTTCTCTACAAAATCAATAAGAGAGGACCGTGAGAGTCATTGATTCATCTTCCCTAATAAAATTTTTCTCTAAAGAGGAAGGCTGGGAAAAAGTGGCTCAAATAATAGAAGAAGGAGTTATAACTCTAGATTTATCAATAAAAGAAGTTGCCAATGCTTTATGGAAAAAGATCCTTATGGAAGAAATGAAAGAAGACATTGCAACTAAAATACTTTATGACTTATTAAAAGGTGAAGCTATAATAATTGTAAACCAAGATGAATATTTGATTGAAGCATTTAAAATCGCTAATAGAAATAAAATAACTATTTATGACTCTTTGTTCATTGCATTAGCCAAATCAAAGAACCTTGAGTTAGTAACATCTGATAAAAAGCAATATGAAATTGCAAAGAATGAAGGAGTAAATGCTATATTAGTATAAGCAATTATCAGATGTAATTAAAATTTTTACTACATTAATTAAACTATATTAATTAAAATTATAATTTTATTATATCCATGAAATTTAGAGGTAAAATAATAAAAACTTATGAAAATTTATTACTACTATTTAATAATGCCAGAAGATAGATACAATTTAGATCTTTTTATAAAAAATAGCTTTGAAGAGGCTATAGAATATCTTGATAAAATTGGTATAAAAATTGAATGGCCAAAATTGAGAATATTTGAATCAACAGAATTATTTAGAGGATTTGGTGTTGGAGAGTATGAGGGACAAGCAAATGAGGTTCATATTATAAAAAGTGAGTTAATAAAAAAATAAATGAAAGGATTAATGATAAAAATAAGATTTTTATTGGTAATCTATTTACTATAACACACAATGGAATACTATGGCCAGTATATAAAAATGATGATGATGTAGAAAAGATTATAGCAAAAGCTTATACAGATTTAATGGTAACTCATGAAATTGGACATACTGTATTTCGTTCTAATAATGAATGGAAAGCTTCTGTATTTGAATTTTTAGTATATTTTTACAAAAATGAATTATATAAATATCCGGAAGTATACGAAATTATGGAAAGAAATATGAAAATATGCGAAAGATTTATACAAGAAAAATATCCATCACCATATTCTCTGGGATCATGTCTTGCAAACGATTTTGTATATATTTATGAAAATCTATTAAATAAGGATAAACAATCACCAAAACTAAATATAAAAGATACAATAGAAAAACTCAAATATTTCTCTAAAGATGATGAAATAGATGCAACCAAAATGATTAATACATTAACTAAAATTCTAATGCTATTATATAAATAATATCTAGGCTAGATTAGAACTTTATTTTTATTTTTTAATTATTTATTTATTTTGTATTGTTAATTATAAAGGATAAAAATTTATAAATTTTACGTTACCATTATATAGTAATGACTAATCTTTTAGATAGAATTATGGAGTATATGAATGATGTTGTCTATAATGTAAAAGAAGTGTTTTCTTTAAATGATGATTTAGATAAAATTAATTTAGATGAAATTATAAAAAGAGAGTATAAAAAAGTTATTGAAAGTCTACGCAAATTTAAGATAATAGAATATATAAAAAGAAAGTATGGAATAAATTATAAAATACCGGAATTAGAAATAGTTGAAGATGATCCTTCAATTATTGGAAAGTATTTACCACTTGAAAATAAAATTAGAATTTCAAAAAAATCCATTGAAAGAGAGATAGATAATTATCTAGAATTTTTAGGTTATAAAAAAAGATCTATTAGTGATATACCAGATATAGACTACTTAAATATATCATATAAATCAAAATTCTTATTTCCATTTTATGTAAATAAGAGAAATATAAGAAAAACTATAGCGGAAGTCATTATTCTTTTAACAATACTTCATGAAATTTGGCATTCTATTGATTTGAATATCTTAAATAAGTTGAAAAATGATTCTGCTATTAAAGATAATGACTATTCTACTTTTTTAAAGAATTTTGAATTAAGAGCTTCTGCTTTTGGATTTATAATGTATTATTTAGTAAATGGTTTTTATAAAGATGAAAAAGGATATATGGCTGCATATAAAAATATACCTGAATGTAGAAACTATATTGAAAAAATAGACAAAATAGAAAAAAATGACCATATTCTTTATGACTTAGGATATTGTTATGGAAATATTATTGTAGCTACAAATAAAGAACTATTAAAGGAAAATATATACAATATAATAGAAGGCATTGTACGTTTAGATAAAGAAAAGGCTATAAATATAATTAATCTTTATGAGAATATTCTTAGGATGTCTTTATACAATTGAATATAAGCATCCCTTATATATGATCAAGTGTTATGAAAATCTAGTTTTTGATTTATAAATAACCTTGCTTAATCCTATTAAAACTTATATCAAAAAATTATGTCAAAATACGTGCTCACTACCCTAAGATCCATGTCGCATAACCAAGATTATCCGTCATCAATAGAAGGCTCATAACAATATTTAGAGTTTTTGATATATTTTATAATTTGAATAGGCTTGCCTAAACTTATAAAATTTATAATCACCAAGATACTTCTAAAGTTTATGTCATCGTTATTTGGAGGAGGAGGAAATGCTAAAAATAAAAAATTAAAAGAAGAAGTAGAAAGAATAGATGAAGATATTAAAAAGCTTTTAGAAGAATTTGAAAAGCATCCATATAATCGTGACCCAAAGAGAATTGAAGAATATATAAAACTAATAGAAAAAATTTTAAAAGAAATAGAAGAACATAAGAAATCCCTGCATGAGTTATATGGTTCTAGACCAAATAATTTTCCAGAGCTCGGATGGGTGGAACACTATCTTAGATTATATCTTAATACACTAAAAGCAGCTGAGAAAAGACTCGATGTAATAATTCCTCATGGCTCCTTGGAAATAATTGCAGATAATTGGTACAAGCACAGAATAAAATTCAAATAAAGATAATTTTTGTTATTTTTTATTTAATTATCAAATAAAAAATTTAAAATTTTTGTCTTCTTTTATTTTTCTGCCTTATACCCTATATATTCTTCAAAATCTTTTTTATATTGTTCAGGATGTTCTATTAGATTTTTTACAATATCAACAATCCTTTCAGATTCTTTCATAGACAAGTTTGTAAAAGTATCGAGATACTTATCCTCATCTTTTATCTTGATATTTAGGAGATATCTAACATTCCTGTCTCTAATGTCTTTATTGCGTATGAATCCCGGAATTTTATATCCAATCTCTAATAATTTTGAAATTGTATATCCAGTCTCATTGTGAAATCCTTCCTCCACTCTTTTTAGATAAGCCTTAAAAAATCTTTCGAGTATATCTCCAGATGCTAAATATTCTAAAGTCGTTTTTAAGTTATCAATACTTTTCTGTATATTAGAGTCAATGCCTTTCGATATACCATCATAAAACATTTGAGTAAGTGGACATATTAAATGACCATATTCTCTTATAATATCTTCACTTATTAGTGAATAGTCTAATTTTTTCATCCTATCTAATAATTTTTCTAACGATGGTAGAACTTCTGGCACAAATTCTTTTACTTTTTTACGAACATATTTTAATTCTTTTTCATAATTCTCTATTGGTTCTAATTTTTTACATACAGTATAATATGTAATATCTTTAGATTGACCTAGAATTAAATCTTCGATTTTTCCAGTAGAATCTTTTGGAACCATACTTAATTATCTGTTAAAAATTTTTAGATATATCGTTAGCATCTACTATAATATAATAATTACATTAAAATATTCTGCATATTTTAGAATCCTAAATTAAAATATAAATAATGAATTCAAGCAATTTTTCTTGAAAGAGAATATCATAACATATTATAATGAAATATATAAGCTTTAGAAATTGTATGAGCACAAAATTTCAAAGAAGTAATTTTTATAAAAATTTTTTATTTAATTATAAAAACTTTAAACTTATGATGGAGGTAATGTTGCTTGAACAGATACCCCATTATATACAAATGTAAATAAATAATAATAAATTCCAGAATTCCAGTTAGTGACTAAACTAGTAGGATTACATGATAAAGTTATTGTACTTTGTTGACCTGAAGTAATTATACCTGATGATGCTGAACAAACATAAGTAATACCATCGTATGTATTATTTGAAGCCCAAAATTCTTGGGCTGTTATAGTCATATTATTAGCATTAATTGGCACATTTCCATTATTATATATTATTGCATATATATTACCATTAGAAATAAACATCTTTGGTACATTAAAAGATGTTAATTGCGTAGCTTGAATAACTTGTTGTGAAGTAGATGTTGTTAATGAAGAAAACATTCCAGATAACCATGCATACATTAATCCTGCTATTGCTACTGTCATTACAATTAATAGTATCGTTGCAATAATTGGAGATATGCCCTTCATAACTAATCTAATAGAATATTGATATTTATAAATTTTTGACTTTAAAAGACTTAGTTTATTATAATAAAGAAAAATTCAAAATTTAATAAAAGATAATTTGAAGTAAATTAGAAAGGACCCGTAGCTCAGCATGGATAGAGCGACGGCCTCCTAAGCCGTAGGTCGGGGGTTCGAATCCCCCCGGGTCCGCTTAATTATTGATTTAAATTTTTATAATATCTTAATCCCAGTAAAAATAGAGAGGAAACTACATATACATAAACCATTGGCATAAAATCTGTAATATAATATGTAAATATTGTTGTATTACCTAAGAAATATACTAAGAAAAATCCTAAATAAATTGATAGGGGATATAAATAAGAAACTGTAACTTTTTTATCTTTTAATATAAATATTAAAGGCGTTAAAATTAGCCAGAGTATCATAATATAATTATTTACTAATGCATGAAAACTATTTAAGTAAAGATCATTTCCAGAATATGTTCCTAAATCAAATGGGTGAATATTTAACAACCATTGCCATGGTGAAGAAATTTGATTTGGGGCATTTACAATATGACCAGATGTAATATCCCATTCTAATGCACCTAAAAAACTTTGATTAAACCAACTAGAAAATCCAAAATATATAATTAAGGGAAGATTTAAAGATAGATATACTAATAATGGTAATATAACTACATAGAGAAATCTTTTTATTCTACTTATATTAATTCCTTTAATATAATATAAAAGAGGAAATATTAAAAATGCTCCAGGAAATTTTGAAGAAAATGCTAATCCAAAGGATATAGATGATTTTAATATATCGTCTTTTATTAAGTAATACAATGATAATAAAGAAAAGAATGATACATATATATCTAACGTGGCTATACCATGCATTACCCACATATTTGGATCAGAAATAATCAAAACTGAAGTAATTATTCCCGCAATATTTCCAAATATACTATTACCAACAATTTTTCTAGTTATTAAAAACGATAAAATTATTATTAAATCACCCAATATCCAACTAGGAATCCTCCAAACCCAATAATTATATCCTAAAAAATATATAAAGACACCAATTATATATTTTGCTAAAGGAGGATGTTCAAGATTAAAATAATTGGTCAAATCTTTTCCAGAAGGAAATGGAACAGTTTGATTTATATTTAAATGAAATATTTTTGTCATAATATTATATGAAGATGGAGCATACCATACTTCGTCTGAAATATATGAATTTATTGGATAAAATACAGAAACTGTCTGATAAGTGTAAATTAATAATAAAATACCTAAAATTATATAAAAAGGATATTTTTTTATAAACCCATACAATTTATTTATTATCCTATTTTTCTTTAAAATATCAATAATCCTAAATAAATTTTTCATTATTGATTTATCTTAAGAAGATTTAAAAAGCTAGATTATTTATGATAAACTTTCTATATAAACTTCTGGCATAATTCCATCTGGTGGATATGTTCTTCCAACAACCCAATATATAGATTGCGAAGATGTTGATTGGGGACCACTTCCAGAATTAATGGAAAAGTAATCTCCTGATAAAAGGTTTCTATCGATTCCTATTTTTAAAGTTTGATTAGTATTTTCTAAGGTTCCTAATAGGGAAATTGGCGGAGTATTATTCACTGCAAGATATCCGGCCTGTATATATGTATTATTGCAAAAGTTAACTAAAAAGTATGAATAAATATATGACTGATTTTTATTTATAAATGGCCCTTCATATAATTGTATAGGAGCTTCTTCGTTAGCATACGAAATATATATTGCGGGTTGTAAATTATAATATTCATATTGTACAAATATAGAATTTAATAATGTTGGTGTATATCCGCCAAACATATTTGCTCCTGCCGCATATGTGACTGATTTTCCACCATACATAGAAATTACATTTGCGTCAGCTTCTCCATTGTAATACCATCCTTCCTCTATAATTATTGGTATATTTGGAATACTTCCATCATTTGGAGGTTCTATGTAAGATCCTTGAGATAATGAATAATTTATCATTTCAATTCCATTAATAGTTGGTGTTGGGAAATAATTTCCATTTTCAACATTTAAGATCCAATTATCTCTTGTATCATAAAACCAACCATAAAAATCAAATACAAATTGTCCATTATCATAAATACTTAAGGGTCCCCAGCTATAATTATTATATACATAAGATGAAATACCAACATAAGGAGAATATTCTTCATAATAATTTTCTCCCACAGGTCCTATATACATATATATTGTAATATTTGAATAAGGAGAGATTGGAGTTGGCAATCTTACCCACCAAATGGAATAATTATTATAGTATCCTGCAAACCAGGAATATAAAATTGATCCTGTAATATTACTTAAATTTATAAAGAAGAAAACATTTGAGCCATTTTCATTTATTTTATATTCTTTCATTATAGAACTATTTATATATATTTCTTGCTGAAATGGCGAATAAACAGTACAGTTTGTTGGATTATATATTACTAATTTTAATATATTTCCATTACCATATGTTTTACTTTGATAAATTAAATAATGTATTATTCCAAAAATTATTAAAACAATTATTAATACTGCAAGTATACCTTTTACATTCATAAACTAATAATTATAATAATTTTTTTAAACAATTTGTTATTTTATATTAATAGTAACAGGCCTAAAATTCCTGCTAGAGATATCAATATATAGTTTATATTTTCAGAAACTACCAAAGATGATGAAGAAGACCCTAATTCAACATCAAATTTATAATCTGCATATCCTATATATTGTCCATTTACATAAACTTTTATAACTACATCCGTTAAACCTGGAGATATTACGAGCATCTTAAATGGTATTATTAATGAACTATTTGGTTGTAATGGAGAAGATATAGTGATATTATTTAAAGTTGTTATAGGTAAGTTATTATATGATAAAATTACACTATTTCCTATAACTGAAAAAGATAATGTTATATTGTTAATTGTTGCGTTACCAGAATTTGTTATATTTAAATAAAATATTGTATTTCCAGACTGTACAGGGAAACTAATTGATCTATAGAAAGTTTGATTAATAGAATTGATATTCAAAATTCCTTGCAAATATATGATAGAATTATATATAAGAGTAGTAGTTGTCATAGTAGTTACATAATTTGTAATGGTAGATGTAGTTGTAACTGTTGATGTTGTATATTGAGTATTAGTTACAGTTGAATAAATTGTTGATGTAGTTGTAACTGTTGAAGTTATAGTATATGTTTGTCCACTAGCAATTGTTGAAGTTGAAGTTACAGTATATGTAACAGTTAATGTGGAAACTCTTGAAGTAACTGTTTGTATATTAGTTACTGTTGTATATGCTTTTGATGTTGATGTATAAATAATAGATGTAGCTGTATTTGTAATTGTTGATGTAATAGTTGCCGTAGATACTGTATTAGTTACTGTTGCTGTCTTCGTTACTGTATTATAGGTTGTGGAAGTGACTGTATTATAGACTGTATATGTGACTGTCGTAAATATAGTGCTAGTAGCTGTAGATGTAACGGTTGTTGTAACAGTATTGGTGACATATATTGTATTAGTTTGCGTAACTGTACATGTCTCTGCACACACAGTCGGCAATACATAACAATATTTACATCCATTTGTCGAAGTAAAACAACCGCAAGCATACTGACTATAGGTGACATTGAATATTTTTATAAATAATATTAAAATTAACATATATTTTAAAATCCTTTTTATTTTGGCATTAGTATTCATCTTATGATTGTATTAAAGTATAATAAGTTTGATCGGCCGTAACAGTTGAAGTTATAGTAGATGTTGTAGTTGTATAGACAGTTGATGTGGTTGTAACTGTACTAGTAGTTGTTATAGTATTAGTAGTTGTTGTATATATCGTACTCCACACAGTACTTGTAGAACTTGTTGTTGTAGTAATCGTAGTCGAAACTATTGACGTAGTAGTTATTGTGTTTGTAGCTGTTACTGAAACAGTTGAAGTTGAAGTAGTAGTTAATGTACTAGTTGTAGTTGATATACCATATACAGTTTGCGTTACGACATTTGTTACATATACTGTACTTGTCGCTGTTGTATAGACTGTATTAGTTACTGTTGTTGTCTCCGTTACTGTATTATAGGTTGTGGAAGTGACTGTATTATAGACTGTATTAGTTACCGTTGTATAAACTGTACTAATATCTGTATATGTAGATGTAACTGTAACTGTAGATGTAACGGTTGCCACGACAATAGTCTGAGTAGTATATTCATAGGAGACACATTGGCAAACAAAATCTCGAGAATATATATAATATAAAGACAGCAAATAAACAAAAACAATTATAAACCCAACTATAATCTTATATAACTTATATAATATACTTCCCTTATTTCTACCTTTATTATGCATTATAAAATTATTTTTATATAGCATAATTTATAAAATTTTTATTATTTTTTGATAAGCAAATAAATAACTAAACCGACAACTATTACTAAAACTATCAAAACTTTTATTTCTGTATTATAATTGGAATAGGAACTTGTTGTTTGATTTGTTAAATAATATGTATAACATATACTTGAAAGATAAGTTAGTCCATTTATTTCTTTTTGATATGTTAGGTTAAAACATAGGTCTTCTCCATTTATCATTGGAACATCATCATAAATATAAATATATTCAGTAGAATTGTACAGTAAATTACCTATATTAATTGAATCTTGAAAATTTTGATTATCAGAATATATAGTCAGTCCAACATTATATAAATTATGATTCTTATTATCATTTGGATATGTAGATAAAATTACCAATAGAGTTCCATTACTATTTAAGTATATTCCATCAAAAAATAATGCTCTCCCATAAACATAATAGGGTATAATATATAGATCTTGTAATAGATTATCAGAATATACTTCAATTAAAATATAATATATTCCAGGATATAGATTTGATACATTAATATTATCATAAATATAATTATATCCTTTATTTAATTCTACATTAAGAGAATTATTGTATGCTGCTCCATATAATAAAGCATCCCACTCGGCAAGTTTAATATTTATTGTTGCATTAGTATTATATAATGAATATAAACTCAAGTTTAAATTTAATATTCCATTATTATTTGTTAATTCTGTTTGATTTCTTACAATAGCAATCCATGGATAATTACCAATATTTGGATTACTTAAATAAATATTTTCATATATTGGTGTAGAAAAGTTGTTTGGATTACCTATTATATGTTTTGTAGCAGTATATAAATAAAATAATAATTCATAATTTCCTGAAGATATGTTTTCTGGAATTTGGTATGAAAAATTTACTGTATAATTTTCATATGGAAATAAATTTGATATCATCTTTAATTCTGCAAATAATACTTGAGTACCAAACGATGAATTTTCATTAACTAACATTATTCCCAAAAATATTTGAGGATAATAATATGGGTCGTTATTTTGTACCAAAACATA
The DNA here is from genome assembly GCA_000387965.1 of Candidatus Nanobsidianus stetteri. Lineage (GTDB taxonomy): Archaea > Nanobdellota > Nanobdellia > Nanobdellales > Nanobdellaceae > Nanobdella > Nanobdella stetteri. The sequence continues at coordinate 157,356 of APJZ01000002.1, read as the reverse complement.
TCCTGTAATATTTTGTCCAGCTAAAAATTCACTATTATATAAATATGGAGTAATTGAAATATTCGGAATATAACTTTGATTATAATAATAAATTTGATAAGAAAAAATATTTCTGCTTAATAAAAATATAAAAAAAGATAATAAAATCAATAATATTTTCTTATTCATATATTATCCTTAAAGAAAATATTTATAAAAATTTATATCCAATTATTTCTCTTTAATCTTAATAAAAAAGATAATGCTTTAGCAGCTTCTTCTGGAGATTCAAATACTGGTAAATATTCCTCAACATATATTTTTATTTGTTCAGTAAATCCTCCTCCATATATTAAAAATACCAAAGGAACTTTTTTATTAATAATTTTTGATAATTTTTCAGGAAATTTCTCTGTAAAAGAGGGTAATTGTGGTAATAATATTGCAATTATACCTTCGGTTCTTGAATCATTTAATAAAATCTTTAATCCCTCTATATATTGATCTTCACTTGCCTGGGCTGTAGTATCTATTGGATTATGAAATGAAGCAAAGGAAGGCAAAATATTTTTTAATTTTTCTTTAACATCTTCTGGTGTTTCTTCTATTTTGATATTATTTTCTTCTAAAGCATCTGTTGTTAAAACGCCTTCACCTCCACCATTTGTATATATATAAATTACCATTATTATAAATAAAATGTCAGAGTTTTTAAATAGATCATAAAATCTCCCATGCTTTTTGCTTCAATTATATTATATTGTTTGAATAGGTTTCTATATACTTCATAATCCCCAGCCATAGACGCTGTATGAGAAGAAACTGCAACAGAACCTCTCTTTGTTTTTCCAGATTTTAATACTATTACTGGTCTATTTAACTGACTTGCAACTTCTAAAAATTCTTTACCTCTTCCTTCTCTTAATCCTTCCATATATATAAATATCGCCTTAGAATTTTGATCATCCTTTAATTCTTTTAATATTTCAACTTCATCTAAATCAATTTTATTCCCATAAGAAATTATCTTTGATACACCAATATTTTTGCTTGATAACCATTCCATAACTGCCAAAGCAATTGCGCCAGATTGCGATAATAAAACAATTTTTCCTTTCTTTGGTCTTATTAACCTTTTATCATCTACAAAAAATGTATCTATACCATTATATGGATCATATACACCCATACCATTCGGTCCCAATATTCTTATCCCATATTTTTTTGAATATTCTAATATTTTTTCTTCAAGATCTTTTCTTCCAACTTCAGAAAATCCGGCAGAAACTATTATTGCCAATTTTACTCCCTTTTCTCCAGCTTGTTTTACAACTTCAGGAACACCTTCTGCAGGTATTGCTATTACAACAGCATCTATATTTTCATTTATTTCTAAAATATTCTTATAACACTTTAAATTATATAAATTATCATAATTTGGATTTATAGGATATATTTTTCCAGGAAATCTTTTAATAAAATTTTTTAATATTATATTTCCAACCTTTCCTTCTTTATTACTTGCTCCTACAATTGCAACAGATTTTATATCAAATATACTCATACTTTAATATAGCATTTTACATATTTATATCTTTTTTCACATAATTGGCATAGCATAGATTGTAGATCTATTAATTTAATATTTTTATCATTTTTTAATAATTCTGCCATCTTAATTAATATAATTTTATCTTCTTTATCAAATTCAAAATAAGATTTACCTCTTATACCCTTTAAATATTGAGAAACTGCAGATTGAGTTATTGATAATTTATCTGCAATTTCTTCCTGAGACATTTTATAATTATCATACAATATTTTTGACAATTCCTTTCTAATTGAAGGAAGCAGTTCTTTTACAAATAGCTCACATCTCAGTGTCATATAATGATGTTATATAATAAAATTTAAAAATAACTAAATAAACATTAAATATAAAAATAATGAAATATTAAGAAAAAATTACGAAATATTATTAATAAGAAAATGAAAAATAATATAAATATGATTAATAAATTAATTCTTAAGAATAAAGTAGCCTCAAAAATTTATATAATTTATATTTCAGAACTTTTAAAAATATAATTTATTATTTTAAATTCAAATATCCTGAATAATAATTTATATATTAAAAATTTCATTCAGTTAAAACACTTTTCATACCTTTGCTTGTTTCAATATCTTTAAAGAACTTTTTATAAAGATATATATTTGCAATATTAACTATAAATGCTAAAAAGAAAGGTATTGGTAAAGCTAAGTAATTTATTATAAATCCACTAGATATTGTTGCAATAGCGGAGGGAAATAATCTGGCAGCTTGATTCATACCTGTTGCAGTGGATCTTAAATCTTGACTAACCAAATTCATCATTAAAGATGATTGCGTCGGTAATGAAATAACTCTAAACATAATATAGATTATGTATAGTGCTAATGCAAACATAAGATCATAACTTAAAATTGGAGAAAACATATTTACAAATGGTAATAATATTAGAGCTATAGTAGATATAGATCTAGTCAAAATAACAGTCTTAACAAATCCCAATCTACTAGTAATTAAAGGAGTTAGAAGTGATACAAATGCAGCTGCTATACCGCCGAGGAAAAATATATTACCTATCTCCCCCTTAGGTACTTTAAGCAATACTTCAAAGATTAAAGGTAAAAATGGCGTTACCAATCCTTGTCCAAGACCATTCAATGCTCCAGTAGCTATAAACCTTTTAATAACTTTTTTATCTGATTCGTTAGGATTATTAAGATTATTCGAATTATACATAGATGAATTCCTAGCTATCCTAAGATTATTACTATATTCATCCTTAACAGGTAATATTATAATTGGTGAAGCTATCGATAATATTAAAGCTATTATGAATACATTTCTATAATTTAAGTGAGATAACAAAGCCCCGACTGCTCCAGCTAAACTTAAAGAAAGAAAAAATAAAGAATATACCTTTGTCCTATTCTCTTCATTTGTCTTATCCGCTAGTAATGCATTCATAATTGGAGCTGCTATTGCACCTGCACTACCACTAGCTAACGCACCAGCTGTACCAAAACCACCTAAAGCGGCAGATAATAAAAGGAAAGGATAACTTGAAGTTGATAGAAGAATTAATATCGATAATGGTAAAAAGAGTAAAACAATTAATAATATTTTCTTTCTACCATAACGATCACCTAATCTACCAAAGTAAATACTCATTAATGGTACTGAAAATGCTCCAACACCAAAGAATACACCTATCAAAGTGAAAGACAAATGAAGCACGTTATATAGATATAATCCAGTAATAATTCCAAGGGATCCAGTTGCAATACTTCTAAAAATTCCAGATAATATTATAAGAATAATATCTCTTTTATTATCCATTAACCAATCCTACTACGGTCAATTTTATAAAACTGATCAAACTTTAATTAATTTTCTACCATTCAAATAATGATATAATTAATTATTCATTAGGCCCGCCGGGATTTGAACCCGGGACCTCCGGATAGTGAGTCCGGCATCATACCCCTAGACTACGGGCCTTAAAATATTTTTATAAAAAATATTTTTTATGATATTAGAAAAAATTACTTCGAAATATATTAATTATATAACTGTAAGAAATTATGATAAGAGCAAAAAATATATTGGACAAGATTGTATTGTAAAATATTTATTAAATAGAAAAAAATTGTATAAAGATAATGGAGAAATAATATATAAAAATTTTATTGAGGTAAAATATAATAAAGATGCAAAAGAAGAAATAGATATACCAAAAGAAAAAATATTAAAAGATATTGAAAATGAAAAGAAATTTCTAATAGATAATTCATTATATAATTTATTACCAAATAAGGGAAAAATTAGTTTAAAAATACAAATTTCCCAATCATTAAAAGTTATAAGAGAATATTTATTTGATAGTAATTTAATACTAATTGGTAATATTGATTATTCTTTTTTGGGTAAAAATCTTGTAAATATATATAAAAAACAAGAAGATTTCGATTTTTATAAATATAAAGCGATAATCCTAGATCCTTATGGAGATGAAATATTAAATGATAAAGATCTAGAGAGGTATGACTTATTTATTTTGGGGGGAATTGTTGATATTGATCTAAATTGGCAATATGCAACACGATATTTGTTTAGAAATGTTGATTTACCACATAAAAGAATAGAATTATATGGATCCATAAAGAATGTTCCAGATAGAATAAACATATTAATAAAGATTTTGTTAGATTCTATTTATTTAAATATGCCATTAGAAAAATCAATAATTATTAATTCTCCCAAAAAGTTTATCAAATACATTATTTAAACTTTCATAAATAGAACCTGGATGTTTTTCAAGATATTTATACCAATTTCTTATTATCTTTGTATATTTCTCACCAAATAAAGATCTTGAATTATTAATATCTCTTTCACTAAATCCTTTATTTATTATTTCTTTTATTTTATCTCTATACTTTTCATATTCTTCTAAATCTTTTATATCCTTCTCTTTATACCTAAAAAATTTATAAATTATAGAAAATAATTCAAAATTTTCAAAATATAATGTATGCTCCAAACCAGATTTTCTAATAAGAATATTTCCCTCAGTATCAATAACTATATATAATTTTCTATTATTTGGTAGCTTTACTTCTATATAAAAGTATATTCCATATAAGTTTGGAACTTTTAATTCTTCTCCATTTAAATTTAATTTATATCCATAAATATTATTTGGTAGAAATTTATATTCGTATCCTTTCATTTCAAAATATTTTATTATTTTATCTTTTTGTTCTATAGTTCCTTTTATATCTTTACATGCTATATCAATTACATTACTTACATGTTTTTCAAGATGATCTAATATTCTTGTTATTTCTATATTCCCAAATGTAGAACAACCTTCAATAATTATACTATCTAAATCTATATATCCTTTTATTTCTCCAAAAGGTAATCTTTCCCTCTTTATCTCTTCATAAAAACTTGCATCAGATTGAGAAAGTATATCTGGAAATTTTGAAATTATTGGAAGATAATCTTCTGGATTTGGTAAATTATTAGCATTATTTATTATATATTTAGCATCACTTAATATTGCTTCAAGATCTTTGGTCATTAAAAATATCGTTAAATAATTATCTTTATAAAAATAGCCCCGCGGGGATTCGAACCCCGGTCTCAGGGACCAGAGCCCTGAATCCTAGGCCACTAGACGACGGGGCTTTCCTAAATATAAATTTTTAAAGATAAAAATATATAGATTTATTCATAAATGAATATGGAATATAAAAAAATATCTGTAAAAGATGTAAAGAGATTAATAGCAATAGTAAAGATAAATAAAAATGAAAATTTTATAGATGTTATTGGAGAATTTTCTAACGATCTTGCAAAAATTTTAAATAGTAAATTATTATATCATAAAATTTATCTATTTCCTGCAGATTTTGAGGGAAATAAGGATATAACATTTACTGGAATTTTATCAACATCCCATATAGTAATAAGTAGTTATACTGAAGATGATGGGATTTATATAGATATAGATGCTGCATGGTGTAGTGGAGAAAACTTAAATAAAGAAAAATTTGGAGAGTTACTTAAGAAATATTTTAAAAATTATGAAATAAAATCTTTTAAGATATATAATTATCTGGGTGAAGAAAGCCTTCTCAGCTGATAAATGATGAATGCCAAGTTCACTGATAGATTTATAACCATGTTATATAATATACTATTCAATGAATGAAAATATTGAAAAATGGAAGATACATGATTTAAAAACTTCAAAACAATTAGAGAAAGCTGGATATGGAATTTACAATCATTCTGCTGTTGAAATTTGTCATTGGACAAAAGAATCAATTATAAATGGAAGAACATGTTATAAAAATAAATTCTATGGAATAGATACTGCAGGATGTATGGAAATGACACAATCTGTTGTCTGGTGTACAAATAGATGTATATTTTGCTGGAGACCAAATACAAAATTTGAACCTTACTATAATATATTACCAGAAGATCTAGTAGATAAACCTGAAGAAACAATGGAGAAATTAAGAGAATTAAGAAAGAAATTATTAATCGGATATTATGGAAATCCAAAGGCAAATAAAGAACTATTAGATAAATTTATTGATAAACCGACACATGTTACATTTTCATTATCTGGAGAACCATTATTATATCCATATGTTGCAGAGAGTATATTATATATTAAGAAAAATTGGCCATGGATAAAATCAATATTTATAGTAACAACTGGACAGGTTCCAGAAGCATTAGAAAGATTAATTGAAAAGAATGCATTACCAACACAATTATATATATCATTTACAGCTCCAAATAAGGAAATGTATAAAAAAATATCTGTTCCTATACACAAAGATTATTGGGAGAGGTTTATAAAATCATTAGAAATTGCATCAAAAATGAAAACAAGGAGAGTTGCAAGAATAACATTAATTAAAGGAGTAAATGATGATCCTAAATATTTTGATGAATGGGCTAAATTAATTGAAATATATAATCCTCATTTTGTAGAGGTAAAATCTTATTCATTCTTAGGATATTCAAGATTAAAGTTAAAATTTGAAAATGTTCCAAGTATGGAAGATATAAGAAATTTTGCAAAAGGATTAGTAGAAAAATTGCCTGGTTATGAAATATTTAAAGAAGATGTTGATTCAAGAATTGTATTAATAAAAAATAGAAGAGAAGGAATGGATATAGACCCTATAATAAAAAATGTTGAACCTAATGTATAATTATTTTAACCTATAAAGTGAAACTATTCTACCAAATTTTTTAATTGCCGCCCAGAAAGGTGGTCTCATAAATTTTTTTGATTCCTTAATTTTTCTTATTTTAACATTATAGTTTTTGAATACCATTATAATTCCTTAAATGAAAAAATTTTAAAATTATAATAAAAAGAAAAATCCTATAGATATAGCTGTTAAAATTATGCTATGAATTATACCAGACTTTATAGTTCCCTTTGAAAGTTTTCCAATAACTAGACCTGTAAAAATCGCGTTAATTAATAATAATAAAAATGATAAAAATCTATAAATATTTATTAATTCATAATATGTTTCTTTATTAAATGTAAGACCAAACGATTTTATATTAATTATTAAATAATATACTGCAATAATTGATAATAAGACTCCAAAGAATAATCCATAATATGTATAAGTAGTAACCTTTAATTGTGATAATCTATCCTTTTTAATCATTTCTAAATTTCTTATACTTTCTGATAATGTATCTAATAAATTACTTAAATCCCCACCACTTTTTAAAACATTATTTATATTTGATAAAACTTCTGATATTTCCAAATTATTTATTCTATTTGCAGAATCATTTAATGCGTCATAGAAAGTTTTTCCATATTCCATTTCAGAAATTATATATTTAATTTCCCTATTTAATCTTTTTCCATAATAATTATTTGATACACTCTTTAAAGCAACTGGTAATGGTTGTCCTATTTTTAAATAATGAGATAAATCTCTTAAAAATAATGGAAAATTATCGACCATCTCTTCATATTCTAAATATTCTTGAAGATATTTTAATGAATAAATTAAATATAATAATACAATTACTCCAATTTTAACAAATATATTAATATTTATTGGCAAGAATATGAAAAATATTGAAAAAACAGATATTATAGATATATATAATATGTCCCTTTTATTCATTTATAATTTTCTTATTTTATCCAATAAAAGCTTTTTCTCCATCCTTGTTACTGTCTCCCTTACTAATTCTACTGCATCTACATTTACTGATATAGAATCTATACCAAGTTTTACCAATAGTTCTGCATAATCTGGTCTAGAACCAGCTTGTCCACATAATGATGTATATACCCCATGTTTTTTACATATTTTTATTACCCTTGATATTAACTTAACAACCGCGGGATGACCTTCATCCATTAATTTTTGTACCATTTCATTATTTCTATCCACTCCTAATGTTAATTGTGTTAAATCATTTGTTCCGAATGATATAAAATCTATACCGACATTTTTAATTATATCTTCAATTGTTAGTGCAGCAGCAGGTGTTTCTACCATTATTCCAAACTTTATATCTTTTCCAGGTATTAATCCTTCACTTTTAATTATTTCTTTTGCTCTATATACTTCCTCCCATGATATTACAAATGGTAACATTACCCATAAATTATTTAATCCTCTTTCTTTTACCAATATTTTAAAAGCTCTTACTTGAGCTCTAAACAATTGTTCTTGATCTAAATCTCTCCTAATACCATGCCATCCAATCATTGGATTTGCTTCTTTTGGTTCTCTTTCTCCCCCTTCTAAATTTCTATATTCATCAGTCCTCATATCTAATGTTCTAACTATTACCGGTTTTGGATACATAATTCTCAATATTTCTTCTAATCTCTCTACTAACATATTTGTAAATTCATCTAATTTATTGTTCTCTAAATACCATCTCGGATGTTTTCTATTTCTTAATACTAAGAATTCCATCCTTAATAATCCTATACCATCTACTAAATCTTTTACTTTACTTACAGTTTCTGGGTAATCAGCGATTGCCATAATTTTTGTAGCAGTAATTTCTAATGGTGTAGATTTTACTATTTTCCTTGCAACTTCTTTTTTAGTTAATTCTCCCAATTTTACTTCTCCTTCATATACAACACCATGTGTTCCGTCTACAGTTATAACCATTCCATCTTTCAATATTTTAGTTGCATCTTTTGTTCCAACAACCGCAGGTTTACCAAGTTCTCTTGAAACAATTGCAGCATGTGATAAGTGTCCACCTTCATCTGTAACTATTGCAGAGGCCTTTGCCATTAATGGTTCATAATCAGGATTTGTCATTACAGTAACTAATACATCTCCCTCTTCAAATTTATCAAATTCTTCTGGAGATAATATTATTTTTACTTTTCCAGTACCAACACCTGGTGAAGCAGCAATACCTCTTAATAATATTTTTTCATTTTTTATTTCTAATTCTTCTTTCTTTGTTTTCTTAATTGTTGTTATATTTCTTGTTTGTACAATATATATACCACTATCATCAATTGCAAATTCTATATCCTGCGGGTTTCCATAATGTTGTTCTAATATCTTTCCATAATTCGCCAATTTTTTCACTTCATCATCCGATAATACTCTTGCATTCTTTAATTCATTTGGAACCTCTACTTCTTTTGTAAATGAATCAGGATCATATACTGTCATAACTTTCTTTTCATTTATTTTTACTTCCAATATATTTAATGTATTCTTATCTACAACATATTCATCTGGTATTACTTCACCAGAAACAATTGCTTCTCCTAAACCCCAAGAAGACTCAATTACTATTTTTGATAAATCGTTTTTAACCGGATCTGCAGTAAACATAACACCAGATTTTTTTGAGAATACCTGTTTTTGTATTACAACACATAAAGCTACTTTATTTTGATCAAATCCCATAGTTGATCTATAATTAATTGCCCTCGCTGTCCATAAAGATGCCCAACATTTTTTAACTGCATCTAATAGTTTATCTTCTCCTTTTACATTTAAATATGTAGCCTGTTGACCTGCAAAAGAAGCATTTGGTAAATCTTCTGCAGTCGCTGATGATCTTACAGCAACAAATATTGGCTCATTTCCAAACATACTTGATAATTTTCTATAATTTTCTAATATTTCATTCTTCAAATCATCTGGGATATTTCCTTTTATAAATAATTCTTGTATTTGATTAGCAGCTTTTCTCAATTGTGTTGGATTATTTATATCAATTGATTTTAATATTTCTTCTATTTTATTTTTTATTCCATTGTACTCTACAAATTTCCAATATCCTTCTGCAGTTATAGCAAATCCTGGAGGAACAGGAATTCCTATTTTTGTCATTTCTCCCAAATTTGCAGCTTTTCCACCGACAATATTTACATCATTTTTAGATAGTTCATTAAACCACTTTATATATACCATAAAAGATAATGAATTTCTAGCATTTATAAGATTAAAAATACTACTAAAAAATAGAAACTATGTAACAGCCAATGCTTCTTCATTTTTATTTTCTATAATTTCTTTTTCTGTAGATTCAGATTCTAAATATTCTAAATATCTATAAATTATCTTAGCATATTTTTCCGCAATTTTTTCAGGATCGACTTCTTTTTTTAACTCTTCTATTATATCTTTATTTATATAGGAATCATACTTACTATTTTTTATATCCTCTATTACCTCAATTATTTTATTTTTTAGTTCCTGATAATCCTTAAACGATAATTTATAATTCAAATAGCCTTTTTCTTTCAATTCTCTTAATCCACTTGTATCTCTATATATAGTAATTAAATTTCCAAATATTAATGCCTCTAAAGTTGCAAGTCCATAAGATTCTAAATATGTTGGATTTACATATACAGTATTCTTTAATTCTCCTAGAGATTTTAACAATCCTATATAATATAATGGATCTTCATGTAAAGAATTACCAAAGCCCTTTCCATATAAATGTACTTCTACACCTTTATATTTATCTGCTAATTCTAATATTTTCTTATAAAATTCCGAATCTTCATGAATATTGTCTGAAATAATTATTAATCCTATTTTCTTTCCTTCTTTAATTAAATCTTCATATAATTTTAATAACTCATTTGAACCTCTTTCTATAGATATCCTACCACTATACAATAACCATACTTTATCTGTATCTTTATATATTTCTTTATAGTTTTCTTTGTAAATATTTACTTCTTCAGAATAAACTCTTTCTAAGGTTACCATATACATAGGTTCATGCATTACAATATGATTTCTTATAAATAAATTCAATCCAAGATTATTTAATGATTTTAATAAATTATTTGTCTGCTCATATAAAATATGTGTTGGAAATATTGTATATCCCTCTTTTAATTTTGATATTAAATTAATATATTTTTTGACTTCATCCTCTAAAAATCCCTTTTTAACATTAAATATGATGGAATCTATATCATTTCCATATAATAAATCATTCAAAACCCAAATTACTTCTTTTGCTACATATTCATCTGTATATCCTTTTTCCAATCTTCTTTTAAATAAATCCTCTATCTTTTTTCTTGTTTCTATACTAACATACTTTGATGCATATGGGTTTAATACTATAGCTTCGTATATATCAGTTAATAGATCTCCAGCAAACTCACTATGAGCAGATATTACAAAATTACCTCTATTAAGAATTTTATCTAAGTTTTGTTTTTCACCCAAAGAGTTAAATAAGAATGAACCTAAATTTCCAAATATTTTAAAATCTATATCATCCCTACTCAATTCATCTATCAATCTATCTAGAGAGATTTTATTAGATGGTTTTTTATAAATATTATTTGTTACATACTTTATTATTTCTTTTATATTTCCTTCAAGATATTTTTCATATAGTTGATCAAAATCTCCTTTATAAAATTTTGAAAAATCCCCTTCTTGAGCAATAAAATACAATTCTACTTCCGCTTTTCCGTATCTTTCTTCTATTATTTTTTTTTAATGCTAAAGCACTTAATAATAAACCTATTGAATGAGTAGAAACACCTCCATTCCAACGTCTATCTAATAATAAAACTAATTTTGCCATTTTAGATTAAAAACTATGGTGAAGATTTTATAACCTTTGGTTGCGGTATATTTAAATTATTCTTTTGTAATGGTGAACTAAGATTTGATATTTTAGGTTGCATTGGTTGATTTTGCACTTGTGGGGGCTGTTGAGGTTGATTACCTTGCTGTCCTTGTTGTTGACCAGCTGGTTGATTTAGCTGTAAATATTGAGCTATTTGCGGTTGTAATTGATTTATATAACTTCCAATATCGTTGTAAATTTCACTAAATACATTCTTAAAGAAGTCCTTACCGTTAAGGTATTTTAGCACTGTTATTATATGCTCTGGATCTGAACGTTTGTTATATGCTGCTATTATTAATCCTTGTATAAATGATAAGTAGCTTTTATCTAATTCCATTACTAACTTCTCAACAGCATCTTTTACTTCTATACTTGGTGTTAACCACTCTATATCACTTACTATTTTACCTTTTACTCCATCCCAAGCTTTATAGAATGAAACTACACGACTTGCTAAATTATTCATAATTTCTCCTTTTGTTATTTTCTTACCTCTTGATGTCCAATGTCTAAGTAAAGCTTCTCCTAATAATTCTTCAATTATACCTTTATTCTTTGCTGCATTTTCTCTATCTTGTCTACTTACATTACGATAATATTGTCCATTTATTGGATCTGGATTACCCAAGATTTTAAGAGTTTCCCAATATATTTTAGATAGTAAAATCACAAGAGCCTCATCTCCTTTACTAAATATTTCTTGATTATATGCATCTAAAATTTTTCTATATAATTGAGAGAGATCCTCATTATCTTTTAATGCTTTACTTACAAAATTTTCAAGTACATACTTCAAATCACTATTAACTTTAGGATCCAATTGCCCTTCAAGTTGACAGGAAACTTCTTTCATAGCTCCCATAATTTCAGAATATGTCTTTATATCTGCATCAAGTGATTCTTTTGCAAAATCATCTGTAGTAAGTCCTTTTAATCTACTAATTTCACTTATATATCTATTTAAAAGTGTATCTAATGTTTGATTAACATAAGCAGCTAACGCCATATTATATATATGCACACAAAATTTTATAAATCTTTCTCTACCTATACTAACTTACATATAATAATAAAAAAATTTATAAAATTTACTTCTTTAACAATGTACTAAGTGCCTTTACTATTTCATCCATAATTTGTTTTCCTTCACCAGGTTCTATTATAGCAGCCGCAGATGCTTGTGTATTTATACCACAAGATTGTCCCAATTTTTGTTTTGAAGAAACATATACATAAGTTACTCCTTTTTCTTCACATAATGCTGGTATATGCATTACTATTTCTGGAGGATCTACATCTAATGCAATTGCTACCAATTTTGCCTGTCCTCTATCTATTGCCTTTGTAGTTTCATTTACTCCCTTTCTAATTTTTCCACTTTGTTTTGCTCTCTCAAATAATTCATATACTTTTGCTTCGTAATTTTGTATAAATGTATTCAATACATCTTCAGGCCATTTTACATATGGAGCTGTCATCATGATATCATCATTTTGATAAAAAAATATCTTAAAAAAATATTTTATAAATCTTTAAAAATCACTCTTTAGATTCTTCAGATACAACAGGTTCAGCAACTACATAAGTAGGACCAACTTTAACAACTTTTACATTACCTTTCCAACCAACATTTACATTCTTTACAAAAGTAGCAACTCCATTTATCCTAGCAAATCCATCTCCCCTTTGTGTCAAACTCTTTATCTCTACTTCATATACATCTCCAACTTTTATTCCCCTAACAGCCATTAATTAATATTAAAATAACTTATATATAAGTTTATTCTTTTTGTATATTTTTTCCTTTTTCAATTATCATATTTGTCTCATCATATATACTTTCAAGTACTTTTCTATAATCTTCTTTATTTTCAGAAATTTTATCCATAATTTCTTCTAAATCTCTTGTTCTTTTCTCAGAAACAAAATCCCCAAAATTTTTTTCTAAAAAGTTATACACCTCTATTCCCAATTTCGTTGGAATTAGATTATTACTTTTATTTATTACATAACCTCTCTCCATTACTTTCTTTACTATCATAGCATATGTTGATGGTCTTCCTATATCTTTCTCCTTCATTAAATTAATAATATCCGCTTGGGAATATAATCTAACCTTTGGTACTTTTTTACCTATAGCTTCAACAATTTTTACTCCATTTTGTATTGGTTGTATTTTCATAATATTAATTCTAAATGGAAATATTAAATCCCACCCATGATCTATTACATCTTTTACACCACTTAATTCAATTTCTTTATTTATTTCTGGTATTTTTATCTTTTCTGTATATTTAATTACAGAAACTGGTTTCATTTGTGACTGAATAAACCTGGTAAATATTAAATCATAAATTATATAATGATATCTTGTCATATTAATATATACATCAATTTCTCCATTTTCTATAGAATTTCTTAACATATCTACATCTAAAGGTCTTGTAGGTCTAATTGCTTCATGTGCTCCCCCTTCTCCCCATGATCTTGCTATAAAATAATTTTCTCCAAATTTTTGACTTATATAATCTTTTGCAATAGATATACCTAAAGGTGATATCCTTGTAGAATCCGTTCTATGATAAGTTATTAATGCAGATTCAAATAGTTCTTGTAATATTTGCATTATTCTATCTACGCCAATCTTTAATATATTATTCGCATCCTGTAAAATTGTACTAGTAATATATGGAGGTAAAGGTTGAATTTCTTCTTTTTCCTCTTTATAATCAACTATATTTATTTCTTTATCCTTTATATTCTTTATAATTTTATTTATCTCTCTCCTATTCTTTACTTCAGTATCTATATATAATTTTCTATCATTCTCTAATTTTAATTCTAAAATATATGATTTAGATTTATTTCTTTCATCAAATCTGTTAATTATCCAACCAAGAACAGGAGTTTGTACTCTTCCAGCAGATAACCAATTTTTATTAAAATATTTTTGAACAATTTGGGATAAACTAAATCCCAACCATCTATCTTCAATTCTTCTAACAACCTGAGATTTTACTAAATTTAAATCAATATCTCTTAAATTTTCCAATGCATTTAATATTGCTGTTTTCGTAACCTCATGAAATTCTGCCCTTTTAATATTTCTATTAAACGGATATAATACTAAATATAAAGAATATGCAATCATTTCACCTTCTGTATCTGGATCTGTTCCAATTATAATTTGATCAACTTCCATAGCCAATTCCTGTAGAGCCTTTATTCTATTTATTGAATCATCAACATTTGTAGAACCACAATATGGACATTTTCCATCTTTATATTCAGTAAATTGGCTTCCGCAAGATAAACATTTTTTAATTGTATTGTAATATGGATAAAATATCCCATCCTTTCTTTCTATACCAAATAAACCAATATTGTCTGTTGTTAATTCTAAAATATGACCTTTTGATGCGGTAATTAGCAAATACATATTTCCTAAAGAAACTTCATAAACAGATAATCCTCCAATATTTCTTATCGATGGTCTTCCGAAAAATGAAGAAATTGTTTTTACTTTATTTGGTGATTCTACAATAAATAAAATAACCTTTATTAATTCTTTTTGTTCCTTATATATTTTTCCTGCTTTTATATCTTTAATCAATTGTCTTTCTTTTTCTATTTCATTTTTTAATTCCTTTATATTTAATTCTGAAAATTCTTTAAAAATATACATTATAATTGGGCCAGGGATACTGAAATAACTTCAGAACTACTCACTCCTTCTATACTATTTATTTGATTTAATAGTTCCTCTTCATTAAATTCTTGATCTGGATATAAAAATTTAACATTTAAAGAATTTAATCCAAAGGCTATTGGTTGTATTTCATGAGATAAATATTGACCACCAAAATTTTTTATTATATCCTTTACTTTCTCATTTACTTTTTCTAAATCTATATCAACATCATTTGGAGATATCTTTAATGTTATAACTACATATCTTCCCATTTTATGGTCCAGTATAACCACAAACTGGGCATTTCCATTCCAAACCCCATTTCTTTTCTTTATTACTCCTTATTATTATTCCTTGTCCACAGTTTGGACATGTAAATTTTACTACTGTATCGCTTACTATTAAGTTTTTCAATACATTCGTCTTTTCTAATTCAGTTATATCCATAATAAAATTCATAATTAAATCATTTTTAAACTTTTTCTAATACAATTAAAAGTAATCTTTTATTATAATTATATAGATAGAATGAATCAATATATAATAAAGAATACTTTTTAATGTAATTTTTTATGTTATCCAATATTTTTTTATAGTCATAATTATATAATAAAAGATATAATTTTCCATTACTTTTTAATAATTTGTCTGAATGATAGAATATATATTTATCTTTTATATTTAATTCTGAATCTTTCTTTATCCTAAAGGTAAATATTTTATCAATTGATCCTTCTTTAAATTTTAAATCAATCCATTCTATATCTAACCTTCTAAAAAATATTATATCATTTACTAAAGCATTTTCTGAATTTCTTTCTATTAATAATAATTTATTTTTATCTTTATTAACGCAATATATTTTAATATTAACTTTTTTCTTTATATTCATATATTTTTCAAAGTAATTCATGTATTCTGAAATTTCCTTCCTCCTCCAAAATATTGGTAATATATTCTTTATATATATACCCTGTTCTATAGAAAAAGAACCATCATCCATTATATTCAATATTTCTTCATTTTCCCTTATATTTGAATGATATATAATTTTATTTACCAATGTTGATTTTAATTTTTCAATTTTTTTCAATTGATATCCCCTTTCATATAGATTTTTTAATAAAAAATATTTATATTTATCTTTTTTCTTATATAATATATTATCTATTGTTCTAGAATTAAATAATAAATTTAATCTTTCTTCAAAATCTAAATTTGTATAAATTAAAATTTTGTTTTTCTTTTCAATAATATTATAATCGATATTTCTACTTAATATTTTTTCTATTTCTTCAATTGTAATATTTTCTAAACCCTTTTCAGTTATAAGCAAAGTATTATAATTGTTATTCATAGAATATATTATAAATGGAAAATTACATAATTCCATCAACAAGTCAAATATTAATATTCTTAATATTATCATTTGCTTTAATAGTATCCACATATACGAGAAAATATATAGAGGATGATATTGAGAAATATTATAAAAAAATGGGGATTATTTCATTTATAATATTAATTTCTCTCATTTACTTCAATTACTATATAATAATATTTATTTTTATTTATCTATTAATTTATAGAAAAAATTATAAGAACTTTATTATTGCATTACAAACTTCTATAATAATATTTTTATCATTATTAAATACTATAAATAGTTATTATGAGTTTTCATTAATTTTACTCTTCATAATATTCTCTTCATTTTCATATAAAAAATAAAATTTTTTATAAAACAAAAAATAAAGAAATATTATGGAATTAAAAGATGCTATAAGAAATAGAAGAAGTATTAGGAAATATTTAGATGAAGATATATCATATGAGGATATATTAGAAATATTATCCTTAGGAATATTAGCCCCAATAGCTGGAAATATATCACATTATTATTTTATCATTGTAAAAGATCCTGAAAAAATAAGTAAAATTTCTGAATTAGCAGGTCAAGATTTTATAAAAGATGCAAATACATTAATAGTTATTATATCGGATGATAATAAGTTAAAATCATTATATGGAGGAAAAGGTCAAATATATGCAATACAAGATACTGCGGCAATAGCGGAAAATATATTATTATCAGCTACAGATAAAAATATTGGAACTTGTTGGATAGGATCTTTTGACGAAGAAAATATAAAGAATTTGTTAGAAATACCAAAAGATAAAAATATACATATTATAATTTCAATGGGATATCCAAATGAAAAACCAAAAGAATCTATTAGACCAAATTTATATGATATAATATTCTTTGAAAAATGGGGAAACAAAGTATATAAACCGCAATTTTATCCATTATTTAAAAATATAAAAAATATAACAGATTATTTTAAGAGAGTATTTGAAAAAATATAGTCTATATTATTAATTTCTTTTCAACTAAACTTTGTTGTGCTGGTTTTAATTTTGGTAATAATACTTCAATCATTTCATCTATGAATTTTGCCAATGCTGGTGCATATAACCAAACAGCAACATCCATTGAGGATGGAACTTCTTTTTCATCAAACAACATCATCAATATTTCTTCAGAATCAATTGTAACAATTCTTCCTCTATAATCCCCAGCATCATATATTTCAACTACATTCATCAACTCTTGAACATATTTTGCATTCCCTTCATCTATTGGCGTTATAATTCTAACGGGTATTTGTCTTTCCTTTAATTCATAAAATATTGGCTTTAATGCAATTGCATCTCTAACAAATGTCAATTGAGTTGTAACAATATTAACATGTTTTTGAGCTTCTTTTAACATTGATTCTAAATGACTTATTATATTTTGTTGTCCTCTTATTGCTCCAGATTTTTCAGAAACATCTATCGATCCAGCACCAGATTTATGTAATGCATCCAATTCTTTTATTAAATCAGAAGTTTTTACTTTTTCCAATTCATTAATTCTTCTTGACATAGTTTCTTCATATCTTCTTTTTACTCTCTCAACAACTTCATTCGGGGGAACAGCAAGATATTTTATTGGTTTACCAAGTTTCATGATTACAAATCCTTTCTTCTCTAATGACTCTAAAACATCATATGCTCTTGACCTTGGTATATCTGCAATATCTGCCAATTCTCCAGCAGTTGCAACACCTTTCATTAATAAGGCCAACCATATTCTGGCTTCGTAAGTATTCAAATTAAAAGATGACTTTATCTTTTCTACCAACTCCTCACTTATAACCATAAATTATCTATATAATAAAAAGCTTAAAAATAGAATTATCTTTTTTGGCTTTTATATAGTTCTACTAACCTATCAATGGTATCAGCATCCTCAACAGATTTATCAGGTCTAAGTCTAATAAACCTGGGAAACCTTAGTGCATAGCCAGATGAATATTTTGGACTTTTTTCTATTTCATCATACAATACCTCTATTACAATTTTTGGTTTAATTTTTACATA
The DNA here is from genome assembly GCA_000387965.1 of Candidatus Nanobsidianus stetteri. Taxonomy (GTDB): domain Archaea; phylum Nanobdellota; class Nanobdellia; order Nanobdellales; family Nanobdellaceae; genus Nanobdella; species Nanobdella stetteri. The sequence goes on along the minus strand of APJZ01000002.1, from coordinate 138,538 downwards.
TTTTCCATTCTGCTCTTCTATATAATCTTTTAACATTTCTGTCATTTCTTCAAATGTTACATCATCTATACTTTCCTTTTTCTCTTTAAATCCACTTCCAACTTCCCCCACTTCTAATAATTTTCCCGTTTTTTCATCTCTAACAGCAACCACAAAGGATGTTAACAATCCACTCCTCTTTCCCTCCCCCCATTCAGCACCAACTATTACAACATCTAAAGACTCTTTTACAGGTTTTAATTTGACCATATAACCAACCCTTCTCCCAGGATGATATGGAGCGTCCAATTTTTTAAACATAACACCTTCCAAACCATTACTAATTGCCTCTTCAAAAAATCTCTGAGCTTCTTCATCAGAAGATGTTATTATACTTTCTGATAATGATATTTTATTTATATCTTGCTTTACTATTGATTCCAATATCTTTCTTCTTTCTTTAAATGGTATATTTATTAAAGATTTTCCATCATAATAAATTATATCAAAAATTCTAACAACAACTGGTATTTCTTTAACCATCTTTTCTATATCATATTTTCTTCTAATTCTTCTAGAAATCCTCTGAAATGGTAAATATTTTTTATTTTCTTTATCATATCCAACAATTTCTCCCTCTACTAAAAAATCTTTATCATTTGGAAAACATTCTTTAATATATTCTATTACATCTGGAAATTGCTTTGTTACATTTTCCAATCTTCTAGTCCATAAAGATATTTGATCACCTTTTTTATGTATTTGGACTCTGAATCCATCATATTTATATTCAACCTGTGCAGGTCTTCCAACAATATCTAAAGCCTCTTTGGCGCTCTCTGCTTTTATTGCTAACATTACTCTAATTGGATTTCCTAATATTGGTTCTAATTTAAATACAATATCTTTTCCCTTTTCCAAAATTTGTTTTACTAGCTCACCAAAATCATTCAAAATTGAATAAGCAATTTCTACATTTTCTGATGGTAAACTAAAGGCCATGGCTATAGAATCTATTATAATTCCTTCTCCAACACCTATTTTCAAATCTTCTAATGTTAATCTTGCAATATATTTTGCTTCTATTGGTGAGGATGATATAAATAAATTAGCTAGATATTTAATCTTTTTATCTTGTGTTCCTTCCCCTTCCAATTCTCCTATAATTCTAAAAGTATTATATACATCTTTTACGGTTAATTTCTTTGTAAATATTGATTTTTGTTTTCTTTCCGATACTAATTTCTCTGCAACTACCCCAAGATCTCCTGTTTTTACAAATAAACTTTCAATATAATCTTTATCATAACCTGTAGCCAAAGACAAGGCCCTAATAGTAAATTTTTCGGCTATTCCTATATCTTTATCTTCCCATGGATAAAAAATCATTCCTTGTAATAACATAAATGTTTCCTTTAAAGAATCTTTATCTATTTCTTTAATAAATCTTGCCAATATTTCTGTTTTTTGATTTTTCTCAGAAACAGATTCTAATTTTCTAAAAACTTCAGCAAGCTTTGCAAACTCCATAAAAAATATATAAAATTAAATTAAAAAAGTCTATTGTAGTACGTCAATACCTAAATTTGCATCTTTTCTTACTTTTGTTAATTCTCCAGATTCCCATTCTTCCTTCCACTTTCCTAATATATATGGACTCTTTACTCCAGATACGATTACTGTAACCTTTATCTTTCCTTTCATTTCTTCAGATTGCCTTGCACCCATTATTGTTAATGCATCCTCTCCTAAATGTTGCTTTATATATTCCATTGCTTCATTTATTTCATTTAATGTCATATCCGCTCCACCTTCAACATGTACTAATGCGCCAGCTGCACCATTATAATCAACATCTAACAATGGTAATTCTAATGCTCTCTTTGCTGCAGTTACTGCTCTCTTTTCATCATCTGCAATTCCAATACCTACTATTGAAGCTCCACCTACACCCAATACTGTTTTTACATCTGCAAAATCTAAGTTAATATATGAAGCTTTATCAAATGTTTCTACCAAACCTTTTATCATTTGTCCTATTAAGTTATTTGCATATCCAAATGCTTGTGTAAATGGTAAATTACCTGCATATTGTAATATTTTGTTGTTATCAATTAATATAACATTATCTGCATATTTTCTTAATTGAGCTAAACCCTCTTCAGCTTTTTCTCTTCTTACTACACCTTCATTATAGAAAGGTAATGTTGCAACTGCTACTGTGAGTGGTACCCCAACTTCTTTTGCTATTTGTGCAATAACTGGTGCTGCTCCTGTACCAGTTCCTCCACCTAAACCTAACAATATCCAAACCATATCTGCACCTTCTAATAATTTTCTTAAATCTGATTGAGAAGCTCTTGCAGCATCCATTCCTTTTGATGGCATACCTCCAGCACCCAATCCTCTTGTAACTTCCTTACCCAATAAAATTTTTTTATGAGCTTTAACCATCTTTAAATGAGCATAATCTGTGTTTGCTGCAATTACTTCTGCACCCTTTATATTCATCCTATATAACCAATCTGCCATGTTGCTTCCACCCCCACCTACACCTATTATTTTTATTGTTGGCATCAATTTAAACTCCTCTCCTGGCGATACTCCTATTATTTCGTCTTCCATTTTATTATTACTCTCTGCCATTTATAGTTATGGCATTTCATATATTAAAAATATTTCTATAAAAAAATAGTATTCTTTGAAGACTTTAGTAAATTTCCATAAATTTAAGATGGTTTTTAACATAAAATAACAAATTATATAAATTATATAAATGTTTAACAAATTTTTTTGAATAAATAAAAAATCATGTTAAGATAATCATTAATAGATAAACTTTTAAATATTGTATAAATTATTGTCATTAAATAACTTATAAGATAATCATAAAATATAAAATTTATAAAAATTATTATAACTATCATTATTATGAAGTTAGAATCTACCCTACCAATGTTTATATTACCAGCATTAATTATAGCAGCATCAATAGTAGCCACTACACAATATTTATCAACAGATATTATTCATATGGATTCAAATATTATAGCATATGCAGACTGTGCACAAAATATGATGAATTATGCATTTATTGGGCAGGTTTATAATTTCTCTCAATGTTATTTGAATAGTATAAATCAAACATATGTAGATTGTTATTATAATTCAACAAACATCACATGCAATATAAATGGTACAAATTATAATTACCCATTGGGATAATTTTTGTTAAATACTTTCTTTTATAATAAAAGTTAAAATATTTTCTTACATAAAATCTTTTATGAAATATGCAAAGATAAAAACAAAAGATAATAGAGTATTCGAAGGCTATTTAGTAAATGAAACATCCGAATTTATAATAATAAAATTAAAAAATGGTTATAACATTGGGATAAGAAATCAGGATATTTTAGAATTAAATAAGGAAGAAATAGAATCAAAATACGAAAATATAGAATATAAAAAGTTAGAAAGTAGAAATAATAAAATATCAATATTAGCCACTGGTGGTACAATATTATCAAAAATAGATTATAGAACTGGGGGAGTACATATGTTAACTAAACTTGAAGAATTAATATCTCTTGTACCAGACCTATTAGATTATGTTGAAATTAAAAATATAGAAATCCCATTTTCAATTGCTTCAGAAGATATGCTACCAGATAATTGGATAGAAATTGGAAAAATATTAGTAAAATTATTAAATGATGATGTAAATGGAGTAACAATATTACATGGAACTGATACAATGCACTACACATCAGCAGCATTATCTTTTATTATAAAAAATTTAAACAAACCAGTTTCAATTACAGGATCTCAGAGATCTTCAGATAGACCATCATCAGATGCATTTTTCAATTTATTATCTTCCGCAGTTTATGATAATTCTGATATAGCAGAAATAGCAGTTGTAATGCATGGAACTAGTTCTGATATTTTTGCATATGCGCATAGAGGAACAAAGGTTAGAAAAATGCATACAGAAAGAAGGGATGCATTTCAATCAATAAATTCTTTACCATTGGCGAAAATATTTCCATATAATAAAAAAATAGAGATAATTGATAATAATTATAGAAAAAGGAATAATAATAGTCCTTATTTAGATGATAAAATATGTAAAAAAGTTGCATTAATAAAAACATACCCAGGTTCAGATCCAGATATAATAAAATATTATGTAGATAAAAATTATAAGGGAATTGTAATAGAAGGAACAGGTTTTGGACATGTACCAACAAATACAATAGATAAAAAATATTCATGGATTGAAAATATAAAATATGGAATAGAAAGAGGTACAATATTTGTTATGACATCTCAAACAATATTTGGAAGAACAAATCCTTTTGTATACAGTAATGCAAGATTATTATATAATTTAGGAGTTATATATGCGGAAGATATGCATCCAGAAACTGCATATGTAAAATTAATGTATGTTTTGGGACATACAGAAAATTATGATGAAGTTAAAAAAATGTTCCTAACAAACATTGCTGGAGAAATAGGTGAAAAAAGTTTTTATGAATTCTTTAATAAAGAATAAATTTTTAATGTACAAAAGATCCTTCTTTTATATCTCTATCAACAGTTAATAATGATAAATTACCATTTCCATCCTCTGCAGCTAAAAGCATTCCTTGAGATTCTACCCCTCTAAAACTTTTTGGTTGTAAATTATAAACAATTATTATTTTTTTATTTAATAATTCTTCCTTTTTATACCATTGTTTTATTCCAGATACAATTTGTCTTACCTCATTTCCCAAATCAACTTTTAATATATATAATCTATCTGCATTCGGATGATCTTGCACATCTATAACCTTTCCAACAACCAATTTTACTTTCAAAAATTCATCTATCGTTATATAATCCATTTTAAAATTTTTTATATAAACTTTATAAATGGATAATGTGAGAGATTTAAAGATAAATAAAGATATGAAAATAAAGGATCTAATTGAACAATTTAAATATATAGGAGGATTTCAAGCACAAGAATTGTATAGAGGATATGAAATATTAAAAGAAATGCTAAATGATAAGAATACAATTAAAGTATTAAGTTTTCCTGCAGATATTATTGCAACTGGAATAAGAGGAGTAATTAAGGATATTATTAAAAATAAGTTATTTGATATAGTTATTACAACAACAGGAACATTGGATCATGATATTGCAAGATTAACAAAGGATTATTATTTAGGATATTTTGATTCTGATGATATAAAATTAAGAGAAGAAGGAATATTAAGATTGGGTAATATTTATATACCAGAAGAAAATTATGGTATAGCAATTGAAAATACATTAAGACCAATTTTAGATGATATATTTAAGGAATTAAAGAATAAGAATAAGAATTTAATATCCACTTATGAGTTAATATTTGAAATAGGAAAAAGATTAGAAAAATTTGATAAAAAGGAAGAAAGTATAATATATTGGTCATATAAAAATAATATACCAATAATTGTACCTGGAATTACAGATGGTGCAGTTGGAACACAAATATTAATGAAAGAATATGATTATCCAGAAATACAGGTATCTGTATGGGAAGATGAAAAATTTTTGGCATCAAAATTCTTTGGAGAAAAAAAGGTTGGGGCATTGATTTTGGGAGGAGGAATATCGAAACATCATACAATATGGTGGGCACAATTCTCTGGAGGATTGGAATATGCAGTATATATTAGCTCTGCAAATGAATTGGATGGAAGTTTATCTGGAGCAAAAACAAAGGAAGCAATAACATGGAAAAAAATTAGAAAAAATGCAAAACATGTAAATATATGGGGTGATATAACAATTATATTGCCAATAATTATATCTGAATTTTTATAATCTGAATACCCTCTTTTCATCATCTTTCAGTCGACATCGATTTCTTCATATATATTTTTATAATTTCAAAAAGTATATAATTATTATCGCACCTCCTAATCGATGAGGAATTCCGAGTATGAAGCTGGTGAAACCGCGGTTAAAGAAAAAAAGCCTTTATTTTTCCTTTTTGCCAATCATATAATATAATCTTTGAAACTCTTTTTATCCAATAAGAATCTTTCTTTATATTATATTTTTCCCTTAATTTAATAAATAAATCTCTTATATTTTCTATATTTATATTGTAATATTCTTCAAATGGTTTTTTACCTATCTTTTTATATAAATATAAAACTGCCTTTTCTGGATGATCCAATTTATCTATATCATATGCTCCCAAAATTGATAATAAATATTTATTTTTTGTTTCAACGATACCTGGAGAATCAATTAAATAATATTTTCTAGATAATTTAATTATTTGTAAATGTTTTGTAAAACCTGGTTTTGGAGAAGTACCAGCACTTCTTCTTCCAACTAAAATATTTACTATTGAAGATTTTCCAGTATTTGGATATCCAAATACTCCAATATATGCTTTTTCATATTTCTTTCCAACTTTTTTTATTGCTTCTCTTAATTTTCTACTTCCTTTTCTATATATTGCTGACATATATACCGTTATATATTCTTTACTAAATTCTTCTACTACTTTCTTTAAAAAATCTTCACTTACCAAATCTGATTTATTTAAAACTAATATTAGGTCCTTATTTTTATTTTTTATATATTTTTCTATATATTCTATTCTACATAATTTTGGAAACCTTGCATCTAATATTTCAAGCAATATATTAGATTTATTTATTAATTCTTTTATTTTAGTATCCATAATATAAAATATTTTAGAAATATAAAATAAAATATTTTTTAAAAATTGTTGATATAAATTTATAAATTAATTTAAACAATAATAATATATGGCAGTTAGAAGAAGAAAAACATTAAAGGAACTTTTATTGGAATTATTAAAAACTCCAAAAACCATTGATGAAGTAATTAAAGCAGTAAAATCTAAGAGACCAAGAACAAGGGTTAGGGTTATAAAAGCATTAGTATCAAGATTATTAAAGGAGGGATCAATAAAGAAAGTAGGAGATAAATTACAAGCATAAAAATTTAGGGTTTTTATTTATTTTAGATTTTTAAAAATTAAAATAATTGTTGCATTTCTTCTAATATATCTGATAACAATCTTAAATCAATTCTTATAGCTTTTCAGCCATCTTTCCCTTAATCATTTTCTCAGTATATACTTTTTATTATTCTAAACAATAAATGATAAAATAATAGAGTTATTTTTACAAAGACTGAAAAAATAATAGAGTTATTATGACATGCATATAAAGGTTTTTATACATTTATTAAAAGGTATAAACCTAAAAAAGGATTGATAATAACTCTAGATGAATTTAAAGTAAGGGATATTTATAATACAAAAGTATATACCATTCTAGCATATTATATATAAACTTAAAGGATATTTAGAATTTATTGGGCCCGTAGTCTAGTCGTAGGATGTCGGCCTGGCTAGCCGGAGATCCCGGGTTCAAATCCCGGCGGGTCCATTGCCTTTATAAAATCTTCTTTTTTAATTTCTTGTCAATATTTTCTATAAAATATAATTTATAATATACAGTATAAATATTATAATTTTTATAATATTGTTTATAACTAACCATATTTTCATCTAAATAAATTAAAATATCATCATTATTTCTCTCGAGATATTTTAATTAGTAGGATTACAAAGTTTAATAATATTAACTTTATTAAGAATATATATTGCACCCGTCGTCTAGTGGCAGGATGCGGGCCTTCCAAGCCCGCGGCCCGGGTTCAAATCCCGGCGGGTGCATAATTTATTTTTTAAGAGTATATCTAAATATTCACTTTGCATTATTAATTTATTAATTATAAAAGTTTACATAAGATTATGGATATTATTATAGGAAGATCATTGGATGATTTAGAAAAATATGGTTTAAAAGGTTCAATTTTCATAGGTAAAGAATATATAAAAATGGAAAATGCTTTATCTTTAGCAAATACAGTTTATTTAGATGTAAATCTACCACATTTAATATTAATTGCTGGAAAAAGAGGACAAGGAAAAAGTTATACATTAGCTTCAATATTTGAAAGTTTATCAGATCTTGAAAAAGATTTATTAAATAATTTCTCAGGATTAATATTTGATACAATGGGAATATTTTGGACAATGAAATTTCCAAATTATAGAGATGCTGAATTATTGGAAAAATGGGGTTTAAAACCAAAATCAATAAAAAATTGTAGAATAATAGTTCCTAAAGGTTTATTAGATGAATATAGAAATATAAATATTCCTATAGATGACGTTTTTCAATTAAATCCTGCAGATCTATCAGGAATTGAATGGGTTTTAACATTTAATTTGGATCCAACATCAAATATTGCATTATATATACAAAAAATTATAAAAAGGATGAAAGAAAATAATAATGGATATTCTATACAAGATATAATAAGTTATACAGAAAAATTGGATATAGATAGTAATATGAAAAATGCTATAACTACATACTTTGAAAATGCAGATAGCTGGGGATTATTTTCTGAAAAAGCTGAAAGTATAAGAAATTTAACAAAGCCGGGTTATATAAATATATTAGATATATCTCTATATACTGCAATAACTGGCGGATGGTCGATAAAAAACTTAGTAATTGGATTAATATCTAAGAAAATATTTTACCAAAGATTAATATATAGGAAGGTAGAAGAATTGGAAGAAATATATATTTCAAAAGAATTGGGTACAAGAGAATTTCCATTAATATGGATTGCAATTGATGAGGCACATGAAGCACTTCCAAACGATTCAATTACACCAGCAACAGAACCATTAATACAAATAATAAGAGAAGGAAGACAACCAGGTATAACATTAGTATTGGCAACTCAACAACCTGGTAAAATGCATACAGATGTAATTACCCAAAGTGATATAGTTATATCACATAGAGTAACTGCAGAAAGAGATCTAAAATCTTTAAATGAAATAATGAAAAATTTTACTGCACAGGATATTGATATATATATGAATGATAATTTACCAAAGAAAAAGGGTGCCGCTTTAATTTTAGATGATAAATCTGAGAGAATATATCCAGTTCAAATGAAACCTAGGGTTTCTTGGCATGGGGGTTCAGACCCAACTTTAATTAGAAAGAGATTATGGTTAGAGGGATAGTAAAGGAAATAGAAGGTGTAATTGCAATAGTAATTTTTATTTCATTTTTAACATTCTATTTAGCAATGTATAGAGGATACATAATAAACAATATCAATAATTATAATCAAATAAATTATTATAATAATTATATAAATAATATATTGAATTCAATTGAGAGCAAATATTATTTATTATCATTAAATGTTTCAATACCATTATCTATGTATTATCAATGCTTACAAAATTCACAAATATATTATAATTTAATTCTTGAAAATGCATATAACGATTTTTGTACATCATTTCCAATTTATTATCCATTAAATATATCCTTTTTAACAAATTATTCTGGAGTATTAAATAATACAAATAATACATATCTAGATCCAAATGTTGGAATATTCTTTTATGCAAATTTTCTAAATTTTAATATAAGTAATAATCAACCTCAATATGTTTTAATTAATGTTTCAAATCCATCAAATCAACAATTAATTAATTATCCTGTATTTATAACTTCCACTGATATTTTTTATTGGTTACAGAATGGTTATAATCTATCTGTAAAAGATTTAAATGGAAATAATTATTATTTTTGTTATTTAAATAATAATTTAAATTGCAATAGTTTTAATAATAATGCTTATGGAATTTGGGTTGATTTAAATATATCTCCATATGGTTATGTAATATTAAATATTTCTCCAATAAATGGGATAAATAGTTATTCAGTTGATGGAAAAGAAATATTTCCAGTATATGATAATTTTAGTTATCAAAATTATCAACAGTTTAGTCAATATTGGACAAATAATACTCCTATAACTATTTCATATATAAACTATGGAGATCATATTTATAGTACACAAGATAATAGCTTCGAAATTACTTATAAAAATAGTATTCCAAAAGGTAATTATTTAATATTATTTAATATTCAAAATAATGGTTATTATAATGCTTATATACAATTAGGAGATAATTGTAATATAAATCTGCCATCTTTTGGAAATCCAAATTCTTTATATGTTTATTATTGTTATAATAATGACAATAATGATAATTTACAAATATATGGTCAAAATATTTATGCATATTATATAAATTTAATTCCATATAATGTAATGCCAAATATAAAAGTAATTTATCAACCAAATTTTACTTATAATTATAAATTTATTATGGGTCCAAATTTAACTTATGATTTTTCTCAATATAATGATCTAGGATCGTCTAATTCTAATAACAACTTTACAATATATAATAATAACTTAGCATATTTTTCTTATTTAACAGATATGGGTAATAACTATTATTCTATTCCATCAAGTTATTTAAATATATATAATTTATATCTGTTTATTGGATTTTCTTTTTATACTTCTGAATATGAGTCTTATAATTTAACTCCTTATGTTTATAATGATTCATTAGCTTTATTATATCTATATAATTCTACAAATCTATCTATAAAGGATATAATATTTTCTAATACTTATTGGTATGTATTTAATACAGAAAAATACTATAATTCAAATAATATGATATTTTGGAATACTTCACAATCTAATTATGGTTTTGTTTTAGACTCAACAAATATTTATAACAAAATATTTAATCTAAACAATTTATATAATGGATATCTCTACTATTATTATGAAAATGGAATAACATTAATGAGAAGATACCAAATATGCACAACAACAACTACATGCATGATAGGGAGTTGTATACAAATAACAACATGCAACACATACTATCTAGATTCAATATTATATACAAATTATAATCCTATAATAAATATTTCATATGTTTCCTCTTTTGATAATTATAATAATCTTTATTTCTTAAATGCAACATTAAATGATAATTATAATTATCAAAATTATTACTTCTATCTATATTCAAATCCAAATTTAGATAAACAGACTGCATTATATTTAGCATTTTCTACTCAAATTCCATATATTGAAATAAATTATATTAAACCAATAAATGTAATAAATCTAAATAATTTAATTAATTTATCTAAAGATTATCAAAAGGCATATTTTTATTTTAATAATTTAAACATAACAATATTTAATGGGAAAATATATCAAGGGAATATTGTAAATAATTATACATATTCAGAAAACTTTAATATATATGTTTTAAATACAACAATGGTAAATACATTATATAAAGATCAATTAACAATATATATAAAATGAGGAGTTGGATAATTTTAGTAGAATTAGCATTTTCAATAATATTATTGACATTTTTCTTTTTATATACTTATTACGGTAAAGCTAGCAATTATAATATTTATAATTTTAATCCAAATGATTTTATTTATCTAAACTCTTCATGTAATAATAATTTATATATCTATGAAATAATAAATCTAACAAACAACAATATTACAATATGTTATTTTGGAAAACAAGTAAATTCAACATATATAGAAAATTATGAACCAATATTTGAATATTTATATGCGGGCCAAAATTATTTTAATCCATATATATTAATTATATTTAGATGAAATCTCAATATATATTATTAGCAACAATTGCAATTATTATTATTTTATCTTTTATTACATATTATAATCTTTCTCCAATAAAGAATATTAATCCAAATTTAATAGGAAAAAATTTTGAAGACCAAATAATATACATATATCAAAATTTTGGATATAATTATATATCAAATTATACATCATATTTTGAAAATTATACAAATGAAATTAATTATAATTTTTCCTTCATTTGTATATCTTCATATAATTTATCAATTCCAAAATGTAGTGGAAGTAATATAAATTGTTGTTATTATTTTAAAGGATTTTTTGTTGTAAATCAGAGTATATTAAAATATTGTAATGAAAGCTTTATCTTATATAATCCACCAAATTGGGTTTGTTTTTGTTATAATGTAAATAATTCTAATAGTTATTATATTAATTTCTTTTGTATCTAACACAAACTAATATATAAACCAGATTCATTCTTATCTAATAATAAACATAAATTATCTGTAATTGTAAGATTGGAACTATTTAATATATTAAAGGGGATTGTATTAATAGTAAAATTATATTGATAATCATATGAAGATAATTGAGTTATATTTAAATTTATATATGGTGGAACTTGTAAAGAATAATTTACGGTAGAATAATATACACACATTATTTCTCCCGGATAAATATATATAATTGTTTTTGGTGGTAAATTATCATAAACTTTATAATTACATGAATAACAAGATCCAATTGTTTCTATTTGATAATTTAAATTTGTCAATAAATTTACAATATATTTTAAGTTTAATTCATCCTGTTGATTTTGAATTGTTAAATGAACAAAATATATAACTAAGGATAATATAGAAAGAGCAAATAAAGTATATATTAAAAATTCAACCCATAAACTTATACCCTTCATGAAACAGACTTTATATAATCAATTAAATTCTTATTTTCATTATTTAATTCTTTGTATATTTCGTTAGCTAATTTATCTAATAAACTTCTTCCATTATTTGTTACAACTCTTCCTTTTTTCTTTCCTTCATTTACTTTCATAACCAATCCAGCATTTTCCAATTGATGTAATATTTCTCTTATTAATTTTCCATATCCCTTTACAACTTTTCCAGGTTCCATTCCTCTTTTTCTTAATCCAGAATATTTTCTCCTTAATCTAGAAACACCAATTGGTCCATATAAATATACTTTTCTTAAAATTGATGCTGCTCTATAATACCACCATCCAGGCCCTCCATTATAATCTACATCCGCTGGAAAGTCTGGATTCCTTTCTTTATCTGGTCCTGTTTTAATAAAAAATGCCCAACTTGGTGGTTTTATTATATCTTTATAATTTTCGAATAAATATTTAGCTAATCTTTCTACAAATATTTGACCATTTACATCTCTTACAGATACCATAATATGCAATATTTATAAAACATTTTTAAAATATATGTAAATTATGAGTCATACTAAATTACTAGGTCCTGTTGCAAGATTTGGTTCTAGATATGGAAAAGGTATAAAGGAAAATTTAGTTGAGATTGAAAAGAAATATAGAAATAAAAAATTAAAATGTCCATTTTGCAATAATATATCAGTAAAGAGACTATCTTATGGAATATGGTATTGTACACATTGTGGCAAAAAATTTACTGGAAAAGCTTATAGTATACAATGACCCAATATATTTGTATAAACTGTAAAAGAATAATAGATGGAGAAACTGCATTAAAAAAGGTTAAATGTATATACTGTGGATCAAAAATATTAGTAAAACTAAGATCAAATACGATTAAAAAAATAAAAGCTGTATGAAAATAATAATTAATATTGAGGATAAAGATTTAATAGATATATTAAAATTTTTAGAATCTCAAGAAGGAATAAAAATTGAAAATAATAATATAATAATTAATAAAAAGGATATATCAAAGGCAAGAGCCCAAATGAATTTAATATTTAGATTATTAAAGATATATGATAATCTTAACAGATTCTTGTCCAGTTTGTAATTCCAAAAATATTGAAATAAAAACAATTGAATATGATTTTCCAGAGATTGGTAAGTCATTACTTTATACATTTAAATGTAATTCTTGTAATTATAGAACATTTGAAATAATACCATTGGAAGATAGAGGTTATATAAAAATAGAATATAAAATAGATAATAAAGAAAAGGCAAGAAAATTATTTTTAAAATCCCCTTATGCAAAGATAATATTAAAAGAAATTGAAATAGAAATAACTCCTGGCATTGAATCAAAATTTGAGATTAGAGCAATAGATGATTTTCTAATGAATATAAAAAACAATTTAGAAAGATTTAAAATATTATATTCTGATGATAAAGAAAAATATAACAAAATAATAGAAAAAATAAATTATATAGAAGATGTATTAAATAATAAAAAGGAGTTAACTATAATAATAGAAGATGAAAAAGGATTATCAAAAATATATTAAGATTGTTGTTCTTCCTGTTGTTTTACTTCTTCAACTGCAGACATTTGATGTCCTCTCCAAATTCTTACATATGGTGGTGTAGCAATAATCCAATCTTTATTTACAGCAGCTATATCTCCACCAATTGCATCTACAACAGACTTAATTCTAGATACAACTCTTTTTACTTCTACAAGATCTTTACCAGTATTCAATCCAGATATATCAACAAATACTATATAATTTCTTTCCCTTAATGAATCTACAACCGCTTTAACTTCTGATGGATCTTTTATCCTAAATACTCTAACATAAATTTTTACCTCCTCAGCCTTCTGAGTAGGTATTACCTCCACATACTGATCAGAAGTTTCCTCCTTCTTTGACTTAAATATGTTTCTTAAAGATACCATATAAATATATATTTCTCCGCCATTTTTATGCCTTTGGTTAATATTTTTGATTATCTTTTATGATATTATTTATTTAGATTGCAGACTGGATCTTTTTAATAAATCATTTAATTCTTTCGTTAAAGAATTTAACTTTTCTTTATATATATCTGACTGCTTTTTTAACTTTTCTGCTTCAACTTTTAATATTTCTTTATCCTCATTTAACTTATTTATCAATTCTTTCTTATCTTTTTCTATTAATACATTTCCTATCATATAATAAACTTTTTTATCATCTGGTAAATTTGATAATTCTTTTAATGCATTCTCTGTTTCAGCTAGATCTTGTAAAACTTTTTGTCTTTTATTTTCTATTAATAAATATGCTTGTCTTAAGTTTTCAAACTCTTCATACTTTGATGCTATTTCTTCCTCACTAACCATCTTTATATATTATAAAAATTCATTTAAAAATTATTTGTGCATATATATTAAGTAATCCTTTTCCCTCTTAAAGAATCCATACCTTATTCCATGAATTACTTCTCCATCTTTTGTTAATTCTAATACATATTTTTCTGCAATTGCATTTATCATACCATCTTTTTCCCATACTTTTATATTAATCTTATATTCTTCAGGTACCCATTGAACAATTTTTGCATTCAATTTTCTTGCATCTTCTATACTATCTGATAAATATCTGGCAATAATATAATCATCCTTTTTATCTATTATTTCAATGTTAAATCCTTCAAATAATCTTAAATATTTATTATTTATATCATTTATATCTATATAAAATATGTTAGATTTTATTATAAATTCTCTATATCCTAAATCTACTTCTGGATGATTTTTAACTTTTATTATTTTATTTAATGGTAAATCATTTATTATAACTTTTACAGGATTTCTTATTATAAAAAATCTCTTAGCATTTTTATCATATATTTCTCTATTATATGTATATATTTTATTCCAATCTATAACTACCTCTGAAGAATTTGGACCTATTTCCAAAATATATTTTCTTATTGCCTCTCTATCAATTCCTCTTCTTCTCAATCCTCTTAATGTTGGTAAAAATGGATCATCCCATCCAGATATTTTTCCTTCCTTTATTAATTTTCTTATTTCAGATTTATGCAATGGTAAATCTTTTACTAATAATGCCCCATAATTTATTACTGTTGGAAATTCCCAACCAAAATATTCATAAATATATTTTTGTTTATATGCATTTACTTCATGCTCTTTCATTCTCAAAACATGTGTTATTCCCATTAAATGATCATCTATAGATACAGAAAAATTATATGTTGGCCATAACCAATATCTTTCTACATAATTTTTTCCATATTTTTTTAATAAATAAGGATGTGGATTTTTGTTTGGGTTAACAATTCTAAATGCAATCCAGTCTCTTACAGAGGGATTTGAATGATTTAGATCAGTTTTAATTCTTATTACTGCCTTTTCTTCATCATAGTATCCATTTAAAATTTTTTCAAATTGTTCTAAATGCCATTCTGGTTCTTTCAATCTATATTCTGTAGGGATTCCATCTGCTCTATATTTTGATATTACCTCTTTTGGAGAAAGATCAACATATGCCAATCCTTTTTCAATCAATTCTTTTATATATTTATAATATATATCTAATCTTTCAGATTGTATATAAAATTCATTTACCTTATCATTTATTAACCATTCAACATCCTCTTTTATTGATCCATATACATCCGGATCTGGTTTTTTAACCTTTGGATCTGTATCTTCAATCCTTAATATAAATTTTCCTTTATACATTTTTGCATATTCATAATTCAATATAATTGCTCTTGCATGACCTATATGTAAATATCCTGAAGGATTTGGGGCAAATCTTGTTTTAACTTTACCTTCTATTGCATTATCTAATTCTGGTAATCCTTTTCTTTCTTCTTTTTTCTTTTCTTCTAATAATTCTGGATATTCTTTTAATAATATATTATAAGCTTCTTCTCTAGATATATTATTCAAATTATTTATTTCTTCTTTAACTTTTGGTATTATTTCCTTTATGTTTTTCTTTAAATCAGGATTTTCATATACTATTTTTGATATAACAGAATTTAGATCTACATTTCCATACTTATATTTATTATATAATATCCATTTTTTTATTAATTTATTTATATCCATCTTATAATACTCTTATTGCCCACTTACCCTCTTTTAAATTTAATTTTTTAGAGAATTCGGAATTTTCCTGATTTACAATTATAATAAATCCAGAATAATCTTCAGATAAATCTGTAGAACCACAATATGGACATCTATCTACATCCTTATCAATTATTGCCTTACAATTTCTACATACTTTTCTTTTTGGTTTTCTATATGCCATTATTTACCAGATTTTTTCTTTTGCTCAAGCCATTCCAATTTTCCCAATCCTGGTTGCTTCATTGTCATTGCAATCCTTACGTTAGATACTCCTTTATAACTTACTGTAACTATTCTTGCCTTTACCATATCATTTACCTTCAATACTTTTCTACTATTCTTTCCAATTAAAGCTTCCCTTCCAGAAACTGATACCTCGTCATCCATTATTTGAGAAATATGAACCAATGCATCTATAGGTCCTATATTTATAAATGCTCCAAATTCTGTTATAGATGACACAAATCCATACGTTAGTTCAGAAATATTTGGGAAATATGAAATTGCAGTAAATTTTACCTTATAATATACTCCCCCATCTTCAAAAACCATTATACCTTCGGATATTTCATCTATGGATTTTATTGTTACAATTATTCCATATTCTTTTCCACCCATTCCAACATAATTATTTAATAGTATTTTTTCTATCATTTCATTTACATTATCCGTTATTTCATTCGGTGGTACTCTTACTACATCATATATTTGAACTTCATAAAACATTATTAGAATGATTTTATAAATTTTTATAAATCTTTGTAATTTTTATTTTTTTGCAATAAAAAAATATTATGAGTATAATGCTAAATAATTTAATTAAATTCTATCAAAATAATAGAGAGATTTTAGAAGATATGGTAAAAATTTCGCAGAATAGAGAAGTTGGATATTTATTATCAAATAATAATTTTGGACATAGACCATCAAAAATAGAAACAGAAGATGATATAATAAACTATATTAAAAAAGGTGCTATTTCATTTCATATATCAATTGAGAGATGGATTGATCTAAATATTTTAAGCGAAAAAGTTTCAAAAAAAGATTTAAATGAATATAGATTGGGATGGGATTTTATAATAGATATAGATGCAAAATCTTTAGATCTATCAAAAGTTACTGCAAGAATTATTGTTGATTATTTAAAAGAAAAAAATATTAATCCAATATATATTAAATATTCTGGAGGAAAAGGTTTTCATATAGCAATTCCATGGGAAATATTTCCAGAAACAATAAATATATATAAAAAAGATAATTTCGTAGAAGAAGAGACTAGGAAATTATTCCCAGATCTTGCAAGAATATTGGCATTATATATATCAAAAAATATAGAAGAGAAATTAAAAAAAATAATATTATTAAAATTTAGTGAAGATGAATTAAAAGAATATGGAGTAAATGACATAGAAAGATTTAATCCATACGATATAATTGAAATAGATACAATATTAATATCATCAAGACATTTAATTAGATGTTTATATTCAATAAATGAGAAAACTGGAAATTTATCTATACCAATAAAGGAAAATTACATAGAAAAACTAAATCCTGAAGATTCTAATATAAATAATTATTCATATGAAGGTATACCATATTTAACTGAAGATTTAGAAAGAAAAGAATCTGGAGAATTAAAAGAATTAATTAATGATTCATTATTATGGAAAATAAAAAATGAAGTTGAAGTAGTAAAATTTAGCAGATTAGCAGAAAATTATAAAAATCGGGAAGGAATTGAAGAAACAAAAAAAGATGTTGAAGAAATAAAGAAAAGAAAGATAGAAATAAATGAAGATTTATTTCCTCCATGTATAAAAAATATATTAAATAATAAAGAAATAGAGGACGGAAGGAAAAGATCTCTATTTATATTAATAAATTTCTTTGCAAATATTGGATGGGATTGGGATAAAATTGAAAAATATATAAAAGAATGGAATGAAAGTTTACAAGATCCTCTAAAGGATAGATATATAGAATATCAATTAGAATGGCATAAGAAATTATATAAAAATAATAAAAGATATTTAACCCCAAATTGTAATAATGAAATATATTATAAGGATATTGGAGTATGTACTCCAGATAATATTTGCTCATTAATTAAAAATCCTTTATCATATCCAATTAAAAAAATTAAAAGTACAAAATCTTCTCAGGATTCTCAAAATAATTAATATAAAACTTTATTTCTTCAACATGCTTTCTTAAATCTTCAACTTCTCTTACTTTAAAATATTTAAAGAATCTTCTCCTTTCAATATCATTTATAATTATTCCATCAGATTCTAGTAAATTTCTTACATATTTATATAAAATTCTCCCTTTATTATCATTATCTGTCAATATAATTGCCTCTCTATAATTTAAAAATATTCTATCATCCTTTCTTAATTCATATATTGTATATACATTATTAAATCCAAATTCTCTTAATACTTCTTTATCTTTCCTACCTTCTACAACTATAATTGAATCCTTTTTCTCCCTTAGCCTATATAAAAAAGATATTATCTTATACATTATAGAAAGTTTAACTTTTAATTATTAAAGTTTTTTTATTTATTATGCCACCAAAGGAGAGGATTGTTGATGGTAAAACATTTTCATATACTGGACTAATTGACTTTCAAAAATTCTATAAATCCATGAAAGAATTTTGGGATAATAAGGGATTTGACTTTTTTGAAAATAAACATGAAGAAAAAGTAAAAGATGATGGATCCAGATCTATAAATTTAGAATGGCACACAGAAAAGAAAATAACAGATTATGTAACATATAGTTACGATATAAATATTACAATAGATACATTAAAATTATTAGATAATATGAAACAATATGTAGAAAATCTAAATATAAAAATAAATGGGGATTTAATAACTGATTATCAAAAATATTTTGGAGATAAACCATTCAATATATTTCTCAGAGGATTATTTGAAAAATATTTATATGATAGCGAATTGAAGGATCATAAGAAAAATGTTGGAAAAATTGCAGATGAATTTCTAAATTTAGTAAAAGACTTTACAGCATCATTTAAACTATGACTTGGGAAACAATATATAAAACAAGAGTAAGATCAAAAATAAAATTTATTCCACAGGATTTTTATGAAAAATTTAAAAAATTCCTTGAAAGCGATAAATGGCAAGGAATATTTAAAAAAGATAGATATGAAAAATATTATTTTCATAGATTAACTCCGGAAGGTTTACTATTTGTAGAAGCTAAATGGGAAGGATATAAAAATTATTGGAAAGAAGAACCAAAGATTGATTGGAAAATTGAATTAACAATACTTATTAATGCTTATAATATAAATACAGCTGTCGGTGATTTAGATATAAGTATAGAAACTGCACATAATGTAGAAGAATTTAAAGATTTTGATATAAGTAAAGCTAGCAGAACCGAAAAAATTTTATTGGGTCTTGGGTTTTCAAAAGTACTGAGTTCCTTAAAATCTAATCTAGAAAAAGTTAGAGGAAAAAAGAAATTAATAGATATGTCTGGAAGAGATTTATATGAAGATTCTGAAAAGATAAAAAATTTTATATTAGATTATTTCAAATTATATAAGTATTAAATATTAAAAATTTCAATATTTAGTTCTTTTGCCCTATTTATTATTTGTTCTCTTTTTCTTTTTCCAACATTGGAGGCAATTATTGCGCATTCTTTTTCTTTATCTATTTTTTCTAATTCTTCTATATTATGTACTAATACAGGTTTCTTACCATTTGGCAATAGTCCCCTTATTTCTTTAGGAGAACCATATCCAACCTCTACCATGGAAACTCTGCTTTTCAATTTCCTTCTTATCTTATTATGTATACCTCTTGGTCTTCTCCAAGATTCTTTTTTATTTCTTAATTTTATTACTTTCCACCACTGAAATCTAAAATAATATGGTTTTTT
This sequence comes from Candidatus Nanobsidianus stetteri, assembly GCA_000387965.1. Taxonomy (GTDB): domain Archaea; phylum Nanobdellota; class Nanobdellia; order Nanobdellales; family Nanobdellaceae; genus Nanobdella; species Nanobdella stetteri. The sequence goes on along the minus strand of APJZ01000002.1, from coordinate 117,927 downwards.
CCTCTTAATTATTTTTCTTAATTTTAATAATTTATTCATCATGGTTTTTGAATAATATAAATTCCATCTTGGAACTTTCTTAAATCCTTTTCCTTTGGTTTTACTGAATTTTCTATCAATCCTGCTAAATTTCCCAATAATTCTATATCATGCCCCTCCAATGTAATTTCATTTTCCTTTAATGTAGCTTTTACTCCCTTTGGTATTTCTATTTCTTTTATATCTCTTCCGCCCATGTAATTTTCAATTATTAATGTATTATTTTGTAATTTTAATTTTAATGGAAAGTGTATTGAAATACCTTTTAATTTATATACAAAACCTTTTGTTACACCTTCAATATCATTTTTTATATGAGCAATCATTGTATTCATATCTCTAATTATTTTCTTTGATGGAAAATATGCCTTAAATATTATTTTACTTTCTTTTATTTCAATAATAATATTCCTATTATTTATATTTCTATATTTTTCTCCTTTAGGTCCCTTTATATGTATTTTTCCATCTTCTATTGATATATTTACACCATTTGGTATTTCTATATAATCTATCATGATTGGAAGTCTCATTTTATCTTTATATTATAAAAAATATTAAAAATTATTCTTTTACAATATTTACACCAAAATTATTTTTTAAATATTCTATAACCTCCTCTTTTGTAGTTCTATGTCTTTCAGGTATACTTGACCTCTTAATTCTTCTATACATTACTCTATATCCAGGTCTCCTAACGGTTACTATAACATCCATACCATATATACCAATTGATGGATCATATTTCATACCTGGTATCCATACATATTCTTTTATTCCAAATCCAAAGTTTCCGTATTTGTCAAATTGTGATTCCTTTAATGTATTATTTACTGCTTTTAACAACCATTTCAATGTTTCTTCGGCTTTCTTACCTCTTATTGTTAATTTAACCCCAATTTCCAATCCTGGCCTAATTCCCCATGCTTGTACCCTTTTCTTTGCCTTTGTTCTAACAGGTTTGAGATCTGGAAACATCTTTTTTAATAATTTTTCTGCCTTTTCCAAAGGTTCACCAGGTTTACCTACTCCAATATTTATTGTTACTTTATCAATAATAATTCTCCTCATTATATTATTTTTATTTGAGTTCATCTTACAGTAATTAAAGGTTTGTCTTCGCCTATTACAACCGAATAATCGAATATTGTTTCTTCCTTTTTATTATTATCCATATTTATATATTCTATAAATCTTGTATGTCCGAATGGTTTTCTAAATATTTTTATATTTTCTAATCTTCCAATTGTACTTACCTTTGCTCCATAAAATATATATATTAAATTTCCCTTATTCATTTTTATTATCTTTTCTATCTTATTTTCTTTTGTATTAAATAGAACGCTATCTCCTGTTTTTATATCTTTATCATCAATTATAAAATTCCTTCCATCAATTCCAGTAACCTGTATTTTTCCTCCCTTAACAAGATTTTTCCTTACAATTTTTATTATTTTCAAATCTTTTTCTTGTTCTGGAATTTCAACCAATTTTAATTTTAAATTATTGGACATAACAACCCTATAATTTTTATTTAAATCTTTAATTGATATAACATCAAATAATCCAACACTATATCCTAAATCTTTTATCTTCTTATTATTTACCAAAACTTTTTCATTTCTTAATAAGTATTTTGCTTCTTTCTTATTTTTTACAATTTTTAAATAATCTCTTAACCATAATAATATTGGCATACTATATTCAAACTTATACCCGTTTGTTGATGGTCTAATAATCCAATAATATTTCTTTCTACTTATTGGCCATGTTTTTGGTATTGTAATATTTCTTAGATGCCTTTTATTGGAAACATGAGCCATTTTATTATTTTTTAATAACTATTTTTAAAATATTTTCTTATTTAAATTTTTTGTTCAATTCAGTTACTTTTGCCAATTCATCTTCCTTTACTGCAAAATTATTTACCAATTGATTTATTAATTCTTCTATTTTATTTTCTTCAATATTTTTTGCCTTCATTTTTCTTTTTATAATTTCAATTCTTTTTTTATCCTTTAAATTCAATCTTAATATCAATAATTTTGAACTATGAATGGGTCTATAAACTTCTCTATTTGCTTTATTTGTAAATTTAACATTATCTATATATACTTTATATCTTTTTCTATCTATATGGATTACAAATCCTTCGGTATTTCTATATTTACCTCTTAAAACTTTAACATAATCTCCAACTCTTAAAGGTAAAGAATTTATTTTAATTAAATTCTTTATATCTTTTGATAACATTGAAGAGATCATCTTACCCCTAATATGTAAAGGAGCATTTATTATATACTTTCTCTGTTTTCTAGAACTTTCAGAAGATTTCCATGATGAACTCCAATCTTTATAATCAATATTTTTTATTTTTAGAACCATTTTATATAATTATACTTGCAATTTTTCCAATTTCAGGCCATCTTTCAACAACCTCTCTTGCTACTGGTCCTCTGATAATTGTGCCTGCTGGTGTTCCAGTTTTTTCATCTTTTATAATTACACAAGCATTATCCTCAAACTTTATTCTTGTACCATCCTTTCTTCTATATTCTTTTCTTTGTCTAATTATAACAGCTTTCATAACCTTTCCAACCAATGATAAATCTCCGTCTATTATTGATACAGAAACCATATCAGCAACTCCTGCTCTAGCATATCTTCTCTTTACACCTTTATATCCAACCACAGAAATTACCTTTGCTAACTTTGCCTTTGAATTATCTGCAACCTTTAAAATCGTACCAACAGTAATTCCCCTAGTTACTTTTGCACTAATTGGTTTCATTTTTTACTAATTACAACGAAATTTATCGTTTTTGATATTGGCCTTGTCTCCCCAATAATAACTTCATCCCCCTCCTTTATATCTAAACATTTTGGGACATGAGCTTTAATTTTTGATCTTCTTATCATGTATCTTTCATATTTTTGGACATAATAATATCTATAAAAGGTTATTAAAGCAATTCTTCTCCTAACTCTCTCAACTTTTCCTTCAAATAATAATCCTCTAATTCTTATTTCTCCATGCCATGGACACTTTTTATCATCACATACCTTTTCCGGAGGATTTATACCTTCAATTCCAATATCCTTAACATGAGTCTTTTGTACCATTTTATGATTAAATTATAAATAGATTTAAAAATAATATTTCTAGAAAGATGATGATGGATCAACGATCTGAATAGTGATGATTGATGGGCAAACTGAAAATTTATAAAATTTTTAATAGTAGTTCTAGTCCTTCCTTAAGATAATCTTCATTTATTTTATCAATAGTATCCGCATCTGAATGATAGAATTTTATCCAATCATTATTAGATTCTGATATCTGTATAGATTTTTCATATAAATATTCTGACATTATTGGAAATGCTTCCCTAATATATTCTTTTGTTAATATTGGTTTTGAATGTCCAAACATATCATATACAATAATCTTTTCGCTTTTTTCTAATATTTCTTTATATTCATATTCAAAGACTCTATAACCATATCCCCAATAATATGGTTTGTCATATGATAATTCTTCACAACCGGAGAATACTATTAGATTTTCTTTAAGATTTATTTTATTATTTATTATTGCATATAGTAAGGTTGCTGTTCCTGAAGAATTATCTAAAGCTCCATTAAATATTGTATCAAAATGTGTAAAAATTACGTTTTTTGGATTTTTTGTATTTCCAACTAATATATTTTCATTTTTTATTAACTTTCTTTTTACATTAACATAAACCTTTATTTCTTCTGAATTTATAACCTTAATTAAATCTGATTTTTTTATATTTATTACTGGAAAATCATAGAAAATTACTCCAGAATATGCATCATAATACTGATTATAATTTATATGTGGTACACTTATTTCTTGCTTTATATTTTGACTTGAATATATATTTTTCTCTTCAAAATATCCTGAAACAAAAGAATTTGCCTTTCCAATTATTTTTTCCCCATTATCTAAAATTATATATGATCCTTCATCAAAAGGTATAGAAACATAAAAATATTGATCAAAAAAATCTACACCAACCTTCTCTAAATTTTCTTTTATGTATTTAATTGTTTTATTTATAGCTTCTTCATTATTCCTTGGAGAAAACCTTTCCAAATCTTTTATTATATCTATTATTTTATAGTCCATATATTTCCTTTATAATATTTATAATTTTTTTAATTTTATTTTTATGTATAAGTTTTACATAATCATCTTTACCAATTATTCCTCTTTCTATTAGTTTTTGTTCATCTAATTCAAATAATAATATATCATATCCTGTTTTTTTCTTTGCTTCCCTATAGAAATGTTTTATCTTATTATCTTCTTTTCCAGGATCTTCTTCAAGTAATATATATCTACTTCCTGACAATAATGCTAAAGTTATATATAGATTTGTCTCCGTTTTATATTTCTCACTTTCTTCTTTATAAATATGACTTGCATCATATACTCTAAACTTTAATTCTTTTCCATTATATTTGAAAGTTAATTCATATCCAGATATATCAAATTCATCTCCATTTGCTAATTTTATTTTATCTTTAAATTCTTTTATTTCATACTTATCAATTCCGAAAATATCTTTAGATATTTCGCCTATGTAATATAATGTTGCCAATCCCCAGAAGTCTAATATATTTACACTATCATCTTTTACTTTTCTTTCATTTTCTAAATGATTCAGAGCTTTTTCCATATATTCAAATCCGATTTCATATATCATCTTAATTATTTTAATAACATCTAAATATACATCACCTATTCTATATTTACCAATTCTTATTTTTCTCTTTGATTCAACTGCTATATTATATTGCAATTTACTATATAACATTTGAGGTTCAACAAATATTTTCTTTTCAATATTACTAAACGAAAATTTATTATCCTTCCATTGTAATATATCTAAAATTACTTTATTTACTTTATATCCATATTCATCTGCTTTCTTTATTGCCCCTTCAATATCCAATAGCGCTAATATTGTTTCTATGTTGAATGGTGCTATTTGCCTTGCAAACATAAACTTTAACTCTCCATCATTCCCTTTCGCTATACTTAAAATCTCATCTAAACTACTTATCTTTTTATATCCATCAGACTTCTTCTTATATCCATTAGACTTTATTTTTCTTCTCTGAAGTTTCCATTTAACAATCTCTTTTAAACTTATCTTCTCGTATCCTTCAGACTCTATTACATCTCCCTCCAGAATAGTATGATCCCATTTGATAATCTCATCCGAACTTATCTTCTTATCTTTACCATCCACATCAAAATGATGTGAGTACATAGTAGTATAATTCTCATAAAATTTCTAAAAATTTTGTTAAGAGGCTTTTGTGTCTTTTTCAGCCATAACCAGTACTTACCAGACATAATCTATTCTAACTTTTTCTAGACTTTCTTTTATGTATTTAAGTATGTTATTTTGATTATATCTATACATTTTATATTTTATATGTTTCCATTATAGTATCCATAATATACTTAGTTTTATCTTTATCTATAAGTTTTACATAATCATCTTTACCAATTATTCCTCTTTCTATTAGTTTTTGCTCATCTGTTTCTAATAATAGTATATCATATCCCGTTTTATCTTTTGCTTCTTTATAGAAATCTCTTATCTTTTGATCTACTGATGGTTTTCCAGGATCTTCTTCAAGTAATATATATCTACTTCCTGACAATAATGCTAAAGTTATATAGGAGTTCATTTTCTCTTCTTTTTTATATTTCTCACTTTCTTCTTTATAAATATGACTTGCATCATATACTCTAAACTTTAATTCTTTTCCATTATATTTGAAAGTTAATTCATATCCAGATATATCAAATTCATCTCCATTTGCTAATTTTATTTTATCTTTAAATTCTTTTATTTCATACTTATCAATTCCGAAAATATCTTTAGATATTTCGCCTATGTAATATAATGTTGCCAATCCCCAGAAGTCTAATATATTTACTACATCTTTCTCAATTACTTTTCCCTTATCTGCATTTACCTTAATCTTAGTTACTTTTTCTCTTTGCATTAAATAACCTAAAGCTTTTTCCATATATTCAAATCCAGTTTCTTTTATCATTTTACTTATTTCTTTGATATCTAAATATACATCTCTTATTTTAATATCTTTCTTCAATTGAGACTTTGATTGAGCTGCTATATAATATTTCTTTCCATCTAACATTTGAGGTTCAACAAATATTCCTTTTTCTATGTTTTTCAAAGAAAATTTATCATCTCCCCACTGTAGAATATCTAAAATTTCCTTTTTTACATCATCTCTAGCTTCATCTATTATCTTTTCAATATACGATAATGCTGATTTTGTTTCTATTTGGTATGGTGCTATTTGCCTTGCAAACATAAACTTTAACTCTCCATCATTCCCTTTCGCTATTCTTAAAATTTCGTCTAAACTTATCTTCTTATATCCATCAGGCTCTATTCCGTCCTCCCCCAAAGGGGTGTATATCTATATGGTGCGAGTCCATAGTAGTATATTTTTCATAAAAACTTTTAAAATTTTTGTCGGGCGGCTTCCGTGCTTTCCCGGCTATCGCCAGTACTCACACGGACGTAGGCCGGCTTAACTTCCGTGTTCGAAATGGGTACGGGTGTTTCCCGGCCACTTTGGCCGCCCTAAAATTATTTTTTAAAATAAATGTTTTTTAAACCTTTCTTATTATAAACCTCTTCACCCTATTACAATATAAACATTTATATATAATTCTACCCTTTCTTATCCTTATCTGTAATGTTTTTCCAACAATCCATGGTGTATAACATTTTTTACAAAATTTATTCCTCAATTCTTTGTGTAATCTTATTCTTGCCTTATTTTTTATCTTCCATAATATAAATATATACCTCCTAGCTAAATCAATATTATCTATATTTTCTATAGCTAATTTATATAATTCAAAAATTCTTCTTTTTGCTATATTTTTATAAGTTATATTGTATTTCTTTTTCTTCATTCTTATCAAGATTTTTCACATAAAATATAATATTATCTCCCAAATGATGATTTATCTTTGGTATTAAAACTTCAATAGTTTCTTTCCTATATTTATCTATGGATATTACCACAGGAGAAATTAAATTATAACGCATTCTGAATTTCAATGCTTCATATTGATCTTCTATATTTATATATTTAGTTCCTACTTCGAATCTTCTAATATATGGAGAATGATTTTTAATTATAATTAAAACTTTCTTTTCATAAATTATATTATTCACATCAAAAGATGTTTTTATTTCTACATCCCATACATCCTTTAATTCTACGCTCATAATAATTTTAATGAACCAGTTACTTTATTAATCTTTTCTTCAATATCTGGACCAATACCTATACAAGTAATAGTTCCTGGTTCTAATTGTGTTAATCCAGCATCTTTTATTAAAACAGTATTTAAATTTAGTGATATAGATTGATTATATATACTCATCAATTCATCTAAGCTTCTTACATATAAAACAATTTTCTTTGCGCCTTCTTCCCTCCATTTTTTTACTATATCTTTATCCTTTTCTAATTGATTTAAAACAGCTTCAACGGCGGCATGAGCTACTTGAGCACATAATTTTCCCTTTCCGATATCTAAATCCTTTCTTACTACAATTACTAATTTATATACCATCCAATTCTTTTAATTTTTCCAATAATAGTTTATATCTATAATTATCTATCTTCTCATTTATATATTCTTCATTTAATCTTTTGCTTATTTCAGTTATTTTTTTATTTATTTCATCTAATAAATTATATATATTTTTTATATCATTTGAAATGTTATTATACTTATCTTCTAACAAATTTAATCTATCTTCTATTTTTTTATTTTCTGCCTTGCTATTTTCAATTTCGGATTTTAATTTATCTATATCCTCTTTTATACTATCCAAATATTTTTTAAAACCAAATAGAACTTCATTATACTTTTCAAATTCTAGTAAATTGTTAATTATTTTATCATAATCTATATCACCCATATACTTTAATACTTTTTAAGTATTGATAAAAATTATGATAATCAGGCTCCATCAAGCATTATCATCATTTATAACATATATTATATTTTTCTATATATTTAATTTTGATAAGGTATCTTCAATAATTATATCAATAATTGTTGGACTTATTTGTGTAATACCAGATTATGATTATAAAATTTATAATTGGGCAAATAAACAATATGAAAATATAAATAAATCAAAAATTTTAAAATATTTATTATTTCCATATTATCTATTTATTTTATTTTTATTAAAATTATTTAAACATAGAGGATTTACTCATTCAATATTTCCAATAATAATATTTTTCCTTTTAGGATTGTTTATAATGAAAATATTTTATTTATTTTCTTTAGCATTTTTATTACATATTATTGAAGATTCTTTAACAGTTTCTGGAATTACTCCATTATATCCATTATCAAACTATAAATTTGTTATACCAATTTTAAATAATAGAAAAAATAGAAAAGTACAAGAATATCTATCTTATATAATTTATATTATGTTTTTTGCAATAATTTTGTTATGAGGATATTTATAGCAATAGATTTACCAGAAAAGGATAAAGGATGAAATAGAGAAAATTAGAAAGGGGTTTGAGAGGTATATATGGAAAACCAGTTGAAAAAGAAAATTTTCATATAACATTAAAATTTATTGGAGATGTTCAACCAAATATTTTTGAAAAAATAAAGGAAGAATTAAATAATATAAAATATAATAAATTTAGTATAAAAATTGGTAATATTGGAACTTTTGGAGATAGAGTGGTTTGGATGGATATATATGAAGGATATGAAGATATAATTAATTTACATAATTTAATAGATGAGCAATTATATAAAATAAAAATTGACAAAGATTATAGATTTTCCCCACATATTACATTATATAGAGTAAAAGAAATATTAAATAAAAAAGAATTTAGAGAATCAATTGAAAAATTATCTAAATATATATCTGATGATATTTTAATAGATAAATTTTATATAAAGCAAAGTATATTAAGACCCCAGGGTCCTTTATATATAAATATGGCAGAATACAAATTATTATAAATATTATTGATAATCTATTTCTATAATGGCTTCAGACTTATTACCAGAGATTAAAGCGAGGAAATTTGATAGGATATTTATATGTAGAAAATGTGGAGCCAGGATTAGAGCTAATCCTGATAAAGTAAGAGCTGGCCTTGTTAGATGTAGAAAATGTAAATCAACAGCACTAAGACCAAAGAAGTCGGAGATTACATTAGTAACAGGAAAACCAACTAAGTAAATGAGTTATAATTTATATATATCGAATAGTAGTGCTCTTAGCATATTAATAGCTTTTTTAGTTATTAATATAATATTTATATTTTTAAAAATTTTTAAAAAAGAAAATACGGATTATAAATTTATTTATGGAATGTTCAGGACAAAAAAATTAATGGAAATAATGAAAAAAATCTCTAATACAAAATTTTCAAAATTTTTATCAATATCATCATTAATTTTAGGCCCAATATTAATAGCTTTAGCTGTTTTCTTCTTATTTTTTGGAATTTTAACAAAAACTCCAACATATGCTCCAGCATTGCCTGGTATATCATATGGTCCTATAACATTGCCTATAATACAAACAATAATTGCAATCTTTATAGCAGCTTTTATACATGAATTTGCTCATGGTATTTTAGTATATAAAAATAATCTAGATTTAAAATCTTGGGGATTCTTTTATCTAGGACCTTTAATAGGTGCTTTTGTAGAACCAGATGAGAAAGAAATTGAGAAATTAAATAAAAAGGAACAAATAAAGATATATAGCGCTGGTGCTGCTATAAATATAATTGCTGGATTAATCTTTTTATTTTTATTTTTCTTTTTTACATATATAATTTCTATGTTTAATCTAGCGACACCATATGTAAAAATATTATATACACTACCAAATACATATGCATATAATGTTATCCCAAATAATACAATTTTATATTCTATTAATGGAAATCAAATATTATATTTAAATCAAATTGGAGAAGTTTTAAATAATACAAAACCTGGAGAATATGTTTTATTAAATACAAGTGCTGGATTATTCAATATTGAACTAACTAATAAAGATGGAAAACCATTTATAGGAATTGTAGCTGAACAAGAATATAATTATAAAGTTCCTGTAATTGATTTTATTCAATCATTATTATTCTGGTTATTTGTAATAAATGTTGGACTTGGTATTGGTAATATGATACCAATATATCCTTTAGATGGAGGTAAAACCATGAAATCTATATTAGAAATATTTTTAGATAAAAAAAGATCAAGAATAGTTAATTTATCTTTATCAATAATATTATTAGCCCTAATATTATATAATATATCCTTTATTTTCTAGAAACTTTTCTCATAAATATTTTATCCGTTAATAAATTATATATATCTCCGACATAATCTACCTTTCTCCTTATATCATAATTTTTAAATTCCATATATAACATATTTTTATATATTTCATATATAATTTCTCTAGCTTTTTCAGCAAACTCTAAATTATTCTTTAACATTTCCTCTATTGATTTTCTATATAATTCTCCAACAAAATCCATCAATCCCATAACATATGAATATTCATCAACATTTAACTCATCATTTTTTGGTATTTTATTATTTAATATAAAATTATAGAATATTTTTGCTTCTGCATATTCTTGATAATTTATCAATGCATTATTATATAATCTAGGTTCTTCCCTCACAATTTTATCTATTTCTTCTTTATATTTATCCATTTCAACCATATATTCATTTGCAGATTTTATATCGCCTCTTATTACTGAATATATTATTGATTTTGATGTTCTATTTAATTTTATTCCCAATTCAATTATTTTGTCTTTTTTATTTTCAAATTCTCTAAATTTTTCTTTTAGACTTTCTATATATTCCTTTTCTATCATTCTTCTATTTTGAAAACAAATGTTTTATATACATTGTAGCAAAAGAACCCTTATCTAAGATAAAAGAAATTATCATAATATTATTATTTATATTATATTCTAGATTTTTTATTTCTGAAAGTATATCTCTTTCAGTTGATAATAATGTTAAAGATGGTTTATCTTCAAATTTTAATTCTTCATAATCTATTCTTTCTTCTCTTAATATATCTTTATATATATTATTATCTTTTATATCATATCCTAGCAATGGAAATTTCATATCTTTTAATTTTTCAATTTCTTTTTTATCCTTAATTATATAAAATTTCCCAATTTTTGTTTCTATAAAATATTCTTCTCCATAATTATTTTTTATATAATTAGATAATAATTTATTCCATAAATATGATTGATATGAATGAACAAACATCTTTAATAATCTCTTTGGTATATATTTTAATGCTCTTTTATAATTCTCTTCCTTTGATAAATAATTTAATATTGATCTTTCAACATCTAAATAATTTGGAAACATTTTTAATGCCTCTTTAAATTTACCCCAATTTTCATATAAGAATTTTCTTGCCCTTATTGCATCTTTGTTTTTTTCATTTTCATAATCTGTTAAAAATACTTTTATTGCATTCTCATAATCTCTCTTAATTATATATTTCCCAATTATATAATTATTTCCTCTATTTCCAAATCTTTGATCATCAAAATAATTAAAATAATATTTATCAAATATTTCTATATTTTTATTAAATATATTAATTTCTTCATTACTCAATTCTCTTATAGTTATTCTAAAATAATTATATTTTATATCAGAAATCTTTAATGGCTCATCATATGATCCAACGTATTTTAAATATATATTCCCAAAATTATATTCATCTTTAAAATCGTTAAAATTTCTTATTGCAATATATTGTTCTGATATTGTATTCTTATCTTTTTCTCCTGCAAAATATATTTTTCTTTTCGAAATATGTAATTTTCTTGCAATTATTTTAATTGCATTTATTGTATTTATATTTCTTTTCCTCATTAAAAAATATCTAAATGTTTCTCCCTCTTTCTTTTTATCCAAATCAATTATTTCTTTAACAACAAAATCTTCGGGTTTTTCTTTTATTTTCATCTATATTCTAAATTCCCATTCCCACATTTCCCTTGCTAACCTTCCATCATACATAAACTTATCAATATTAATATTCTTTCTTCTTTCTTGTATATTACTTAAAAATTCCCATATTTTTTTAGCAGTATATTCTTTCAATTCTCCTGTTGTTAATTCTCCCATTATATATTTCTCTCTTATCTCTTTTAATTTATTATCATCCTCCTCAAATAATACAGATAACCAGAAATATGAAACATCAATATCTGGATTTCCTCCATATTTTCTATGTTCTTCTAATGTACCCCTCCCACCAGAAAATGCATATTTAAATATTTTATATCTTATTGTATCATAATCATCATCAATAAATATAGCAGATTTTGGATCTGAAGCACTCATTTTTGTATATGGACCCTGTAATCCCCATACAAATTTTGATAAAATTGTGGAAGCTTTATAATATCCAAATTTTTCTGCAATATCCCTTTGTAATCTGAAATATGGATCTTGATCAATTCCACAAGGAATTAGAGGAATATTTCTTTCAAAAAATGTTGGAACAATTTGCAATGCAATATAAAATGGTAAACCAATTGTTGAATTATCATCAAATCCAAAAACAGATTTTGCAGTATTTAGATTTATTTCCCTTGCAACATAAATTGCAGCTTTATACATATTTTTTATATATTCAGAATCTATAAATATGAATGTTTTATCTGGATCAAATCCAAGAGAAGCTATTGTTTTTGCATCTTCCAATGCATATTCTCTTATTTCTTCATAATTATCTGCCTTTTTTTCCCAATATTTTTCTTCATCTGGAATTTGTATATATACATTTACATTAAACTTTTCCTGAAACCATTTAGTTAATAAAAATGGAATTAAATGACCAATATGCATTTTGCTTTTAGAAGGTGCTCTTCCAGTATATAAGAAAAATCTTTTACCTTCATTATATTTATTTAATAATATATCAAAATCTCTATGTGCATAAAAAAATTTTCTTCTCAACAAAACATGTAAATCTCCTGTTATATATTTTAAATTATTTAATATGATATCATCAATTTCTTTTACACCAAAGAATTTTATTAATTTTTCATAATCTTTTTCTTCTTTTATATTTGCATCATATATATTTATAATATCTTTATATTCATTCATTTATCAAATATCAAAATTAATTATATAAATATGCCGCGGTGCCCGAGCGGACAAAGGGGTATGGCTCGAGACCATATCCCCGAAAGGGGGCGTGGGTTCAAATCCCACCCGCGGCGTTTATAAAAATTTAAATTTAAAAATAAAAAATGGATGAAAATTTATCAGAATTCTTAAATAGTTTAAATATTTATTCAAAAATTACATATATATCAAGTATTTTAGGTTTTTCATCATATTTATTACTTATAATTCTTTCTTTTTTCTCTACATATAATAGTACTATAAGTCCATTTTCATTAATATTTAGTCCCTATTTATCCTTATCAATATTGTATATTTTCCTTAATTTAATTAATTTAGGAACAATTTTAGTTATATTAATTATTATTTCTATTATTTCATATTTTATATCTATAGAATACTTAAAGAAGATATTTAGAATAATTGAAAAAATAATAAATAAAGAATATTATCCAAATAATTTGTTTTCAATGATATATATAGGAATACTTATATCTATTTTTATTACATATCCTGGTTTAGTAATTGTTGGAATATCAAATTATTTAATATTAAAGAAATTATACAATATTGTTGTTCATTTAAATAATCAAAATATAAATAAATATTTTAGAATATCTATGATAGGATCTATATTTCCATTATTATTAATATTGTCATTTATTGGATTTTATTATATTAATAAAGAATTAGGTAAATATAATTTAAATAGTAATTCTTTTTAATTCTTCTTCTATTTCTTTTAATTTTTCCCCCAAATTATATATAGAATCCCTTCCCTTTACGGTTATTAAATTTCTATCTACCACATAATCCGCATTTGTTACTAATTTTACTCCAAAATCTGGAAAATATTTTAAATATTGTGGATATTCATCATAATTATATGTTATTGTCCTTCCAGCCAATAAACCTGATTTTAAAAAAGCTATTTGGGATAGAGAAGATAATATGACTGTTCTATATGAATTTATAAATCTTGTAAATATTGCTTGTGAGTCTACATTTAAAAATTCTTTATATCCCTCATCAGAAATATATATTAACCTATCAAAATGATTTTCTCTCATTAAAAATATTTCATGTACATCAAAATCTGGTAATACTTTACTTTTATATTTTCCTATTCCAATTTTTCTATTTTTTATAGCAATATATGTTCTACCATCCAATATATCTAAAAAGTTAAAGAGATCATCTTCATCAAATCCTTTGCTTGATAATATTATTAAATTCATCTTCATTAGATATAAGTGTCTTCTAATATATTAAAATTTTTATTTTCCAACATCTTTTAAATTGTATATGCAAAACATAAAAATTGATGATTTAAGAAATGAAAACATTGAGGATAATAAACATAAAATATTAGAAATAAAACTTATACTAGATAATCCAAATATAAAGATGGAACAAATATATTTTTGGCTTGTAGACTTTATCAGGGATAGTTTAAAAATGGATATTAATAAATTATCCGATGATTTTACATCATCTGTTGCATCTGCATTTTTTGGAGAAATGGGACAAAGATTAGCAAATGTATTAAATAATGCAAGATCTTTAGCAGAATTAATTAATACATTGACAAGAACAATTATTTCCATTTTAAATGAATATAAACAATTATATTCAATATATGTTTTATATGAAAATTTATTATCAAAAAATAAAGATGAAGCTATTGCAAGTTATACAGCACTAAAAGATAGGTGGGTATTTTATGTTGATGCTAATAGAGGTGCAGGTGCCTTAAGGAATTTACAGGGGTCTAGATTTCCAAGTGTTGTAGATTTATTTTTTCTAGTAGATTTAAAATCTGAATTAGAAAAACTTAAGAATAAAAAATTAATAGGGGAAGAATTATATAATGCATTATTTAATAATCCAGAAAATAATGCTCCGAGAGATTTAAATGAATTATTTAATAAAGGAATAATAAATAGAAGAATGTATAATTTTTTAAATAATAAATTAATAGATTTTTATAGTTGGCTTGAAAATAATAAAAAGGTTTTATATGATAGAATCACTTTATTAAAATCCTATTTAAAGCATGAATTAAGCTCATTATTATATTATGTTGAATTTGCAAAACCATACTTTAAATTTGCAAGAAAATTATTACAAAATCCTGATCAACCTGTGGATGTTGTAAACGCATTTGAAACGGCAATTATAAATATTTCACTAATAACAAATCAAAAAGAGATAAAAGTAAAAGAATATGATGAAAAAGAGGGAAAAGAAATTGAAAAATCTTATATACCTTTATATGAAATTGATATGAAAGCAAGAGCAATACCAACTGTGGTTGGAAGAACAGATTCTTATACAAGGATGTATTCATTTTTAGGAAGAATTGATATAATACTTAGAGCATATTTAGTTGAAAAAGAAGAATATGATTCAATAATAATAAATCAAGAAAGTGAAGATTTAGCATATATAACCGGATTAACAGATGATTATATAAAAAGTATGTCTGATTTAATTTTAGAAACATTTTTATACGATATAATAAAAAATGATGAAAATCTATTAAAAATAGTTGCTGAAAAATCAAATGCAAAATCAGAAGAAATAAAAAATGATCCTTATAAAATAAGATGGACAAAGGAACTTGTAGAAGAATTGGAAAAAGATGAAAGAATAAAGAGAGCATTATCAAGTATTGCATGGATAAAGAAATATTTGGATAGTGAGAAAAAAGAGAAAAAAGAAGATAAAAAGGAAGAAAATAAGGAAGAAAAGAAAGAATCTAGTATTTCATTAATATTTCCAAATCTAGGAAATATTATAATATGGTTACTTAAAATTATTTCAACTTTTGGCAAAGATATTACAAGTATTGAAAAAAATATAAAAAAGAAAAACATTGAAGAAGAAAGAAAATCAATAATTGAAGAAACAAAGGAAAAAACAATAGATACTGCATGGAAAATATATATGACATTTAAAAAGACATTCGGTATGTTAAATTATTAAATTCGGAAATACCTTTATATATAAATGGATAATGAAGATAAAAAATATCCAAAAGAATTATATAGTAGGGGTCTATCTACTAGTACAAATCCTGCAGACGTAAATCAATTACAACAATATTTGTCAAAAATATCTGCCGGATATCCTGGAGTAGAAATACAAACATATACTTTTTCTGGAGAAAAAGGATGGGTAAATATACCAAGACAAATATTCGAAGAAATTGCAAGAAATGCAAAAATAAATAATGTAGAAGTTACAATTCATGCTCCTGAAAATGATTTTCAATTACCTGCAACAGATAGAAACAAAAATATAATAGAAGATAATATGAAAGAAATGGCCTATAAAGCATCAGTAATATTAGAAAGTGCAGAAATAATGTCAAAAATTTATGGAGAACCGATTAAAGTAAATATGCATGCTGGAGATCTTACACTAACAGAATGGGATAAAGATTTCGAAGAAAATTTAAAAAAAGAATTATTAAATAATCAAGAATTTAGAAAATCTTTTGCAGAAAAATTATATAAATTAGGATATATAACATCAGAACAATATAATGAATTAATTAGAAATAATATTGATAAAGAAACACTAGAAAGAAATGTACCATCAT
Organism: Candidatus Nanobsidianus stetteri; assembly: GCA_000387965.1. Lineage (GTDB taxonomy): Archaea > Nanobdellota > Nanobdellia > Nanobdellales > Nanobdellaceae > Nanobdella > Nanobdella stetteri. Next base: position 100,984 of record APJZ01000002.1, on the reverse strand, counting down.
GGGCTTTTGCAAAACAAGAAGCTGCATATGTTCATTTAAATGGAAATTACGAATATATAGGATCTGTTTTACCTGCAAAATATTTATCTGGTGCTATAGAAGAAGCAAAAAAATATGTTTCTGCTATTGATGAACTTTATAAAGCAAATGAAAAGGTTTGGATGAATATATTTAATGATATTGATAGAGATTATAATGCAATAAAAAGATTATTAAATAACAACTACTTAATAGCCTATTTTGGATATAGTTCTGTAGATCGAGAAAAAATAGGAGAATTTTTATACGATCTAAAAAGATATAGATTATTTTTAGAAAAAGTAAAAGAATATATTGATGCAATATGGGATAATATAAATGATATTGCAGATGAAAGATTAAGAGATTCTGCAAGAAATAGAATATCACAATATAAACAGTATCTTGAAGAAAATTTGAAGAAAATAGAAAAATATGAATATGAAATATCAAAATTTGCCAAAGAGATTGTACAAAATAATGATAGTCCTGCATATAGAGATTATTATACAGATAAAATATTTGATTTTATGAATGATATAAGTTCATCTATATCAAACACAGGTAACTTATTACAACAACTAAAAAATACTGTATTTTCTGAATTTCCAATTCCAATCGTAAAACCATATCAAGAAGTTGCAATAAAAACAGCTCCAGAAGTAATAGCTGAAGGAATTAGAATGCTAATTGAAAGGGAAATAAGTAGAAATCCAGATTGGTATAAAGATTTTGATAAATATCTAAGTTATATAAATATTGAAGAATCATATCCAGGAGCACCTGCTACAAGACCAGATATATGGAAAAGATTATTAAATAATATAAGGGAAGAAGTAAAAAAGGTATTAGAAGATTATATGGAAAAATATCCTGATTTTAAAAATGAAATTGAGAAAAAATATGGTAGTGTAGATGAATTTGTTAAAGAAAGAATAGGAGCTACATTAGATGTTGGACATATAAAAATGTTTGAAAAATATGGATATAATAAGGAAGATATATTAAAATGGGTTGAAGAAATTAAACCAGAAATTAGACATTTACATGTCCATGAAACACAAGCTGGAGAAGATGTACATTTACCATTGGGAATGGGCTGGGATGATATTATTGCATCAGAATTAGAAAAACTCAGGGATATATTAGAAAATAAAAAAGTAACAATTGTACATGAACCTGGCGGATTTTATCGTAACGAATTTCATAAAATGTATGGAAATGAATACTATAATTTATTAGCAGGTGCCGGACCTTATGATATAAATGGAAATATTCCGGCTCAATTTGCTACAATGTTTCCATCCGGAGGAGCACAAGTAATTCCAGATTATATTCAATATACAAGATATTCCCCATATTCTGTTTCAATATTCTCACAATTACCAATAGATCTCGGAGGGACAAGTAAAAGGCAAGAAACCTTTTCTGGAGAAAAAGCTGATTAATAATTTAAAAATGTTTTTAATTAGTTTTATTTATGAACATAATAGATAAAATAGTCTCATACTTACCAACTGTTGAAGAACCGAAAAAATTATTATCTTTAAGGGAAAGGGTATATAATACATTATTAGTAATTGCATTATATACCGTTCTAGCATCAATACCTTTATTTGGAATTTCTCCAGAAGTTTCTGCAAGACTAGAACAATTTTTATGGTTATTTGGATCAAATTTAGGAACCTTAGCGAGTGTTGGAATTGCTCCAGTAGTTGTTGCTGGAATTTTTATGCAATTATTAGTTGGTCTTGGAATAATAAATATTGATATAAATACTGATGAAGGAAAAACAAAATTTGATAATTATGCAAGATTTATTGCAATAATATTTATTATAATAGAAAGTATAATTTTAATTGTAAGTGGAAATATATCACCAAACATATTTTTAGGAATAAATCCGATAATTTTATATATTATTTTATTTTTACAATTATTCATTGGAGGCCTTATTATATTATTATTAGATGATTTTTCATATAAATATGGAATTACATCTGGAATAAATATTATTATTTTAACTACAATAAGTATCGCATTAGCTTTGAGATTATTCAATCCTCTTTCTCCTCCATCTAGTTCACCAAGTTTATTTGCACAACCAACAGGTTATATACCAGAAGGAATTTTATATTTATCACAGGGAAATATTAATTTAGGTCTTGCATTTTTATTTGCTGCAATGGTTACAATTGGAATATTAATATTTGCAGTATATTTACAATCACTAAAGATAGAAGTTCCATTATTATATTTAAATATTAATGGAGAAATTATTAAATATCCAATACAATTATTATATACTTCTGTAATTCCTGCAATATTTATTTATGCATTAATAATTGAGTTGCAATCTTTATTTGGTTTCAATCCAAATAATCCAATTGTTCAATTATTATCTCCTCCAAATATAATAATAAATATTGGACAGTTTGGAATTGATTACTTATACGTACCATTCAATATATTTCATATAATATTCTATTTTCTATTATTTACAATCGGAGGTATGTTTATATCTAAATTCTGGATATATGCTACAGGTTTAGATCCAAAAAATTTGGCAAATTATTTAACAAGTAATCCAAATTCTCCATTATATACTAGAGATCCAAGAATTGTAGAAGATATGTTAAAAAAATATATAGATCCTATAGGATATTTATCTGGATTTTTAATGGGACTACTAGCATCTTTGGGTGATATATTGAGTTCTGCAGTATCTGGAGTAAGCATATTATTATTAATAGTAATAGCTGGACAGATATATAATGATTTGAAGAGAGTAGATGCGTTATATTTAATACCATTAATTGGAAAATATCTAAAATGATAGATTTAATATTCTTCTATGTACTATTTTTAGTTATATTGGTAAATATAGTAATAAAGATAATTGAAAAAAAGACTGGAATAAGGGAACATCAGAAGAAATTACAAGAAATACAGAAAAAATATATTGAAAGTTTTAAATCCGGAAAACTGGAAGAATTAAATAATATTATGGAAGATCTTACAAAAATATATTCAAAGATAATGAAACATACAATGATTGTTAGTATATTTGGAATTATTATATTAATTTTTATTATTTTTGGCTTTCAATCAGGATTTTATGTTGCAAATATAAATAATACAACAAGTGTATTAATAACTAATCCAATATTGTATAATCAAGATTTTGCTATATATTATAATAATAGTTTTCTAGGTTTTTATCATGCAAATTACAATATAATAAATTTAAATGGGACTTATGAACCAAAATTATTATCTGTAAATGTTATAACAAATACATTACCATTTAGATTACCAATAATAAATATAAATTGGTTAAATCCTTTACTTCTATATATAATATTATATATTCTAGCTCAGATTTCTTTATTAATATTTAATATTATTTACTCAAGATTTATAAAAAAATCTAAAATAGATAATAAAAATGGCTAAGACATATTTAATTAGAAAAACACCTTCGGGTGGAGTATCTATAATTGTAAAATTAAAGAAAGGAAATATACCAAGATGTGCAATATGTGGAAGAAAATTGCAAGGATTACCAGCACTGCATCCTTCAAAATATAGAAGATTAAATCTATCACAAAAAAGGGTTAGCAGAAAATATGGTGGGTATTTATGTCATAAATGCTTAGAAAATTTATTAAAGGAGAAGGTAAGGGAAAAAATAAAAATATTAAATTCTAATCAATAAAGATGTTACTAGACATAGGTAGAGTATGTATAAAATTAAAGGGAAGGGAAGCTGGAAGATATTGTGTAGTAATTGATGTAATTGATAATAATTTTGTATTGGTAGATGGAGATATAAGAAGGAGAAGAGTAAATATAAAACATTTAGAACCTACAGATAAAGTATTAAATATAAATAAAGGAATAAAAACTGAAGATTTAATAAAGGAAATGCTAAAAAATAAAATACCAGTATCTTACTGGAAATTAAAAAAGGATAATTTATTAACAAGTGAAATAATAGAACTATATAAACAAAATTTTGGGGAAAAATGGGAAGAAATCGCTAAATCTATTGGATCTCCAGGAAAAGGAAAATTGATAATATAAATTTTTTATAATCCTTATAAATCATATTTGATAAGCATTAGCTTATATTTCCCGAATTATATATTATGGTACATGGAAAGCAAGATGCTATCGAGCATATTTATAATTATAGGTACACTAGTAGAACTGTATTTATTATGGAATCCTTCCTTTTTCAGCAATGAATATGTAAAATTTGCGGCTGGAAGTATTGTTGTTTTAGATGTACTTGCACTTTTGGAGATTTTATTGACTATATAATTTTTTTGATAATTATATTTTTGGGCCCGTAGTCTAGTGGTAGGATTCTGGCCTCGCTAGCCAGAGGTCCCGGGTTCAAGTCCCGGCGGGTCCAGATATTTATATTAAAAAATGTTAATAGATTCTTCTATAAAATAAACCTTCACGTTGTTTTGAAATAATCTCTGATTTAATAAATTTATACAAATATTCTGACAATATATCTTTTTCTTTTCCTTTTTCTATACATTTACCTTCATTGTAATCTTCTATAACTGATAATACATAACCTGCTGCAAGCATTCGAAGTAGCTCTCTCTGTACCTCTGACATATGTTCAATTTCATTTAATATAGGTTCTTCCAATAGGTAACTTGAAAGTTTTCCAGTAAATGGATGAGCTATTCCCAATTTTTCTCCTACTTTATCAATTATTTCCAACTCAGGAAGACTTGTATGGCAATATTCTTCATATGTCTTAGTAAAAGCTATTACATATGTTATAATATTCGGTATTTTATATTCTACTCGCATATTATTAGATGCTGCATTTTTTATTCTTTCATCTAAGTTATCACTCATTAATGATAATATGAAAGATATATTTAAAATTCTAATTAAAGATTAATCATTTAAATAAATTAAAAAACATTAAAATGAAATTTAATTAATTTTAAATAATTGTTAATAAAATAATTTTATTATGAAAATATATCAAAAGGAAGTAAAAATAGAAACAAAAGGTCCATATGATTTTATAGATATAACAGATAAAGTAAATGAAATATTAAAAGAATCTGGAATAAAAAATGGAATAGTATCATTGTTTTCTTTACATAATACTGCATGTATAATAATACAAGAAAATGACGAAACAATATTTAAAGATATTGAAGAATTTTTTGATAGAATATTACCATTAAATACAAAATATCATCATAATTATGAAGGAAATATCAATGCAACTGCACATATAAAGACAAATTTATTATCACAATCTTTATGTATACCAATAAAAGATGGAAAACTTTTATTAGGAACATGGCAGAGAATAATATTTTTAGAATTATTTGAATCAAGAGAAAGAAAAGTATTTATAACAATAATTGGAGAATAAAAATTAAATAATATATAAATTTTTCATATTTTCCTTTCATTATAACCATATCCAAACTACCAATTTTTCGTAATTATAATTTTAACAGTAAAAAGATAAATAAAAATATCATCATATTATTTTCTATGACAGAAAAACTTTTCTGGCAAGATCAATATTTAAAGGAATTTGAGGGAAAAGTTATTGAAATTAAAGGAAGAGAAGTTATTTTAGATAGAACAGTATTTTATGCTAGAAGTGGTGGTCAACCAGGAGATACTGGAGAAATAAATGGAATAAAAGTAATAGATACATATTATGATGATAATGGAAATATTGTACATTTACTAGAAAAAGAGCCAAATTTTAAAGTTGGAGATATTGTTAAAGGAAAAATAGACTGGGAAAGAAGATATAAATTAATGAGATTACATACAGCTTTGCATATATTATCTACAGTATTAAATAATATTTTTGGTAATGTAAAAATTACTGGAAGTCAAATATATGAAGATAAAGCAAGAATAGATTTTGATTTAGATAAGTTAGATGATGAATTAGTAAAGAAGATTGAAGAAAAAGCAAATGAAATTGTTAACAAAGATTTACCAGTTTATGCAAAATTTATAAATAAAGAAGAACTTGAAAAAATGCCTCAATTAAAAAGATTAATGGATGAAAAAAGATATGAAAAATATGATGTTTTAAGAGTAGTTGGTATTGGAGATATTGATATACAATTAGATGGGGGAACACATGTAAAATCTACAAAAGAAGTAGGAAAAATAAAAATTATAGGAAGAGAAAATAAAGGTAAAAATAATAAAAGATTAATTATTACTGTTGAATAAAAATTTTTAATATTATGATCTTATTTAGATTTTTAATTATAGGTATTTTATTTTAATAGCTCCTTATATATTATAATAAAAAATATTCTATTGTATTGGTTGTTTTAGTTCATAAGGTTTACATCCCATTTCTTTTCTAAAATTATTTATTAATTCTATTGATTTTATCTTTTCTTCTTTAGGCATATCCTTTTTCTTTAATACACCCATAAATAATGCATATAATCTAGCATTAACTGTTTTTGGAGATAAACCATATTTCATATCTTCCTTTAATTCTTCCAATATCTCTTTTACCTCTTCAGAGTTATCTAATCCTTTATTTCCTATATCTTTAACTTTCCTTCCTAAATATAAATGACCTTTATCAACTACTAAAACTTTTCCATCACTAAATGTTATTCTTCCCTTAAATATTCTATCATAAAATTGCCATGATTCTAAAACATCAGGTTCCAATACTCTTAATCTATTAAATATAAATCTTCTAATTTCATCGGTAGATATTTTTCCAACTCCTTCTATTTTTATCCAATCTTTTAATTCTTTTACAATTTGTTTCGCAACTTCTTCAGATGCACCAGCATTAATTAATGAGTTATATACTTTATCCTCTAAAAATTCTTCCTCTTCACCAGATCTTTTTATTACTTTTACCATAAATTTTTATTCTAAATTGATATTAATAAAATGATATCGTATACAAAAATTTATATACATTACCTTGTATACAATATATTATGGGTAAGACAGATGTAATAAGTGTAAGGATAGATAAAAATTTAAAGGAAAAAGCAAAAGAGTTAGGAATAAATATAAAAGAAGTTGTAGAAAAAGCTTTAAAAGAAGAAATAGCAAAAAGAAAAGCAGAAAAAATAAAAAAATTAGCTGAAAAATTAAGTGAATTAATGAAGGACGTTACTCCAGAAGAATTCACAAGATTAGTTAAAGAAACAAGATATGAAAGATAATGCTTTTTTATTTGATGCTTCTGCATTATATAAATTTCTAACTGTTTATAAAAATTATACTAACAAAATAGATTATAATTATATATATAATATTTATATACTAGATCTTACTTTTTATGAGATTGGAAATACTATTTGGAAGAATTATTATATATTTAAGAGAATTAACAATCCTATAGAAACTTCTGAAACTATTTATGAAATATTAAAAGAATTTAATGTAATTGAAAATTTATCTTTATCTTTTACCGAAATAATTAAAATTGCAATAGAAAAAAATTTAACATATTATGATGCAGCTTATGTATATGCCTCAAAGAATTTTGGACTTATTTTAGTATCCGAAGATAAAGATTTAATAGAAAAAGGTAATGCAATTTCAGTAAAGGAATTTATAGAAAAATATTTAAAAAACAATAATTAAATTTAAAACATTATAAAATAAGTTATTTAAATGGGTTTAGCAGAAATAAGGGAATTAATAAAACCTGTAATAAAGGAAGTTGACTTTTCATATTTATCTGGAAAAGTTGTTGCATTGGATGCATTTAATGCTTTATATCAATTTCTAGCTGCAATAAGACAACCTGATGGCACACCTTTAAAAGATTCAAAGGGAAGGATTACTTCACATTTATCGGGTTTATTTTATAGGACAAAGAATTTGATCGAATACGGGATAAAAGTAATTTATGTATTTGATGGCAAACATCCAGAATTTAAGAAAAAAGAACAAGAATTAAGAGAAGAACAGAGAAAAAAGATGGAAGAAAAATATAAAAAAGCAATTGAAATGGGTATAAAAGGTGATTTAAAAAAATATGCAGAATTTACATCAAAATTAGAATTTAATATGGTAGATGAATCAAAAGAATTATTAGAAGCAATGGGGGTTCCATATGTACAAGCACCTTCTGAAGGAGAAGCACAGGCTGCATATTTAGTTAAAAAAGGAATTGCAGATTATGTTGGATCACAAGATTACGATTCATTATTATTTGGAGGATTAAGAGTTGCAAGGAATTTAACAATAAGCGGAAAGAGAAAAGTAAGAGGTGTAGAAGTTGATATAAATCCAGAAATTGCTGAATTAAATGATATATTAAATTATCTAAAGTTAGATTATAAAAAATTAATATGGTTTGCTTTAATTGTTGGAACAGATTATAATCCTGATGGAATTCCCGGAATTGGGGTAAAAACTGCGTACGAACTTGTAAAAAATAATAATGATCCTGAAAAATTGTTTAAATATGTTGGATGGGATAAATATTATAAAGAAATTTCATGGAAAGAACTTGAAGAATTCTTTGAAGATCCACCAGTAATTGAAATAAATAAAGAGGATATAAAATTTGGAGAAGTTAATGAAGAAAAGATAAGAAAAATTTTGATTGATGAGCATGATTTTTCAGAGGATAGAGTAAATAAAGCTATTGAAGAATTAAAGAATGCATATAGGAAAGGTAGCCAAAAAAATATATTATCTTTCTTTGGAAAATAGTCAGGATGGGTAAAATTCATCACCTTTCAGTATACTTTTTTCATCATACATATGCTTTACTAATATATTCTTCAAAACATCTATAAGTATTAAATAGTGGACCTACTGTTCTTATTGCATTTAATGATACATCTATATATTTATCATAATTATTTCTGAATATATTTAATACATAATCTAATTTATTATAGAAATCTTCTACATCTTTATCATCTGTATTCTTATTTATATCATAATTATTTTCTCCAAAGAACCATCCATTATAATCATCAATTATTATTTCTAAAGGCGATCCATCCCTTGAAAATAATGTAGGAGTACCATTTAATGCTGCCCTCATCCAAGAAGTACCTGAAGCTTCAAATGGAGGTCTTGGGATATGTAAAAATATATCTGTACCTGCTAGAATTGTCCTTTCTTGTTCATATCCTCTATTTAATATTAATCCAATTGGTGTATTTAATGTTGACATAATATCTAAAATCCATCTTATTGTATTTTTTACAAATTCATCTTTTGGATGGAATGAACCAGATAATAAAAATTGTATTTTATACTTTTTATCTAATTCTTCAAACTTTTCCAATCTCCATAATAACATATGAAATCTTTTATATTCTGTTAACCTCCTTTTTACAGAAATTAATACCCTATCATCTTTAAATTCTTTGTTTGAATATGAATTTACATTAATATAATCTATTAAATCTTTTCTTACAACATTCTTTACTTTTATAAATTCTTTCCTATTTATAGATTGAGCGTATGCAAATTTTCCAGGTTCATTTCTCCATCCATGTAAATATGTATCATATAAATATTCAATCTTTTTATTTATCCATCTTAAATGATATACTCCATTTGTTACATAATCTAACTTTTTATTATATACACTTTCAGTAACTATTTTATGTTTATATGATACTGCATTTACAAATCCAGATAATTCAAATAATATTTTTGTTAATGATAATCTATTTGGAGATATATTTCTTATTTCTCCGGGAATATCATAATATTTTTCTACTAAATTATAATCGAATGAATCATGACCTGCAATAATTGAATGAGTAGTAAATACAACCTTTTCTTTTACCTTATTTATATCCCTATATTTTTTATATAATTCTACTGCTAAAAAACCACCATGTGATTCATTTAAATGATATTTATCAATTTCTATTCCATAATTTTCAAAGAATTCCAATGCACCCAATCCCAATAATAAATCTTTTAATAATTTTTCTTCCTCATTTTCTTCATAATATAATCTTCCAGTTAATTTCCTTATACTTGGATCATTTTCTTGTAAATCTGTATCAAATAAGAACAATTTTGAATGGGATAATGGATATTGCCATACTTTAAAATATATCCTTTTATCTTTCAAATCTATATGGAATTTATCTTCAATTTCTAAAAAATATTCTAATGGATCGTAATTTTCTTCTTCATATACTATTTCCTTATTTTTTATTTCATATTTTCCATATCCATTTTTATTTACAAATGTTACACCATATATTGGATATTTTAAATCGTTTGATGAATAAAATAGATCTCCAGCTAAAATTCCCAATCCCCCAGCATATGTTGGTAATTTATCGATTGCAAATTCTTGAGATATAAAAGCAACTTTCTTCATATTCTTTATAATTTCATGGAACTTTATATTTATTTAATAACTACCTTCTCATGAAGAATATTATAAAATTTTCCAAATATCAAATTTTTCTTCAAAAAACTTTTCCAAATCATTTATATTTATCCTTATTTGTTCTTTTGTATCTCTAAATCTTACTGTAACTGTATTATCCTTTAATGTTTGATCATCTACTGTAATACAATAAAATGTTCCAATTTCATCCTGTCTTTTATATCTTATACCAATTCTTCCAGAATCATCATAATATACATCAAATCTTTTTCTTAATTTATTATAAATTTCCTTAGCTACTTTTACCATATTTTCATTATTTTCTAATAATGGAAATACTGCAATTTGAATTGGAGATAAATAATCTGGTAATTTTAGTATTCTTCCATCATAATTAATTAATAATAATGAAAATATATTTCTATCAACTCCAAATGATAATTCTAATTCAACTGGGATAAATTTTGATCCATTTGGTCTTGTTAATATAAATCTTCTATCTTTTGATAATATAAAATGATTCCATAGATCATATCCAACATATATTTCATTTCCAATAAATAAATTTTCGACATCTTTCCTTATTTCTTCATCAACCTTATTAATTATATCCCTATTAAATCTTAATACTCTAAAATGTATTCCTCCAACTTCCGTCCATCCAATTTCATCTAAATATATTTCTATATCAAAATGATACATATTATAGAAAGATTTTTCATTATCTGCTAATTGATAAAATCTTATCCTTTCCTTTGGTATTTTTAATATATTTATATAAAATTCATATACTTTATATAAGAAATATAAATAAAATTTGTCTATTTTTGTTTCATTATATATTTCTTCCAAACTTTTTTCAACATATGGTAATTTCTTATCTCTATCTTTTACTAATAATACATTAATATATTTATCTTTATAGAATTCAAATTCATTTTCAAATGGATTATTATAATAATCAAAGAAAATTTGTAATTCTGCTTGCGTAAATTCCCTCATTCTTAATAATGCATTTCTTGGGGATATTTCATTCCTAAATGCTTTTCCAATCACATATAATCCTAAAGGTAATCTATATCTATTAATTATTATTTCAATTGGGAAATTTACATATGGACCCTGTGCAGTTTCTGGTCTTAAAAACATTTCATTATTCTTTAATTCAATATAATTCTTTATTAAATCATATAATTCATAATCTACTTTTATTTCTTCAGCATTATTTAATTTTTCTAAATAATTTTCATTTTCTTCTTTTATTTCAATATTTTCTGGATAAACATAATATTCATTATCTTTAATCTTTATTATTATTTCTTTATTTTCATCAAATATATATTTTTCATTATTTAAATTTATTGAATATAATTTTTTATTTTTCAAATAATTTTTTATTATATAATTTAGTTCTTTTTCACTTATCTTTCTATATTTTTTTATTAAAAAACCATATTTTCTTTTTAATTCTTCTAAAATTAAGAATAAATCATATACAGGTCCTACATATATTGGAAACATTAAATTAAATAATTTAACATCTGATAATTTTGATCCACATTCAGGACAAACAACCTTTTCTTCATCAAATATTTTATTCATTTCTTCAATTGTTAAGCTTTCAGCCTTAATATTTAATTTTTCTTCAATTAATTTATCTGCCCTAAATCTATGTCCATTTTTACATTCAACAATTGGATCATTAAATAATTCTAAATGTCTTGATGCAACAAATGTATTTTTATGCATTATTTCTGAAGGTTGTATTTCATATATATTATCAAATAATTTTCCAAAATATATTCTCCATAAATTTTCATATCTTCTTTTTAATAATGTACCTAAAGATCCATAATCATAAAACCCAGATCTACTTCCATATATACTTTGAGATTCATAAAAGAATCCTTTATTAATAAAGAATTTTATTTTTTCATTTAGGTCCATCTAAAAAATATAACTAAAAAATTTTAATATTTTTCCTAGATTAAGAATATTATTGATCCAATTATTCCTAACAAAATTAATATATAATTAATATTTTCTGATGCAATTAATGAAGAACTATTTGAAGGTCCATTTACAATTAAATTATATTGAGCATTTCCAATATTTTGTCCATTTACATTGAAACTTAATAATAATGATGAAGATCCGATATATAATGGTAATACATTAAACTGTAATATATATGATTGATTTGGTTGTAATTGATCGATATTTATATTATTTAATGATTGTATTGGAATTCCATTATATAATATTTCTAGTACATTTCCTTCTTGTAATAAATTTATCGTAATATTGTTTAATGCTATATTTCCTATATTTGTTATATTTAATGTTAAAATGTATTCTGGATAACCTAAACTAAATTCTAAATTATTTCCAATTGGTCCATATGTATTATTTGTATTAATTGGTTGAATACTTGCTTGCAATTGAATTATACCGTAATAGACACAACCTGTATATGAATTTTGAATGTTTGAAGTTGATAGACTATAAATTAAAATAGGACCCACATCAAGAGTATACGTTGATTGTGATGAAGATCCAGGAATTGAGGCTATTACATTTATAGGATATGATCCCTGAGGTGTTGATGAAGATGAACTTACATATAATGTTGTTGAACATGATGATCCAGTAGTAGTACAGGATGATGGATTAACTGAACATGTAATGCCAGAACCAGTAGGTGCTGAACAAGAAAAAGTAACTGTAGTAGAGGCACTACTAGGTTTATTTAAATAAGCAGTTACTGTTGATGATGTTTGAGTACCTGGACAAATGTAAGAAGAACTTGGAGGACTTACTTGAACAGATGTAACTGGAGCTGAACATTGACCTACATTAATAGCAAGCGTCGCTGATGATAAAGATTCCTCAGTTGAAGCTGTCACTGTTACTGAATATTGTCCTTGAGATATTAATGGAGATAAATTTACATACAATGTTGTTGAACAAGAAGATCCACTAGTAGTACATGAATTTTGAGAAAATGAACAATAAATACCTGAAGGTGCTGAACAAGAAAAAGTAACTGTTGCAGGAACATTGTATGGATTGTTTAAATAAGCAGTTACTGTTGATGATACTTGAGTACCTGGACAAATGTAAGAAGAACTTGGTGGAGGTGGGGAATAACTTGGAGGGTTTACTATAATATATTCAACTGAAACGAGAGGCTGTATGGAAATACTAGGCATTACACCATTTGGAGGATATGCTCTCGCTACTACCCATTGAACACATTGAGTTGATGTATAATAACCATCTCCATCCCCAGCGCCTATTTCTAATGTACCATATTGGAAAGGATTATAATTTAAATTAGCATATGTATATGCTGAAAGACCTTCATTTATATTATTAGAATTATATACATTATAAGTATATGTATCTAATAATGTTATTGGGGCCCATGTAATCCACCCCTCAATATCAGAATAAATATAATATCCCGCTTCCGCATAGTTGGAGGTAACAATTAAATATGAATAAATAGTTCCACCTTCAGAAACATATAGATATGGAAAATATGTATAATTTAAATATTGACCTGTTACTGCAGATTTTAACATAACTGCTTGACTATTGGGTGGCTTACTTGTAGGAGCATACTGAAATTGTACAAATGTAGATGAATCAGATGTTGGTGTATATCCACCTGATGTATCTCCAATACTGGCAGCCTGAATTTGCTGATTAGTTCCAAACAATGCTATTACATTCGCATGCCCAAAGCCAGTGTAATACCAGGCTTCCTCAACAATTAAAGGTATTTTTGGAATATTTCCATCATTTGGTGGTAAAATGTATGTACCTTCATTATTACTAGCATTTAACATTTCAACGCCGCAGGAGGATGGTGTTGGAGACCAGGATCCAGAATAAACACCAACATTCCATCCGTCAAGTGTATAATCAAAATATCCATATGCTATAAATACATCTTGACCATTATCATAATCTTTAACATATTCTGAAACTACTGGAGTAGAAGCTCCAACATATGGATAATATTGAAAATAATAATTATCACTAGAAGATCCTATATACATATATATTGTTATCTCTGAATTAGCATTAATTCCTTGAGGTAAATTTATCCACCATACATCACAATATGTATTACCATAATTTAATTGACCTTCATACCATGAATATATATTTGGAGAACTTCCTAAATTTGTAGAAAAATATACATTTTGTCCGTTTGAATCTATTTCATTAAATAATGTTGGATTATTTACATATGCAAAGTTAGGACCAATATTTATACTTCCATTACATATTGCTATATCTTGTTGGAAAGGTTGTGGAGTTGCTTGAGATTGAGAATTTGTTATAGTAACTTGATACCATCCCTGAGAATATACAAATCTTGATATTAAAATAACCATTAATCCAAATATAAATATCTTTAATAGTTTCATATTTTATTATCGTATTATTTACTTATAAAATTTATCATAAAGTATAATTTACATATAATGGAAATTGAAGTTTTTCCAATAGGTGGATATTCATATATAGGAAAAAATATGAGTGCAATAAGAATTGATGATAAAATAATTATAATAGATATTGGAATAAATGTAGATAAAGTATCTCAATTTGGAGAAAGGGAAGATATAACTAATAAACCATTAAAAGAATTATATGATTTAGATATAATACCTGATGACTCAATTTTAGAAAATTATAAAGATAAAGTAAAGGCAATAATATTAACACATGGACATTTAGATCATATAGGTGCAGTAAATTTTATTGCACCAAAATATAATGTTCCAATTTATGCATCTCCATATACAATTGAACTAATAAAACAACAAGAAAAAGAATATGGAATTATTTTACCAAATGATTTAAAAAAAATATCTCCAAATTCTTCAATTAAAATTTCAGAAGATATTTCAATTAATTTTATTAATATTACTCATTCAATTCCACAATCATTAATGATTGATATTCAAACAAATAAAGGTCATATAATATTTTCAGGTGATTTTAAATTTGATAATTTTCCAATTATTGGTAAAAAACCTGATAAAGAAAAATTAAAGAAAATTGGAAAGGAAGGGGTTTTATTATTAATTTGTGAAACAACAAGGGTTGAAGAAAATTCAAAATCACAATCAGAAATTATTGAAAAATATATGTTATATGATGTATTACATTCAATAGATACAAAAGGAATAATTATAACAACATTCTCATCACATATTGCAAGGTTAAAATCAATAATTGAATTATCAAAAGAAATAAATAGAAAACCAATATTTATTGGAAGAAGTTTGGGAAAATATATTAGTGCTGCAGAAAATATTAATTTATACAATTTTTCTAAAGAAGCGGAGGTATATTTTGATCCAAGGGATTATAAAAAAGTTTTAGAAAGAGTAGAAAAAAATAAGGAAGAATATTTATTAATTGTTACTGGACATCAGGGTGAACCTGGTTCTATTTTAGATAGATTGGCAAGGGGAGAATATAATTTTGATCTAAGTAATACAACAGTAATATTTGCAAATAATATAATTCCACATCCAATAAATGAAGCAAATAGAAAAATATTGGAAGAAAGATTAAAAAGAAGAAAAGCAGAAATAATAAAGGATATACATGTATCAGGTCATGGAAAAAGTCAAGATCATATAATGTTATTAAAAATGCTAAATCCTGAATATATAATACCAAATCATGGAGATATAAATAAAAAGGCATCATATTATAATATTGCATCAGATTATGGATATACATTGGGAGAAGATATATTTTTCTTAGAAGATTATCAGAGAAAAATATTTAATATATAAAGTTAATATATTTTTATGAAATCAATACATATTTACATTGAATATATTCTAATAATCTTACTATCTGTATTTACATTTTATTTTGTTTTTACATGGTGGAATAACAATAAAATATATGCAATAAACTTTTATAATCAAAATAAATTTCAATATGAATCAAAATATATAGAAAATGTATTAAATAATTTAGAAGATGACTTATATTTTAATATAAATTTTAATTTAAATGGATATGATATATATTGTTTAAATAATTTAACATTAATTAAATCTAATAATTTTTGTAAAACAACATTAAATAATATAACATATCAAGGAGAATTAATATATTCATATGGAAACTATTATGTATATGATCCAAAAATGAATGGATATTATTTATTGGAAAATAATAATAATATTACATTATATGGATGTTTTGAGGATTATTTATCATTAATAATATTGACAAATAATTGCACAGGAGTATGTTATGGAAATTGCAATTTAAATATAGTTAAAAACCAAACATCAATATATTCAATAATACAATGAAAACACAATTATTATTAGAGCAAGTATTATTTATTTTTTTAGTTTTATTATTTATATCAGGTTCCTTAATATTTTATTATAATTATCTAAATAATTTAAATTATAGAAATTCAATAATAAAAAATCAAATATATAATTTAACATTAGAAGATGCAAAATTAAATAATCAATCAAATTTGTTGTACTATCAGGGTTATTACTATCCAGTTGGTACTATAATAATTAAAAATTCATAGATAGGTTAAAATTATATGAAAAAAATTGTTGCAGAAGAAATATTAAAATATTTTGATAATGAAATAAAAAAGGAATCTTTTATACCAGATATAAAATCTAACATCGATAAATCAAAAATTGATATAATTTATCCACTAATTGGAAAACTTGCATATGCACATATTTATTATGATAATATATCTGAAGAACTTGTATATGAATTATTAGAACCAGAAATATCTGATGAAGAAAGAATATTAATAGAAAAGATAAAACAATATATTTTGGATGAAATGTACAAAGATCCCGAAGAATTTTTAAATAAAAATAAAGAATATGTGTTAATAAAAAAATTGGAAGAATTTGTAAATAGATATAAAATAAAAATAGGTAAAGATTTATTCATAAAATATTATTATTATTTATGGAGGGATATGTTAGGATATGAAAAAATTCATCCATTATTTTATGATATATTTATTGAGGATATTTCATGTGATGGATATGATATACCAATATATGTACATCATAATAAATTTGGAATATTAAGGACAAATATAATTTTATCTAGGGATGAATTAGATAAATTTATAGTAAAATTAGCACAAAAGGCTGGGAAACATATATCTTATGCAGAACCAATTTTGGATGCAACATTAGATGATGGATCAAGAGTAAATGCAACATATTCGCAAGAAATTACTACACATGGTCCAACATTTACAATAAGAAAATTCAAAAAACAAATGTTATCATTAGTAGATTTAATAAAATCAAACATGTTAGATTCTGAAATTGCTGCGTATTTATGGACGTTAGTAGAATATAGAGCAAATATATTAATTGCAGGTTCTACATCTTCTGGAAAGACAACATTACTAAATTCAATTGCTCAATTTATACCACCAGAAGCAAAGGTAATATCTATTGAAGATACGAGAGAATTACAATTATATCATGAAAATTGGATTCCTGCAACAACAAGAAAAGGTTTCTTTGTTGGAGATAAATACTATGGAGAAATTGATATGTATAGATTATTATCAGAATCTTTTAGACAAAATCCAGATTATGTAATAGTTGGAGAAGTAAGAGGAGAAGAAACATATGTAATGTTCCAGGGAATGGCCTCTGGTCATTCTGCACTATCAACTATACATACCGATAGTTGGAGGGCATTAATAAGAAGATTAACAACAGCACCAATTAATTTAACTCCAGATCATGTTGCATTATTGGATGCTGTAGTATTTACAATGAGGGCAAGGAATATTTCTCCCTCTGCTAGAAGGATAAGAGAAATTGTTGAAGTTGGAAAATATTTAAATGGAAAGATTGAAAATGAAACAGTTATAAAGTGGAATTTCGAAAATGATACATTTGATAAAAAAGATTTAGGAAAATATACTGAAGAAACATTAAAATATAGGGTTGGATCAAATATAAGTTTTAAAGATTCAATAGAAGAGAAAAAACAAGTAATAGATTATTTGGTAAAGAAAAATATAAGAGAAAATAAAAAAATTGCTGAATATGTAAGGCTATATTATATTGATAAAGATTCTTTATTGAGAAAAATATGAACTTCTTAGTAAAAAAACTGTACCCATATTTTAAGGATAAAAAATATGATATATTTTATACACAATTTAAAACTTCTATTGAAGATTATATAAAAACAACATTGAAATATTCTTTCCTAACATTTATATTATCTTTTATATCTTTATCATTAATATTTATCTTCTATCTAAATTTCTATAATATAGTATTATTTTCTGTAAGTGTTTTATTTGGAATTATTGTTGGATTTTTAACATTTATTTATTTTTATATTTATCCATCATTAGCAAAGGCAGATTATGTAAAAGATATAGAAGATAATTTACCATTTTTTGCATTATACTTTTATTCATATTCAGGTTCCCAAATGAATATAATAGATATATTTAAATTATTAAATAAAGAAAAAAGATTTGGAGCAATAAATAAAGAAATTTCATATTTATTAATATTAATTAATAATTTCGGATATGATATTTTATCAGCATTATTAGAATTAGCTCGAAAAACACCTTCAGAAAAATTCAAAGAATTTTTATATGGATTAATATCAGTAATTAGATCCGGAGGTTCTTTAAAAGATTTTGCAAGAATATATGCAAAACAAAATTTAGAAGAATATGAAATACAATTGAAGGAATATAATGAAAAGGTCAATTTATGGGTAACATTATATGCCTTTTTCTTTATAACATTTCCAATGGTATTATTAATTTTAGCATTCCTATTTTCAATTGCATCAGGAAATGTAAATATTTTAAATTCATTATTATTCTTCTTTATTGTAATTATCCCTTTTTCATATATTACATATTTATATATGATACATATATATCAACCAAAGATTTAGAAATTAACAAATCCTTTCTTTGCTAAATCAATTGCTTCCTTTTTTAATTTTCTAAAACAAGATATATGAAAAATCATCTTTTCACCATTTAAATTTATTATCCTATATTTTTCATCATCATATACAGGTCTATTACAATATTTGCATTCACCAATTTTATTTCCCATAAAAAATAATTATTTTTATTATATAAAAATTTAGTGAACCCCTTCAGGTATTCCCTTTCTTTTTCTAATAGAATCTATTATTTGTTGCTGTAAATCTTTTGGAACTTTTTCATATACCTGATCTTCTAAGAACCAAACACCCTTTCCAGATGTTGCAGACCTTAATTCATCTGTAAATCCAAATATATTTGCTACGGGTAGCTTTGCCTTAACCATTGCTCTTTCTTCTTCAATATTCATTTCCAATATTTGTCCCCTTCTTGATTGTAATATAGATGTTACATCTCCAACAGATTCTGGAGGAGCATCAATCCTTATAATTTGTAATGGTTCATATAATGTTGGTTGTTCAAGGATTGCACTTTTAATTGCCTCCTTTGCTGCAGGAATTATTTGAGCAGGACCTCTATGAATTGCATCTTCATGTAATACTGCATCAATCAATTTTACTTTCATCATTATACCAGGTTCCCATGCCAATGGACCTTGATCCATTACTTCCTTAAATCCTTCAACAATGTATTCTATTACTTCTGGCAAATGAACAATACCTCTTGTCATATCTATCAATACATTTCCATTATGTACCATTATAATTCTCCTTGCTTCTTCTTTATCAAACCCAATTTCATTAAACACTTTCCATAAATCTTCCTTTTTAATTCTACCTTCAGGTAATTTTCCTTCCCTAATATATTCTCTCATTTTTTCATATATTTCATATGGTAAAGGTTCAATTTGTATGTATATTTTGTTATGTTTATTTGGAGACTTTCCTTCATATACCTGTGTAGCTTTATTAACCGACTCTCTATAAATTACTATTGGATCTCCAACCTTTACAGGTATTCCAAAATCATTCTGTACTCTATATTCTATTATTTGTAAATGTAAATCTCCCAAACCGGATACTATGATTTCTCCAGTATCTCTTTTTTGTTCAACCTTTATTGTTGGATCTTCTCTTGTTAATAGATCTAATGTTTCAATTAATTTTGGCAAATCATTTGGATTCTTTGGTTCAAATGATTTTGTAACCACAGGATCTAACCAATGTCTCATCTCTTCGAATGTTTCAACACTTTTTGGATCTTGAACTTTTCCAACAATTGTTTCCCCAGGATATAATCCCTTTATTCCAACTAAAGCAATTATATTACCAGCCTTTGCAGAATCTACATTTATTCTCTGTATTCCCTTCCATATAGCAACCTGTTGTATTTTTATTTGCCTTCCAGCTTGGATTAAATATACATCATCACCTTTTGATAATGTACCTGAAAATATTCTTGCAGTTGCAATTTCTTGTTTTGATACTTTATCAATTATTACATTTGTTACATTTATTACAATTGGTCCGTTTGAATCTAAATTTAACATTGCTTTTCCAACATCTGAATTTATATCTCCCTTCCATATATGAGGAATTCTATATTTTTGAGCTTCAACTGGGGAGGGTAAATGTCTTATAACCATATCTAATACAACCTTTGCAACAGGTGCCTTTTTTCTCATTTCTTCCTTTAATTTTTCTTTATCCTCTAAAAATTGATTATATATTTCAATTACATCTTTAAATGAAACATTGTATTTTTTCATAAAAGGTACTGATAATGCCCAATGGAATTTTGCAGATCCAAATGCAACAGATCCGTCATTTACATTTACATTCCATTTTCCTTTAAATTCTGGAGGAGAATATTTATCAATTAATCTATTTACTTCAATAACTATCTTTCCAATTCTTTCCATAATTTGTTGTGGAGATAATTTTAATTCTGTAATCGCTCTATCAGTTTTATTTATAAATAATACTGGTTTTACATATTCTTTTAATGCTGTCCTCAATACAGTTTCTGTTTGAGGCATTATTCCATCAACAAAATCTACTACAACAATTGCACCATCAATTGCTCTAGTAGCTCTAGTAACCTGTCCTGAAAATTCTACGTGTCCTGGAGTATCTATTAAATTTATTAAATAATCTTGATTTTCATAATTATGAACCATTGAAACTGCAGCTCCATATACTGTCATTTCTCTTTGTCTTTCAGTTTCGTGCCACCATGTAAACATCGCCTCACCTGCAAGCTCTTCTGCCAACATTCCCGCACCTGCCAATAAAGAATCTGTCAACGTTGTCTTTCCATGGTGTATATGAGCAATTATACCTATATTCCTTATATTATTCGGATTATTCATAACTTGCAATATTCTTTCAGTTAGACTAGCCATTATAATAAAATTAAAGAATAATATTTTAAAATAAATTTTATGATATTACATATAGTTATATTTGTATAAATATGGGATTTAGGAGATAAATATTTTAATAAAAAATAATAAATTAAGATTACTTATTAACTTTTAATTCAAAAGCTTTTGCCTGAAATCCCATTTTTCTATGAGATCCATCACAATATGGTTTATTTTGTGAATAACCACATCTACATAAATGATATAATACTTCTCCATTTACTGATATTTCGTATGGTCCATTTTCATATCCCTTTATTACAATTTCTACCATTATTAAAACCTTTTAAAAAAATCTTAAAAATATTTTATTATGAGATCTTATTTTTATACAATAATTCTAGGAATAATATCTATATTGGTATTATTTTTTATATTATTATTAAATAATGTAAACTTTAATAATAACTATATTTTAGAAAAAACAAATATTACAATTGATAATCAAAACATATCAGTATATCTATTGAACTTATACGGAAATGGATGCTATTTATATAATATTACTGAAGGATATTTTATAATAAAAAATAAAGGGCCGGGAATAAATTATATAATACCTTTAGTAGAATATATTAATACTACTTCATTTGTATTTTGCAATCAAACATTTTATTATAATATAACAATTAAAGAATGTTCACCAATTATAGAGTGTTCAGTAATAAGCTGTCCCGTACCTTCATGTTATAATATAACATACTATATAAATATTACATATCCAATAGTAATTGTTAATAGGGATGTATTTTTATATAATAATAATGTTTATTGCTATTCAGAAAACTATTGTAATATAATTTATCAGAAATTACCTGAAAATTATTTATACAACTTAATATATAATTTAATAAGTTCTATACCAAAACATATGGTATGAAACTTGCAGTATTATATTCTGGAGGAAAAGATTCAAATTATTCATTATATATTGCATCAAAATATCATGAAGTATCTGTACTATTAAATATAATTCCAAAAAATAATGAGAGTTATTTATATCATTATATTAATAATAATTTAACTGAATTACAATCAAAAGCATTGAATATACCTATAGAAAGATTTTATATAAATAATAATGAGGAAGAAACATTGTTTGAAGCATTAAAATATCTAAAGGAAGAATATAATATTGATGGGGTTGTCACTGGAGCAATTAGATCCACATATCAGGGATCAAGATTTCAAAGAATATGCAAAAGATTAAATCTATGGTGTTTTAATCCATTATGGTTAAAAGATGAAAAAGAATATTTATATGAATTATTAAAAAATAATTTTCAATTTATAATTGTTGGATGGTATACATATCCTTTAGATATAAATATTTTGGGAAAAGTTGTTGATGAAAATATAATAAAAAAATTAATCGAATATAAAGAAAAATATAAAATAAACATTTCAGGAGAAGGTGGAGAATATGAAACATTTGTTTTATATCAACCATTATTTAAGAAAAGGATAATAATAAAAGATTATGAAATAAAGGTAGAAAAAAATTATGCAGAATATATTATAAAAAATGCTTATTTAGAATGATTGGGATAATTTATACAAATAAAGAAGAACTATCAAAATATGAATTTCTATATCCAATAATAAATATTTTAAAAGAATTAAATATTAATTATAAAGTTTTTTCATATAAAGATAAAATAAATGAATATTTTGAAAAAATAATAATAACAGGTACTGCAATAATGGATTTTGATTATTTAAATTATATAAAAAATTTTGAATTTATAATTGAAAACAATATAAAAACCTTTGCAATATGTTCCGGAAGCCAGATATTGACAAAATTATTAAATTATGATTTTGAAGATAAAGAATTGATTGGAAAATATTATGTAAAAATAATAAATAAAGATAAAATAGTTGATAAAGATTTTGAAGCTTATTTTTTAATAACAAAAATCCCAAAGATTGATGAAAAATTTTATATAATTGGAAAGGTAGAAAATATTCCAGTATTATATAAATACAAAAATATATATTTTTCATTGTTTCATCCAGAAGTTTTAAATAAAGATATAATAATTAATTTTTTAGAATGTATATAGCCCCTACTAGGGTAACCTTAGATAGATGAAAAAGGTTGAGTTAGTAGGGGTACAAAATGAAGAAACCGTCCCAGGCTGAAAAATGATGAAATAAAGCTAACAGATAAAAAATTTATTCTTCAGCCTTTTCCTTTTCTTTTTTACCTCCTCTTCTTGATTCTATTAATACTGCAGCTATTATTATTATTGCTAATATTACCAATATCCAGAATATTAATCCTAATGATGGCAATGATACTGAAGGTGCTTGAGATGCTGAATATGTTTCATTTAATGAATATAATAATTGTCCTGTTTGTTGATCTATTATATTTACATATACTGTTACATTATTACTTTCTGCAGTTACATTCAATGGTATTTGTTCAGTATATGTACCTCCTATTTGTACTTCTTGTTGTTCTGGATATACTTCTCCTCCGACAGCATATGCTTGTATTAATAAATTATATATCTGTGTTGTATTTGAACTTATTACTAGGTATATTGTTGAATTTTGTCCATATTTTAATGGTAGATATCCAACCAATGACGCACTTATTGGTTCTGGTACTATTACTGTTCCATTTACATATAAATTATATGTATATGTTTGTGATATTCCATTATAATTGAATACAAATTCTATTGGATAATATCCTGCTGTTAAATTTGCTGGAATATATATTACTACTGGTAATTGTGTTACTTGGTTTGGTGATAATGTTACTGTTGATAATTGTTGGAATATATTTAATTGTTGTGATTCTACTATTGGTTGTACTTGTATATTCATTGGTAAGTTAGATTCTAAATTTGCATATAATTCTACAAATTGTCCTGGTTTTACATTAAATGTATTTGGATATACACTTAATACATTTACTGGCTGTATATTTTGTGCATTTACTGTTATTGTATACTTATATTGATATACTTCTGCACCATTTTGATATACATATAATATTAATGTATAATATCCTGGCTGTAATGACATTGTATTTAATGGTAATGTTACTTCTCCTTGAGAATCTGGAGATATTACTTGTGAACCTTGTAAATTGTATATTAAATCTCCATATTGGTCATATAATAACATTTGAACTGTTGCATTTACTGTTTGATAACTTGGGTTCTCCATTAATACTTCTACATTATATACAGAATTTACTAAATTGTTCAATGAATTGAAGTTTGGTGATATTGAAATTACTTGTACACTTTGTCCATTTTGATTATTTGATATATAGAATGATTGTTCTGCTTGTTGTGTTAATACTTGTCCATTAGATAATACAACATCCAATTGTTCTGATACATACATTTCTCCTTGTACATTTTCTAAATAATAGTTTGGTATATTTACAGTTAATAAATTCTCTCCTGGTTGTAGATTTACATTTTCTTGTGTTTGGTATACAATATTTCCTTGTGAATCATATAATGTTAATGTTAATGTAGATGATTGTATGCTTGTTTCAACATTTTGTAAATATACTACTGATTGTACACTTATTCCATATTCTTCTGCTTGTTGTTGTGAAATTACTTCTGGTAATTGTACTAATGATAATGTCAAATTATATGGTACGAATGTTAAATTATATGTTTGATTTGCTGTTACATATTCTAAACCTGATGGATATAATAATGTTACATTTGCCTGTACTGTGAAATTATAATATTGTTGTACTGAACATGTATAAGATGAACATGAACTTGTTGAACTATACTGTTGTACTAAATTTTCTAATTCTAATGGATTTACTGATACCTGATATATGTTCAATCCTGTACATACTGATATTGGTTCATAATATTGATATATTAACTGCCCATTTGGTGCATATATATTAAAGTACAAATTTGCCTCTTCTGGAGTCTGATTTACTCCTTGTAACTTTACTATAAATGTTAGATTATTTGCTGCATTTGCTAATATTGTTTGTGTCTGTGGTTCTATTATTATTGATCCTTGTGAATATACTCCCAATCCTAATAATACTAATCCCATTAAAAAACTAAACAATCTTCTTATTGTTACTACTACTTTGTTATCCATAATTTAACTTATTATGGAAAAATTTATAAATGTTATTACCTGAGGTATAGTATATCACTATCACCAGGAAGGTATCCTAATATAATATTATAATCAACTTTAAAAATATTTTCCAACTGTTTTGCAATATCTATTGGTTTTTTATTTCCTGGGATTAATATAACATATCTTTTATATTTATCCTTTATACTTTCAGGTACCCCTGGAATAATATTATAATCTTCAAAAGCCAATGCAATTTCTAAATTCACTTTTATATAATTTTTCTCTCCATATATCATAAAAGATCCTTTTTTTAAATACATTCCAGAAGGTGCCTTTTTTGATACCTGATCTGGGTATACATAATATACATCTATAGAGGATAATTTATTTTTCCATGCTCTAGAATATGATCCAACAAATTTTGCAGCTTCATATATATCTATTTCACTTGCATTTCTTCCATTTTTTAGTATACCAAAAGGAGATCCTACAATATCTGCATGGAATACTAGATCATTTTTTTCTAAATATTTATTTATAATAATTTCATTTGTAATAGAATCTTTCCCAGCAATTAATAAAAAATTATTTGTTGTAAACATCCATCTAAATTTCTCATACCATTTTTTATTTCTCTTAATCTCTTCTTTCTTTTTTTCAATAATTATTTTTTCTTCAATATTATTTAATTTTTCTTCCAATTCTTTTATCAAACTCTCTATCTTTTGCTTTTTATTCTTTAATTCCTTTATTTTTTCATATATTTCATTTATATTTTCATATATACTTTTTCTAGTATCAATTTTTATTTCCATTTTTCCAGCAAATATTATAAAATGCACATTTTTTACATTTTTCAGAAAATTTCTTTCCAGGATCTTCTTTTTTATCAATCATATCAATTATTTTATCCTTTATATCAAGTATTTTCTTTATTTCATTATTATTTCTAAACTCTATTTCCATTTTGCGATTATCTTTTGCATATAATAATATACCTTTCTCTATATTATAATTTGGAAATTCATCCTTTAATAATAAATAATATGAATATAGTTGTGTAATATGTTCTCTTCTAAAAAATCCAGATTTTATTTCATAAGGTATTATATATTTTTTATATATTTCTAATCTATCAATTCTCCCAACTATATTATATTTTAAAGATGTAACATCAAGTTCTGTCTTTATTTTTGGTTCTAAGAATTCCCATAATTCTATTCCGTATAAATCATTATCCTTCATAAAATTATATACATTTTTTGCTCTCTCCTCTATATCCTTTATTACATAACTATATGCCCTTATTTTTATATCGTTTTTATCTAAATTTAAATTTTTTATTTGTTCTTCAAATTCTTTTATAGATTCTTCTAACAATTCTGTTAAAAAATTATTATATAAATTTAATATTTTTTCATATTCAACAAACTCTTTTATATTAAATATTATTTCTTGCTCTTTTTCATTTATTTTATCAAATAAAGAATGAACAATTGATCCAAATATTTTTTGTTCAGTATCTTCTTCAGAATATCCTAAAACCCTTTTTAGATAAACTTTTCTAGGACAAAAAATATAATCTGTTATATCTGTTACTCTAACAAAAATCTCATTTAATTCCACGCTCTATTTAATGTTTTAAATATTTATAAAATATAACGGCGATATATCTTAGATGAAAATAAAAACATGGATTAATAAAGATACCTGCATTGGTTGCGGAACATGTATTGCAGTTGCGCCAGAAATATATGAATTCGATTCTGATGGAAAATCAAAAGCAAAAATTGAAATTATTGAAGATCCAAATTTAATAGAAAAAGCTAAAGATGCTGAAGTTGCATGCCCAACACATTCAGTTAAAGTAGAAGAATTAAATAATTGATGAAATATATAGTAGATATTGATTATAGTAAATGTATAAATTGTTTGGCATGCTATTTAATAAATAAAAATGTTTTTTCAATTGAAAATAATAGAATAATAATAAAAAATAATATAATTTCTTCTGAAGAAGATATAGAAGATATAAAGACTGCTGCAAAGGCATGTCCTACAAATGCTATATATTATCAAGAAATATTAGATAAAGATTAATAAATTATGAAATATTATTTTTAAATATGGCGTTTTATGATACATTTATAACTTTATTGAATAACCTTGGATTCTTCAATGTTATATTACCATTTCTATTAGTTTATGCTGTAATGTATGGTATATTAAGTAAGTATAAAATATTGGGAGATCCTTTTGCTGAGGGAGATAGGGGAAGGGTTACTAGAAGTTTAATATCAATTGTATCTGCAGCTACAGGATTTTTCATAGTTGGATCTGCAAATGTTGTATTATCATTAAGAACATTAATTCCTTATATAGTATTATTTTTATTAACAGTATTTTTCCTTATATTGGCAATTTCTCCATTTTTACAGAGAGAAGAAAAGAGTGGAGAAATACAGATAGGTAATAGAACAAGAATGATATTATTAGCATCTTCAATAATTATATTTACATTGATAGTAATATTTATACTCGGCTTATATAATTATATTGCTTCGGCAGCATCAGCATCATCTTCAACACTTTCTTCATTACAACCATTCATAGAAACAATAGTAATTTTAGCAATAATGTTTGGAATAGCATATTGGGCTATAAAACCTTCAAAAGGCCAAGGATCGGGACCTTCGCAATCAAAATGATAAATCCATTACCCCAAATAAATTTTAATCCAGTGAATTTTAATCAATTATTATCCCAATATGGATTTATAGATTTTGTTCTACCATTTTTATTAATATTTTCTTTGGTATTCATGATATTAGAATTATCTAATCTATTAAAAGTAAGTCCAGATGATCCTGTAGGTAGAAAATTAAGTGCTTTATTTTCTTTCGGATTTGCTCTTTTATCAATATATAATCAAAATTTGGTAAAATGGTTATTATCCTTTATTCCCAGTGCTACTATAGCTATAATTGGATTTACTTTAATAGTTATTGTATTAGCAATTACAAATAAAAAGATACCTTCATGGTTAAGAGCTTTATTTGCATTCCTTGTTATAGGAATAATATTATGGTTAGCTATAAATTCCTTAAGCATAGCAGGACCATCTTCATCACCAATAGCATCTTTATTATCATATACAATAAACTATCTTATTCAATCTGGTATTTTAGAACTATTAATTGTATTTGGACTTATATTCCTAGTATTAATGTGGCTAGTTGGTGGTGGAGAAAAGGAAGAAGAAAGGGAGGAAGAAAAAAGGAATAGCCCAGTATTATTAGTATCTAGATAAAATGGATCTATCATCTTTTATTTATAATTTATTTTCAGAATATGGAATATTTACATTTGTAGCACCATTCTTATTAGTATTTTCATTATTATATGGATCTCTTAGAAAAACTGGTTTATTTGGAAAGGATAATCCAAATAAAGAAAAACTGTATGCAATAATTTCTATGGTAATATCTTTTTATTATCTATATAATATATCTGATGTTATATTTACATCAAACTTTATATCTTTCTTCTTCTTTGAAGTACTTGTTATATTTTTTATTCTAATGATTATTGCATTAATGGCTGGTATATCAGAACCATATAAAGGGGATGAAGAATTTGAAAGATATAAGCAATATTCACATAATGTTATTGTTGGATTTATAACTCTTACAGTTCTATTTGCATTTCTATATGCATCCTCAACAGATTTTAATGGATTTGGATCAACTGCTCAAAATATAATAATAGAAATATTCCTTACATTGATATATACTGGTTTACTCCCATTCCTTATAATAATAGGATTTGTAATTGCAGCCATATATTGGGTATACCACCAAGAAGAACGTCCAAAGAAGAAACGTAAAGTAAAATACTATATCTATGGACCTATGGAAGCTCTATATGAATTACCAGAACATACAAAAAGATAGAAAATAATCATTTAAAAATTTTTTATTATATAGATTAATGGCAGTATTTATATCTAAGGATAAAAAAATTGGAGATATTGTTGAATATATAAAAAAGGGGGAAGATATAATTGTAACAGATAATAATGGAAAACCTTTTGGAGTTTTAGAAAATTCTAAAGCAATTAGATATTTATATAGACCAGATACAAAAATTGAAAAAATAGTAAATAAGATAAAGCCATTAAAAACAAATAATATAATTGATATAGTAGAGAAATTAATTAGTTCTAATTCTAGAGTAACTTTCGTAAGAGAAGACGGACAAATAAAGATAGTCAACATATATGATGTGTTAAAAGATATATTGAATGATAAAGATATTTTAGAAAAAATGAATCTAAATGAAATAATAAATGAAGCCTATACCATATATGAAGATGAAAATATTAAAAAAGCAATTGGTATAATGAAGGATAAGGGTATATCAAGATTAATAGTATTAGATAAAAATAATAAAGTATCTGGAATAATATCTTTAACGGATATTCTAAAATATATGTTAATTGATAATAGTAATAATATAAGAACACCAAATGAAAAAGATTTTGATATAAAAATAAAATCTATAATGAGTAGTAAATTAATATTTGCAAATAAAGACGATAATATAGAGAAAATAATTAATTTGATGATAGAAAATAAGGTATTTTCATTACCAATATTGGATAATGGTAATTTAGTTGGTATAATAACAGCAAAGGATATATTAATAAATTATTTGCAACATAAAAAGGAAAAAGAATATAATTTGGTTGTTCATGGAATATCTTTAGATGAAATAGATATAGGTTATATAAAAAAATTATATGAGAAATTTTATAAAAAATATAGAAATGTTTTGGGAGAAAATATAAGATTATTAATACATATCAAAAAAGTAAATGAAGATAGAGAAAATAAAAAAATATATTATCAAATTAGAGCAAAATTAATATATAATAATGGTAAATTCTCCATTGATGATCATGGATATGATCTATATTCAACAATAAAAGATATATTTTCTATATTAGAAAATGAAGCAGAAAAAATAAAACATAAAAATGAGGAAAAGTATATGCTTGAGAGCATGTTTAAAAATGATATAATATATTATCTATAAGATGATATTAATACCTGGAGATAATTTAAAGAAAAAAGATAATAATTCATATGAAAGAGAGAACAATTATTATTCAAAATATATATTATTAGTAAATGAAGATAAAACTACAAAGCTTTTTGGATATTATATGCCAGAAGTAAATGATATTGTAATTGGAAAAGTAATTGATGTACTATCTAATGGATGGTTAATTGATATAAATTCCCCATATATGGGAAAGTTATCTTTAAAAGATGTTGGAACAGATCCAAATGATATATATACTTATGGTGATTATATACTATGTCAAATTGTAAAAATGACAAAGAATAAATTAATAGATCTAGATATTAAGAAAAGAGAAAAATTAAATGATGGATTAATATTAAAGGTAGATCCTGCAAGAATTCCAAGAGTAATTGGAAAAAATTCTTCAATGTTAAATTTAATTAAACAATATTTAAAAGTTGATATAATAATTGGAAAAAATGGTAGAATATATTTAAATGGCGATGTAAATGATATATTGAAAGCAGTAGATATTATTAGATTTGTTATAAATAATTCATATAAGAGGGGTTTAACTGAAAAGGTTAAAGAAATTTTGGAAAATAAATAAAAATGGTAAAAAGATTTGATGGTAGAGAATATAATGAATTAAGAAAAATAAATATAAAGTTAAATGTAATAGATAATGCAAAAGGATCTGCAATATTTTCTTTTGGTGATACTGTTGCATTAGCTGCTGTATATGGACCAAAACCTTCAAAAATGTCTTTGGATTATGATAAAGCATTCTTAAGGGTTAGATATAATATGCTAACATTTTCTACACCTGAAAGGAAAAAACCTACACCAGGTAGAAGAGAAATTGAATTATCTGAAGTAATTAAGAGAGCATTAGAGCCGGCATTATTATTAGAAGAAATCCCCGGAAGTATTATAGATGTATATGTTGAAATATTAAATGCGGATGCTGGAACAAGGACTGCAAGTATAAATGCTGCATCTCTGGCATTATCTTTAGCAGGTATCCCAATGAAAGATCTAGTAATAGGTTTAGCAGTTGGAAAAGTTGGGGAAAAAATTGTTGTAGATTTAAACAAAGAAGAAGAAGATTATGATTCTGAAAAATTAAGAAAAGATCCTGAAAAATCAAAATATATAGAATATTATGGAGAAGGAAGGGCTACAGATATACCAGTTGCAATAATTCCTTCCGAAAAAAAATTTACTTTAATACAATTGGATGGAGAAATTTCAAATAGAGAATTAAACGATGCATTAAATTTAGCATTAGAAAAAGCTTTAGAAATAAAGAATTTAATGAAAAGCAATATATTAAAACATTTATCTTCATCGGGTAATTTTATTTATTAGTATTTTTTATAATAACTTTTATAAAGTACAAAATATTTTTAGATCATTATGATAAAAAATTATAAATATCTGATAATCTTGACCTTTATCTTAAACTCTACTAACATTTATTCTCAATCAAATAATTATATTTATACATGGTATAATGAATCGATAGGTACATTATATTTAGATAAACAATTATTAGAATCCTCTGCTAATATTCTTTCTCAATATTTAGGTCCTCTAGCACCAATTATTATAGAAAATTTACCATATATAGTCACATTTTTAGCTTTACTTTTTATATTTAGAAGATTCTTAAATATTTTTAATAGTCTAGCTCCCGAATCCCAAAAGTTTGCAATCTCAGCATTAATGTCTTTAATACTTACATACCTTTTTTGGCCTTTTGTTATGCCTATATTAATTACTGCATTTATAATAAAAGTATTTAGAATTGGTAAATCTAAATTAGAAAGTTTTAAAGAAAGCTTAAGCAAGATTAATCCCGGATTAAGTGGTATTTTCTCAAGATCTACATCAGATATTAGGAATTTTAATAGAGATACAAAAGGAATTCTGAGAGATATAAATAAACTATATAGAATAATAAATCATCCTTACATAAGAAACTTATTAAATCCTATAGAAAAAGATATAGAAACTCTAAATAATATAATATTATACCTATTAAAAGAAACTGAAAATGAAAGATTAACTCAACATATGTTAGTAGCTTCTTCATCAAAATTCAATATGGTATATAAGGATACCATATATAAAACCGAACAGTTAAGTAGAATAATAAATACTATGTTTAGTAATATTTCTTTATTAAGAAGGTTTGGAAATAGAATATTTAGAACAAATAAATTTACACCGAAGTATTTGATAGTATTAAGAAAAATACTAAACGACCTGAATACGAGATTGAATACTACATACGAAGAAGGTCAGAAAATATTTGCAGATTTAAATAGATTGTTAATTTCTGCAGAAGCTATTAGTAGGAAATATGCAAATGAAATAAATAATAATTTAAATATAAATCCTAATATTGCTGCTCTCTTATCTTTAGATAATGAGGGGGCTCTAAAAAGAGAAATACAAATAATAAAAAATACTACCAACGCTATTTATGAAAATCCCAGTATATCTTCATTAAAAAAAATAGAAATATTATCTACTACACTTAACTCTACAAAAAATTTATCTAAATCTTTACTTAATTTACGTAAATTTAGAGGAAATCCAAAGGGATTATTAAAATATTATAAGACAGCAATTAAT
The DNA here is from genome assembly GCA_000387965.1 of Candidatus Nanobsidianus stetteri. GTDB lineage: Archaea > Nanobdellota > Nanobdellia > Nanobdellales > Nanobdellaceae > Nanobdella > Nanobdella stetteri. The sequence goes on along the minus strand of APJZ01000002.1, from coordinate 67,345 downwards.
TTAAGTAAAGGTATTTTAAAAAACCTTAAAATACGCTAATTAGAGCTAATTAAAGATTGTTATATTCTTATTGAACTATTTACAAATCTAATTATATAGCATTTAAAATTATAAAAAAATATTTAGAATGATCTATTAATAAGATAACTTTTACTATCTTACAACTAATCCAAAAGATTTAAATAAACTTTACATAAAGACATCTATTAAAGAAGATCTCTTTCTTTGAAATTCTCAAGCATAATTTACAAATCTTTCTAAACCTATAAAAATGCGAAATTTCAAATAAAAAATTAAATAATGTATTAAATTTGACATTAGAAAATATTTAAAAATAAAAAAGGTTATGAGGAAAGTGATCTTAAATAAATATAAAGCCAATACATTATACTTTTTATTTATTTATTTAATAATTTTTCATTTAATTTTTCTATGTTTATTCTCTTTTTTGTTATAGTTATAAGGAAATAATTTATAAATTTTGACGAATTTATATGACAAAATGGAAGGTACAAAAAATATTAATAAGAAGTTAATAACTACTATATTTACTGTCCTATTCTTAATAGGGTTTATTTTTTCAGTATATTCACAAGGAACATCTGAACAAAATAATGCAGTAAGTAGTTTAGAATCAAATTATATTATCCAATGGATTATTAACTCTTCAGCTAGTGGTTATTCAACTGCAGGTCAATATTTAGCCAATTTTTTATCTATTAATGGAGTACCATCCTATATTTGGACTATTATAGTATTTTTAATGACTATTTTATTCTTTGTTGCAATATATACTTATCTTTTTGAAATATTTATACAAAGAGCTAAAATAACCGAAAGCGAAACAATGAGAAAATCTAAAATATTATTTATATTTACTCTAAGCTTATTTTCTGCAATAGCAATAGGTTATGCTATACCATTTTTATTTAATCTTTATGGATTTATTTTATTAATACTTGTATTAATAGCTTTATTTTTCTTTGGAAGAGCTACAATTTCTTATGGAAAAAGTTTCCATCATTCAATTAAATCTTTTGCAGCCAATATAGAAAAAGATTTAGTAGAAATAGAAAAGGAGTTAAAGAAAGTAAAAAAAGATCTTTCTGAAGAAGATGCAAAATATCTAATGGAAGGAATAGAAAAAATTAACAATGATTTAGCAAATATAAGGGCAAAACTCGACAATGCAGAGGCAAAATTTAAAAATATTTTATCTAAATTAAGAGATACATATAAAACATTTATTAATGAATTAATAAGTAGATATAATGGCTATTTAAATACGTATAAAGGTAGATTGCAACCTAATCAAATAAATGACCTAGAGAATCTTATTAAAAACTTAGAACATAAAAGAGATAGTCTGAATACAGATATACCATACATTCCATCATTAAGCCAACTTCGTGATTATACATTAAGAGAAATCTGGAAACTTGGATTAGACAATAACGATAAAGATGAACTAAAAAATATATTAAATAACATCTATAGTAATTTCTATTCACAATATCAACAAATATTATCAGAAATAAATGATGTAGCAAAAGAGTACAACAATGTAAAAATATTATTAATTAGGTTTTATCAATATGAAGATGCATTTAAAAATGATATTGGATTAAGACTTAAGAAACTTTTACATACTCCTGGTGATAGAAAATATGAAATTGGAATATTATCTGCATTAGACAGATCAAAAGTTTATATAAGAGAAATGGAAAATTTAATTAATGAAAGAATAAAATTTTTAGAAAAACTTCTTCATTAATTTATTTTTCCAATGCAAATTTTTTAATTGCCAAACTTTCTGCATAATCATCTATATCTGTTGTAATTATATATCCAATGGATACCTCATGCAACCTATGACCAGCTCTTCCAATCCTCTGTATTAACCTTGTAACCTGTCTAGGCGAATTATATTGAATAACAGCATCAACATATCCAATATCTATACCAAGTTCTAAAGAAGACGTTGCAATAATTGCTTTAATTTTCCCTTCCTTAAATAATTTTTCATTTCTTTCCCTCACCTCTCTTGATAAAGAACTATGATGTATTTCAATCTTATATTCTGGTAACCAAACCTTAAATCTTGAAGACAATAATTCTGCCATTTCTCTTGTATTTACAAATATTATTACAGATTTATGTTTATCTAATATTTCCTTTATTTTCCTTAAACTCCATGCTATTTTTGGATTCCAATTATATTTCCTTGACAATTTTAAATCTTCTTCACCAATTTCCGGATAATATACTTCTATATGATATTTTTTCTCTGCATACCAATATGCAATTTTATAATTCCTATATCCAAAAATAAATTTTGCAGCTTCATCCAAATCTCCTATTGTTGCAGATATTGCAATCCTCTGAAATTCTCCAGCATAATTTACCAATCTTTCTAAACCTAAAGATAGCTGTATTCCTCTTTTTTCATTTAATAATTCATGCAATTCATCAATAATAACATATTTTACTGTTTTTAATTGTTCTCTTAATCTTTTTCCTAAAAATAATATTTGGAAAGTTTCTGGCGTTGTTATTAAAAATTCTACAGGTTTTTTGGATAATCTTGCTCTTTCTTTTTCCTCTGTATCTCCATGTCTTACTGCAACAGTTATACCTAAATTATCACACCACCATTTTATTCTATCCAATAAATCTCTATTCAATGCTCTCAATGGAGATATATAAATTCCTAATAATTGATTTTCAACTCCTTTTTCCTTTAATTCCAATATTTTTGAAAATACAGGTAATATCGCAGCCTCTGTTTTTCCAGATCCTGTAGGTGCAACAATTAAGGTATTATTTCCATTTAATATTTCGGGAATTGCTATTTTTTGAATTGGATTAAAATCTTTAAATCTTTCAAAGAATAATTCTTCTACTTTTTTATTAAGTTTATATGTCATAGATAATTTATATTTTTCTAAAAATTTTTTATAAATATAGCATTTAAAAGTATTGAAAAAATAAAAAATTCTTTTAAAAAAAATAGTTAGAAATGATGCAATAAAGAATAATTCCAATTATTTACATAAATTAATTAAAAATTAAAAGAATCTTAGAAACAAAATTAATTTAATAAATAAAACTAAACATTTTATACAATATTAAAATTTTTTAAACTTCCTTTTCCTCAATTAAAATTCCATCTAGAGTATATACTTCATATTTTTTTATCCCCTTTGCAATTGGACCTTGAAATTCTCCGGTATCCCATAATCCAGCTAAATCAGAAAATGCAGGTAAAATTATAATTACTTTATTATCTTTATAACCAATTACGAAAACTTTTTCATATATACTTTCCCCAATACTTGTAGAAATACTTTTTGCAAAATGATGATGCCCGATAACATAATATTTTCCATTTAACTTTGTATTCAAATTTCCATGAGTAAATACAACATTTTTTATTTTTAATGCTTTTAAAATTTTAACATTATTTATTCCATTAATTAATTCTTCAATATCTCCATCATGATTCCCCTTTATTATATATATTTTCTTGAAATATTGAGAAATTTCATTTATAAAGTATGGAATATCTGACATTTCCTGTAAACTTGTTTCAGGTATATTATGTTTTAAATCCCCATCAATTATTAAATACTCTATTTTATACTTTTCATAAATTTTCTTTATTTTATTTATATAATAATTTACTTGAGAAGGAATATTTATCCCCTTTTTATATAATTCCTTTTCTATACCAATATGTAAATCAGAAATAACTAAAATTTTATCAAAAAATATTAAACCTTCAGTTCCAGTAAATTTAAGCATTAATTAAAATACTCCTTATTTGATTTATATCTTTTGCATTTTTTATTTTTTCCCTTATTTCCTTTACTTTATCTATATTATCTATTAATAAAACAATATCTCCCAAAGCTTGTCCAGGTATTCCTTTATTAAATCTAACCCTTAAATTACCCTTATTTCCATGTACATCAACAATTTTTCCAATAAAAATTTTCTTTCCTGGACTTACCCATATTACATGCTTTCCAATATATTTACTTGCCTCATACTTATTATTTATATTTTCAAATTTTACTATTACCTGATTTGGATATATATGATGCCTACCCATCCTATAATTTAATATTACTCCCTTCATCTCTATTTTGATATATAATAATCTTTAAATATTTTATTTAGTACACCAATTATATTATTATCTAAATAATTTAAACCATCTTTGCTAATATCTTTGATCATTTCTTCTCTATATTTTGGATCATTAAATGTACCGATTTTATTCCCATTATTATCATATATATCAATTCCATTTTCTGTTACTATATATAATTTAGATTTTGACAAATATAGATCATAGTTTTTATTTTTTTCTTTATCCATTATTGAATATTTAAATCTCAACAGTATTTCTTCCCTCTTATTTTCAATTAAATTTCTTATATTCCTAATATGATATAATAAGGATTCTTTTAATTTTTCCATTTCAATTATATCGTACTTCTTTTCCTTATAATTCTTAATATTATTTTCCAAATTTTCTAATCCATTATATTCTATTGGCATTTTTTCTTTTACATAGTTATTATATTCAACATTAAATAAATCCTGGAACTTTACCTTTAGTTCTTCATAAATTAATATATAATTATCTATTGTTTTCTTTTCATTCTCTTTATCAATAATCTGCTTTATATTTTTCATTTCAGATATAAATTTCTCAGCCTTTTCAAATACATTCATTAAATCCTCATATTTATATTCATTTACTTTACCATGCTCAAAATCTTTTCTCATTTTCCATACTTCAGATAATATATTTACATATTCCATACTCAATATTCCCTTATCTACAAACAATTTTTTTAACATCTCTGGAGTTTCTTTTGGATCTCCTGGTAACAAACCATAATCCATTATTACTGCCTGAGCAGAAGTAACCATTGCAACTGCCAAATCTTCAATTATTAAATTATTTATCATATTTTTCAATTTATTTCTAGCTTCTTTCAATGCATTTTCCGCAGCAATTATATATTTATTAGCAGCCTCTTGTGATGGTTTTATAATTCCCTTTAATAATAATTGTTTCCATGCAATAAACATTCCTCTATCATATAATGGTATTCCATCCCTTAAGAATGTAATTATTACCGGATTTGATTCTGACATTGCTAACCAGAATTCTGTTAGAGTATAAACTTGCGGATGTAATTCTTTATTAGAGTTTACTAATATTTTAGCTTCTATTGCTTTATTTAATATTAAATCCATTAATTTCATTTTTAATTCTTCAAATGTATGTTGTTTAACATCCGTGTCATCAATTACAACATATATATCTACATCGGAGGATTCAACACTTCTTCCCTTTACTTGAGATCCTGCCAAAACATATGCAACAACATATTTCTGTAATATATCGATTATTAATTTTTTATGAACACTTGTTAACCTAAATATTCCAAATATTCCTTTATCATATATTACATTTCCAATTGCTAATAAATCTAATAACTCAAATCTTGAATCCATAGCAATGTTTCTTATGTCTTCAATTAATAAAACATGTAACCATATATCCAATTTTTCATTTTTTATTTTTTGCAAATATTTTTCTAGAAAAGATGCCTTTAATTTTACTTTCTCTTCTGGACTTAAATCAAAATCTGATAAAATTATTATCCAATGCTTATAAACTTCTATCTCTCTTTTATATTTTTCAAATAAGTCATCCCTTACCATTATTGAGCTATAATAAATCAATTCTTTCAATAAATTCATTATATTCTCATTCTTTTCTTTAAATTCCATTATTCCGAGTACTCTATCTTTATATTCACTATTCAATATATCATCCTTAAGATCCGCCATAAAATATCTTTAAAATATTTATTTATATTCTTTTTTCAAACCACTGATTTAATAATTTATAATCTATATCTTTTTTTATTTCCTCCCTCTCTTCCTTTTTTTCAGAATTTAAATATTGTTGGCTCATCCTTATTAATTCTGTAGTTATATATTTCTTTAATTCTTCTAAAAAAGAAGGATCTTCTCTAAATCTATTAAAATATATTTTAATATTGTCATCTTTAAATCTCGGTATAACCTGAATAACAATATGTCTATATTTTTGTCCTGTTTCTCCAGAAGATAATAGAATATTTAATCCATCAAATTTCAATTTATTTTTTAATACTATTGATATATATTTTGAAATTGTAAACATTTTTTGATTTATTTCATCATTTAAACTTGTATAATCTTCTATATGTAATTTTGGAAATACTAAAAAGGATCCTTTTGAAGGTGGCAAAATATCTAATACACATATTATATCATTATCCTCATATAAAATATAAGATGTCAATGTTTTATTTGCAATTTTACAATATATACAGTCATCCATAGAAAATTATTAAATCTTGATAGTTATTAATCTTTTATGACAAATTACTTAATAATTATCATATCAACTCTTATACCTTTACTTATATATGCTTTTCTAATATATTTATCTGAAAATATTATATTAAAGTATATTGAAAAATATTCAAAATATTACTCTTCATGGCCAGAACATTATTTATTAATATATACAGCAGGAATAGCTTCTGCTTTGCAATCTTTTTTACCGGGTTTATCAGTAGCATTAAATGGAGATCCAAAACTAGGATATTATTTTCAATTATATAATGTAGTATTAGATTATACAATTACTTTAGGTTCATTTATATTAGCATTTAATTTTAAGAAGGGAATGATTGATAGTAATGTACTATCTCTAATTATGATTTCAATAATAGCACAAGTTGTTGTATTGATATTTAAACAAATAAATTTCTTTTCCGGATCTATTTTATATCTTATATTTATTATAATTTCTATATTTTTATTGTATAAATATAGGAAAAAAAGCGAAAAAAATATATACATACCTAAAAGTTCATTTTATGAATATTTTAAGGCAACGGTTTTTTCTTTAGAAATTGCTCTAGCAATATCAATAATATATATTGGTGGAAATATATTAAATAATATTTCAAATACTTTACAAGGATTAAATTTATCTATACCATTAATTGGTTATGCAATATCCTTAATTTTATTTACATTACCAGATATATTATATGGTCATTTTTCCTGGTTTAAAGATAAGGATCTTAATATTAGTATGGCATCAATATCTGGAGAAGAAATATCGGCTTTCACAATATTTACTGGAATTCTTGGAATGATATCTCCAATAAAATTTTCTAGTCAAGATGTTATACCAATTATTTCAGCATTTTTAGTTTTATTAATTTCTATCATAATCTTATATATATCTTCATATAAAAAAGGAATACCAAAATGGGTTGGGATTTTATTAATTTCTTTGGGTATTCTCATTGGATTTATAGATGGGATAGCTAATCTATCATAATTTAAAAATATTATTATCATTTATTATTTTGAATGAGGAGAAGCTCAAGGAGATGGAAAAAATACTTAAGATCTAGATGGAAATGGCAGAGAAGAAGAATTAGAGAAGAAAAGAGACTAAGAAAAATAGCTAGAATGAGAGCTTTATAAATATTAAGATTTTTAAAATATTATAGTAATATTGTCTTAATATAGCCATGTACATCATATGATATATGATGTACATGGCACATATGTAGAGTATATCTGAAAGGGGATAATTGCAGCGGAATCTGCGGCCGTACTTTTCGGGCTAGGCCCGCGGCGGAAATCCGCCGAATTCCCGTTGATCCTGCGGGGGGCCATCGCTATCTCCTTCCGACTAACCCATGGGAGGCTAGGGATACCGGGTAAGGTATCCCACCGCACGGCTGAGTAACACGTCGATAACTCTGTCTCGGGAGGAGAATATCCTCGGGAAACTGAGGGTAATTCTCCATAGGAAATGGGGTGTGGAATTCCCCCATTTCCGAAAAGGACTGGGATAATCCCTCCCAGTTCCGCCCGAGAGGAGGTCGGCGGCCTATCAGGTAGTTGGCGGGGTAATGGCCCGCCAAGCCTAAGACGGGTAGGGGCCGTGAGAGCGGGAGCCCCCAGATCGGCACTGAGACAAGGGCCGAGGTCCTACGGGATGCACCAGGGGCGAAACCTCCGCAATGGGTGAAAGCCTGACGGGGGGAGGGAGAGTGCCTGGGGTCTTCCCCAGGCTTTTTGGGAGTGTAAAAAGCTCCCAGAATAAGCAGTGGGCCAGAGGGGTGGCAGTCGCCACGGGAATACCCCCGCTGCGAGCGATGGCCTCGATTACTGGGCCTAAAGGGGCCGTAGCCGGGCTGGTGTGACCCCTGTGAAATCCACGGCAATAATTCCGTGGGCGTGCAGGGGTTACTACTAGTCTAGGGGACGGAAGAAGCCAAGGGTATTCCCGGGGGAGTAGCGAAATGCAGCAATCCCGGGAAGACCACCCGAGGCGAAGGCGCTTGGCTATTCCGATCCCGACGGTGATGGCCGAAAGCTGGGGGATCAAAAGGGATTAGAGACCCCTGTAGTCCCAGCTGTCAACTCTGTGGGCTACCTGCTGGGTGGACTTAGAGTCCACTCAGTGGGGTAGGGAAGCCGTTAAGCCCACCGCCTGGGGAGTACGGCCGCAAGGCTGAAACTTAAAGGAATAGGCGGGGGGGCACACAAGGGGTGGGGTGTGCGGGTTAATGGGACCCAACACCGGAAACCTTACCGGGAGCGACAGCAGGATGATGGTCAGGCTGAAGACCTTACCGGACACGCTGAGAGGAGGTGCATGGCTGCCGTCAGCTCGTGCCGTGAGGTATCCTGTTAAGTCAGGAAACGAGCGCGACCCGCACCCGTAGTTACGACGGAGAGGATTTCCTCTCCGGTACACTACGGGGACTGCCGGGGAAACCCGGAGGAAGGCGCGGGCGACGGCAAGTCCGCATGCCCCTAATCTCCCGGGCTACACGCGCGCAACAATGGGCGGGACAATGGGAACCGACCCCGAAAGGGGAAGGAAATCCCAGAAACCCGCTCTCAGTCCAGATTGAGGGCTGTAACTCGCCCTCATGACGGTGGAATCCCTAGTAATCGGGGGTCACTATTCCCCCGGTGAATACGTCCCTGCCCCTTGCACTCACCGCCCGTCAAGCCAACCGAGTCGTTTCCTGGTGAGGCCCGTTAAAGCGGGTCGAACCGGGAAACGGCGAGGGGGGCTAAGTCGTCACAAGGTAGCCGTAGGGGAACCTGCGGCTGGATCTAGTTAATTCCGCTGCAATCCCCAAATAAAATTTTCTTATATTATAAAATAATGTTCGAAATAAAATATAGAGATGGAGCTGGAAGAATAGGAATTATTAGATATAAAAATAAAAAATTAGAAACACCATTACTTTTACCAGTTATAAATCCCTATAAGAATATTTTACCAATAGAAACAATAAAAAAATATAGAATTAATGCAATAATTACAAATGCATATATATTATATAGAAGAAAATTTGATGGTGATATACATAAATTCTTAAATTTTGATGGAATTATTGAAACTGATTCGGGATCATATCAAATGTTGCATTATAAAAAAGATTTAGAAATAAATAATAGAGAAATTATTGAATATCAAATAAGAATAAATTCTGACATATTAAATGTCTTAGATATACCAACAGATATTGATAAATCTAAAGAAGAAGCTGAAAATGAATTAAATATTACAATTGAAAGGATAAAAGAAGGGATAAAATTAAAGGGGGATAGATTAATTAATGGAGCAATACAGGGTGGGATTTATATTGATTTAAGGAAAAAAGCTGCTGAATATGTAAAAAATTTAGATGTAGATATATTTGCAATTGGTACAATTGTTCCATATATGATAAAATACAATTTTTATAAATTATTAGAATTGGCAATCGAACCAAAAATTTTATTACCATTTAATAAACCTATTCATTTATTTGGAATGGGTCATACATTGATAATTCCACTATCAATATATTTAGGTTTTGATATTTTCGATTCTGCCTCATATATATTGTTTGCTAAAGATAAGAGAATATTAACACCATATGGTACATTTAGATATGATGAAATAAAGAACTTTTACATTGAAACTAAAAATAATATATATCATATAGAAGAAATAAAAGATTATAATAATAAAGAATTAATAAAAATATTAGCAGAACATAATTTATATAATTTAATTAAGGAAATTGAAATTACAAAAGATGCTATAAAAAATGAATATTTAACAGATTTAATATTAATTAAGGCACATACTCATTATTCATTATATAAAGCAACAAAATTAATTTTAGAGAAATATTATAATTATTTAAAATCATTAGAACCAATAAGAAAAAGATCTGGAATATTTTATGGGGGAGAATTAAATGAAATTAGAGTAGATGTTAAAAGAGCATTGGAAAGAATAAATGAGAGGGTTGATAAAAAGGATATTGAAGATATATTTGATTATGCATATCCATTTAACTCATTTAAAAATGTAAAATGAACATATATGAAAGATTAACAAAAAGGGAAATTAGAAATTCAAAAAAATTCAAAAGAAATTCTAATATAAATATAATTGCACTAGAATCAAATACAAAAGATTTTGTTTTAGATATAATAAATAAGATAGATAAAAAATTCAATATGGGGTTTAAAATTAATTTAAATATATATAAAAAAATTGAAGAGATTGAAATAAAGGAAAACTCAATATTAATATTACCAATAGAGGGTGTTTTACTATCTTTTTTATTATATAATTATAAAAAAGAGGAAAAATATAAATATTTAATACAAAAGAAGAACAAATATTTTTATAATATTGCATATAATGTTTCAGAATACTATATATCAAAATATTTAAATAAAGAACCTTATATATTTACAGATTACAAAGATATGCTAAATTTTATATATGAAATAGTTTCTATGAAAGAAAAGTATGTTTTTGGCATAAAAAATATTCTAGATTATCTTTCAAAATATTATTTATAAAAATTATATATTAAATATAAATAATGCCAGAATTCATGATTAGGGGATATACATTGGATCAATTAAAAAACATGAGTATTGAAGAATTTGCTCAAAAAGTTGCAGATAGTAGGACAAGAAGGACATTATTAAGAAGATTAAAAATTGGATTTCCACCAGAATGGGAAAATTTCTATAAAAAATGCTATTTACAATTACAGGGAAAATATAAGAAAACAATAAAAACACATGCAAGAGAGATTGTTATATTACCTTCAATTGTTGGTGCAAAGGTTGGGGTATATAATGGGAAAGAATTTGTTGAATTTGAAATAAAACCAGAAATGATTGGAAGAAGATTGGGAGAATTTGTTCATACAACAAAGAAAGTTCAACATTCAGCACCAGGTATTGGAGCTTCTAAATCTTCTAAGTTTATGAAGGCAAAGAAATAATTTTACATATTTATATTTATTAAAAACATACCTTTTGGAACAATTGGTATTATAACATTAAATAATATTATAACCATAAATAGAAATATTGCTACATACTTTGCACCAGCTTTATATGAATCATCATACATCTTTCCCATTGATAATCCAGCAAAAACTGCTTGAATTATTGACATATAATACATTAAATTATTAATAAAATTAAAATTAACATTTGAAGCTTGTCCAGGTAATGAAATTTGTAAAAATGGTAATAAAAATATTTGAAATGTAAATACTATACCTAAGAAAAAAGCAAATACAATATAAGAATGAATTATGTTTTCATGTATTGCTGCCTTTTTATCTTCTTTTATTTTTCTAATTTCCATTATACTATTTATAATTGCTTCCAATCCTTGTTCAAGATTTCCTCCTTCCTTGTATATATCTATTAAAGATTGTATAGTCCTCTTAATCATTCTACTATTACTTTCCTCTGCAAATTCTGTAAATGAATCTTCAATACTAACACCCCAATCAATTCTTGAAGATAGATTTTTTACTAGTTCATTAATTCTCCCATAATCATTTTTTTCCAATTGTTTTAGTGCAATTGGTAATGATAATCCCGATTTTAATAATCCAATTAAATCAATTGAAAATCTAATAAATTGTTCTTCTTTTTCTTTTTCTATATTATTAATAATTGTTTGATAGATTAAATATGGAAATATACCAACTATTATCCCAGTTACAATTGAATTTAAAATACTAAAATTAAATACAAAATAAAATAAAAATATAAGAACTATAATAATAAATATATCAATTATTTCTTCCTTCATTCTTTTGTTAATTTATCAAACAATATTATAAAGCCAATATTAATAGCAGGTAATCCTATATATGTAATTATCTCTAATAATCCTTGAATATTTATATTGTATGTTTGTTGTAATATTGATAATAACATTACTCCAACCGATATTATTATCATTGGAATTGTTAATACCATACCAACATATAAATCTGAAAATGTCTTCATTACCTGATTAACTTTCTTTAAAAATGTATTATATCTAATCATTTCCTGCTGAGAGTATAATATTAGGAATTCGGATATCTTTCTTCCAGAGGTAATTGTTAATATTAATTCCTCTAAAAAATCTTTTAGATCTTTTGATAATGTATCATCCGCAACGGATCTTAATGATTCCACCAATCCTTCTCCCAAGTTTATTTTATCATATATTTTTTTAAATTCTTTTGATAAATATCCATATTCCTCAGTTTCACTTATTATTTTTATTATATACTTTACTTCTATCCCAGCATCTGCTAATGATGCCATATGTATTATAGCAAATGGTAAATTTCTATTTATATCTTCTACTATGCTCTGTTTTTTATAATTGAAATATAAGACAAGTAATCCTACTACAGATAAAAATCCTACTAAACCATAAACTAAATAGAAAATATTTAGAAGGTACAATGAGATAAATGTTGAAGTAAGAATAATAATTGATGAAAATAAAAACATAATAGATAATAATTCATCAGGTTCTATATTATAATATGCTTCTTTTAATGAGTATTTTAAATAGAAATATAATTTTGGACTACTATTTAAGATTCTTCTAGATATTCCCCCAAATATTTTATATGAAAATCTTATTAATATATTTTTAATCTCTTGATAATAATTTATTTTACGTTCTTCAGTTAACTTTAATTTAAATTTTATTTTCTTCTTTTTTTCTTCCTTCTTTCTAAATAATATGTTTGATGCTTCAATAAATCTCTTACCAATCTTTATTTCTTCTTTCTTAAATATTTCTGGATAAACTTTACTAATATAATTTATTGTATCATTTATCTTCATTTGATAATATTGTATATTTTTATTCTCTTCTTCGCTTTTTTCTTCTATATTCTTTAAAAATTCTATTATTTTTTGACTATTATTTATTAAATTAATTAAATCATATAATATTAAGTATTTAGATTTCTCTAAATATTTTATTTTCTTTTCAATTATTGTTAACCTTCTTTTATATTCTTTTTCATCAAAATATCCATTCAAATATAATTTTTGAAAATATTTCTTCATTTCCTCCTTTCTCTTTATTTCCTTTAAAATATTTTTTAATTTATCAATATATCTTTCTATTTCCTCTATATCCCTTTCCAGGTTTATTAGAACATTCTTATTAATCATTATGAATAGTTTATATATTCTGGAGTATATTAATCTTTATCATGATAAACATTAAATTTATTAATGATATAAAAATAAATGTACCTAAAAATAAATTTGAAACAAATATAACTTACCCAATTGTGGAACCTTTTTCCTATGCACATATATATTTTGATAGAAGTACATATGATCTTGTTTACGAAATAATAGAGCCAAAATTAACTGAAAATGAAGAAAAAATATATAAAAATATAATTTTTTATATTGAAAAATTATTATATATTAAATTATCCGAAATTAATAATTTAAATGATGCTATAAGTTATTTACAAAGATTATACGATTTTGTACTAAATGATTTAGGAATACAATTGGGACAATCCTCTTATGAAAAAATATTTTATTATATTTTTAGGGATCTTTATGGGTATAATAAGGTAGATTCTTTATTAAGAGATCCATTGATTGAGGATATTGAATGTTCAGGTCCAGGTTATCCGATATTTGTTGTTCATAGATATTTCGGAAATTTAAGGACAAATATAATCTTAAATGATAAAGAAATTAGAGATTTAATTGAAAAATTTGCATTGAGGGCTGGGAAACATATATCTTATGCAGAACCAATTTTAGATGCAACATTACCAGATGGATCAAGAGTAAATGCAACATATTCGCAAGAAATTACTACACATGGTCCAACATTTACAATAAGAAAGTTTAGGGAAATTCCATGGACTCCAATAGAATTAATAAGATTGGGAAGTGCAACTCCGGAAATATTTGCATATTTATGGTTAGCAGTAGAATTTAGAAAAAATATAATTATAATTGGAGGTACAGCTTCTGGAAAAACAACAATGCTAAATGCAATATCCATGTTTATACCACCAAATGCTAGAATTGTTTCGATTGAAGATACAAGAGAAATAAGGTTATATCATCCAAACTGGATTCCTTCTGTAGTAAAATATTCTTCTGATAAAAATAGAGAAATTGATATGTTTGAATTATTGAGGATGTCTTTTAGACAAAGGCCAGATTATGTAATTGTAGGAGAAGTAAGAGGAGAGGAGGCATATGTAATGTTTCAGGGAATGGCATCGGGTCATTCATCTTTATCAACAATGCATGCTGAAAGTACAAAAGCTCTAATAAGTAGATTAACAACACCACCAATAAATTTATCTCCATCACTAATTGAATTATTAAACATTGTCGTAATAATGCAACATGATAATTTTCTTGGAACAAATTTGAGGAGAATTAAAGAAATTAATGAAATTATAAAATATAATAGATTTAATATTGCATATAAATGGAATCCTTTTAAAAGAGAATACTTAGAAAATCCTAAAAAATATTTATTTAGATTAATTGAAAATGATTATGGAATAAGATACAAAGAATTGTATGAAGAATATATTAGAAGAGTAAAATTATTATATAGATTATCTGAATTAAATATTTCAGATTTTCAAACATTCAGTAAAATTATACAAATGTATTATTATAATAAAGAAAATATTTTGAGATATTATAATATTGAATAAAATTTTTGGGGTCGAGGGAATATATAGTCTCACGGGAACTTCAAGCGGTCGGCTGAACTCCTTTTCGGAGCTTACACCGCCGCTCTGAGTCGGATCTTTTATCCGACCCCTTAACGGCTGCCTATTTTTGAGGGGGGCTTCACCCTTAGATGCTTTCAGGGCTTATCCCCTAGGGCGTAGCTACCGGGCATGCCCTTCTCGGACAGCCCGTATACCAGAGGCCCCGGCCCGCCGTTCCTTTCGTACTAGGCGGACCTTCCCCTCAGGCAGCCAGCACTTCCGACAGTTATAACCGAACTGCCTCGCGGCGTTCTGAACCCATCTCACGATCCCCTTTAATGGGTGGACACCCCCACCCTTGGCGGCTTCTGCACCACCAGGATGGGGAGAGACGACATCGATGTCGCAAACCGCGGGGTCAATGGGGGCTCTCGCCCGCGACGGCGCTGTTACCCCCGGAGTAGCTTTTCCGCCAGCCCGTACCCCCACTAGTGAGAGTACGGGGTTCGCTAGGCCCGGGTTTCCCCCCTGTGCCCCTTGATGGTCAGGGCACAGTCAGGCCAGCTTTTGGCCTTGTCCTCTACGGCGGATTCCTGACCCGCCTGAGCTGACCTTATGGACCCTGCCGATACCTTTTCGGCAAGGTGCCGCCCCAGCCAAACCGCCCACCTGCCGCTGTCCCCTTTCGGGTTAGCCCTGAAGAACCTGGAGGCGGGTGTTTCATCGTCGCATCCTTCCTACCTAGCGGCAGGAATTCATTGCTCCCCGCTACCCTACACACCAGGTTCTTCAGAGCAACAACAGGCTGCGGTTAAGCTTCACGGGGTCTTTTTTACCCATCGGAAGTCCCTGGCCTTCTCACCAGGATAGCTTTTCAGGGGGCGCCGGCCCGGGACAGTGGCGGGCTAGTTACGTCGTTCGCAGAGCCAGCATTTAACTGGCAAGGCATTACGCTACCTTAAGAGGGTCAGAGTTACCCCCGCCGTTTACCGGTCCTTACCCCCCTTGAACGGGGGATTCAGATACCGGTGCTGAGCAGACGTCACCCCCAGTACAAACCCTTTCGGGCTTGCTGGGAGCTATGTTTTTGATAAACAGTCCGCCCGCCCTTGTCACTGCGACCTGCGGTCTACACCGCAGGCATCCCTTCTCCCGAAGTTACGGGACCAATTTGCCAAGTTCCCTGGACCGGCTTGACCCCCACGGCCTTAGGCTGCTCACCCAGGGGACCTATTCTGGATTTCGGTACGATCGCTCCGAATCGCATCCTTTCCCTTTTCATTGCCGGAAGGCCTCGGCATAACCCTTTCGGGCCCATTAGGGTTTAGACCGGTTCTCGCCATGACGGCACTCCCCGGTCCTATCCCCCTTAGCACGGTAAGTGAGTTTTACCCCACCCCCGTGTATGCCTAGCCTTCCGGGTCGGGAAAGGATGTTGCGTTACCGCATCTATCGGAGCGGTAGGGGAATATTAACCCCTTTCCCTTTCTCCAGACTCCACTCGGAGCCTGAATTAGGATCGACTAACCCCAGGCTGATTTTCATTGCCTGGGAAACCTTTCCCCCTTCGGCCGACGGGATTCTCACCCGTCTGATTCTTACTACCGCGGGGATCTTCATTCCCGACGGCTCCAGGCTCCCTTTCAGGAACCCTTCTAGGCCATCGGGACGCCCGCCTACCTCACGCTGGCAATGCCAGCGGACCGAGGTCTCGGCGGCTGGCTTAGACCCGTCCGTTTTCGGAGCCTATCCCCTCGTCGGGTGAGTTGTTACACACTCCTTAGATGATAGCCACTATTAGGCCCACATCCCCGATGTCTTAGGGGACAGACTCCTTCAAAATCGTTCAGCCAGCACTTTGGGGCCTTAACCTCGGTCTCGGTTGTTCCCGTCTCGGAATTGCGGCTTTCCCGCAATCCCCGTTTCCCGGGCTACGGACCCTATGGCTTCGGAGTTGGACTCCGTACGGAAACCCGTACAGAATCCGTATCTCTACACCATAGGGATCCCAACCCGAGACCTGGCTGGGGTCAGTTTCGGCGGGGACCGGCTATAACCGGGCCCGAGTGGCTTTTCACCTCTACCCCGAGGTCATGAGAGAGATAAGCCCCACCTCTTCGGGCCTCCACGGGAAACCCCGCTTCGCCCTGCCCCGGGGTAGATCGCCCGGCTTCCGGTCATACCCGAGTGACTAAACCGCCCTTATGGGACGGTGCCCCTCACCTGGAAACCAGGTTACGGGCTTTCGGTTTCCCTATGGCTTCGGTATAAACCTTAACCTCGCCACTCGGGTATACTCCCCCGCAAGTTCTTCAAAACTCACGGTAGAACTAGCTAGCACCCTATCTGGTACTCATCTGTCACCAGATTTTCCCAGATAAGGTGCTTAACTAGCCCTACCAGACAATCCCCGCCCGGTTTCAGGCTCTTTTCACCCCCTGCCAAGGGTTCTTTTCACCTTTCGGTCGCCCTACTGATACGCTATCGGACTCGGAGAGTATTTAGCCTTGGGGGCTAGTTTCCCCCAAATTCCCGACGGAAATCCAACCGCCGGTACTCCGGAAACGGGAAATCCCACTATTATATCCCCATACGGGGCTGTCACCCTCTATGGCCCCGGACTTTCACCGGAGTTCTGAGGATATAATAACGGGAAGCTCCCGTTCCTTTACCCCACATCTCCTCTAAATTACTTTAGAGGATTCAGTTTGGGCTCCTTCCCTTTCGGTCGCCCCTACTCAGGAAATCACAAATTGTTTTTTATTCCTGCGGGTACTAAGATGTTTCCCTTCCCCGCGTTCCCCTCCCTTACGGGATGCCTTTTGGCAGGATATCCCATTCGGGAATCTGGAGATCAACGGTTGCATGCACCTCCCTCCAGCTTTTCGCAGCTTGCCACGCCCTTCTTCGGCTTCCGAGCCCAGGCATCCACCGGGCGGGTTCCTGAGACTATATATTCCCTCTCATCCCCCTCATCTTAATCATCAGGCTCACTTCTCTACCCTAGGTAGAGAAGATCATATAGATAATATTAAATGATATAATATTTAAAAATGTATCATCAGATCTCTTCTACTATGAGAGAAAGTAATTTAGATAAGAATTCCAATTTTTCTGAATGGTATAACAATATAGTAAGAATTTCTGAGATTATTGATGATAGATATCCTATAAAAGGAATGCCTGTTTATTATCCAAATGGATATTTCACAATTAGAAAAATATTGAACATTTTAGAAGATGAATTAGAAAAAAATGGGTTTGAGCCATACTGGTTTCCAATATTAATTCCTTATGAGATATTTAAAAGGGAGAGCGAACATATAAAGGGTTTTGAATCCGAAGTATTTTATGTTACTCCATCAAAACCAATAGAAGAAGAAAAAGATATAAAATATATATTAAGACCTACATCTGAAACTGAAATGTATTATATGTTTTCTTTATGGATAAGATCTTATAGAGACTTGCCTTTGTTAACTTATATGACAAATACCGTATATAGATATGAAACAAAAGCAACAAAACCATTAATTAGAGGAAGAGAGATTTTATGGAATGAAGCTCATACTGTACATAAAGATTTAGATGATGCTGAAAGGATGATAAAAAAATCTATAGAAATTTATTCAAAAGTTTTTTGGGATCATTTATCATTACCACATATATGGATAAGGAGACCTAATTGGGATAAATTTGCCGGAGCAGATTATACATTAGCTGCAGATACTATATTACCAGATGGGAAATTTTTGCAAATTGGAACTACCCATTTATTAGGAAGAAATTTTTCCAAAGCATTTAATATTATTTTTGAAGATGAACATCCTTTTATAAAAATAGATAAAAATAAATTTGAGGCATTTAATGAAGATAATTATAGATATGAAATAGAAATTGTTGAAAATAAAATAAAAATAAGGTTATATAATAATAAAGAATTAATTAAATCATATGAAGAAAATATAAAATTTACTGGAGAGATATCTGAAGATAATAAAGATTTAATAAATAAAATAAATGATATAATTAAAAATAAATTTAATGAAAATAAATTAATTAATAAAAAATTCGTATGGCAGACATCTTTTGGAATATCTATGAGAACATTGAGTGCAGTAATTTCAATACATGGAGATAATAAAGGTCTAATATTACCTTTTGAAATATCCAAAATTCAAATAATAATTATCCCAATATATTATTCTGAAGATGAAAAAAACAAAATATTAGAATATTGTGAGAATGTATATAATTTATTAAAGGAAAAATATAGGGTAAGAGTTGATAAAGATGATACAAAAAGCCCTGGATGGAAATTTAACCAATATGAATTATTGGGAGTCCCATTTAGAATATCTATTGGTAAAAGAGAATTGGAAAATAATACAGTTACAATATCTGTAAGGCAATATAATAATAAAGCAAAAAATTACGAAGTAAAATTGGAAAATTTATTAAATGAATTAAATAAATTAATTATTGAATATGATAAAGATCTAAAAGAGAGGGCAAAAAAATATTTTGAAAATAAAATATTAAAAGTAGATAATTTAAAAGATCTAGAAAATAATTTGGATAAAAATATAGCATTTAAAGTACCATTCTGCATGAGAGAAGAATGTGCAAAGAACATTAAAGAAAGATATTCATTAGATGTAAGGGGAACTGATATTATACCTGAAGATGGAAAAAATAAAAAATGTATATTTTGTAATGAAGATGCAAAATATTATGTATATATAGGAAAAAGCTATTAGTGTGGCCGTAGGCTGCTTTTAGTATATATTTTTCTAAGCGGACAAGCCTTGTACCGCCAGGACATACTTCTCAAGGTGCATATATCCTCTCCGAGTTTACCCGGAGTTACCTCCAGGTATTAACCCTTCATCTTCATAGGATATATGTCCGTGATTTCTTATTATGTAGCCAGGGGTTTCCCCCTCCGATTCCTCGGTGGCTTATCGGTAAGCAGACCTTCCTACGGCCACTTTTTTATATATTTCTTCTAACTATATAAATTATGCCCGACCAATTACCAATATTTACATATCTCGGATTATATAAGTTTGGAAAGGAAAAATCAAAAATAAAATTAAATAGAAATAAAATAATAATATTTATAATTATTTTCGCGGCTTTAGTATATATTGCGAATATTTACATATCATGCCTAATTTAGAAGAAAATTTAGAATATAATAGAAGATATAAAGAGGTTTTACATATATTTAATGTTTCATTGAAAAATAATAAAGGATTGGAAACTGTTAGGAGTTTTATAAAAGCAGTTATTGAATATTATGATTATGCAATCGAATTATTTTTTAAGAAATTATATGAAAATAAAAAGATTGATGAAATTCCCGATAGTCCAATGAAAAGATATAAAAAAATAATTGAAATTACAAAGGATAAAGAACTTGAAGAATCATTAAAGTATTATAAACTATTAAAGCTTGCTTTAAATTCTGATGCAAGGATAATAAATGAATATAGAAAAAGTATGATTATAAAATTTAGGACACTAAGTGGAGAAGAATTTGAAATAAATATAAAGACATTAAAAGATATTTTAGAATCAGTTAAAAAATTTTCTACAATTATTAACAAATATATATAATGGCAAAAGTATATACAATATCTTCTGGGAAAGGTGGAGTAGGAAAAACTTTCTTTTCTATAAATTTATCAAGGGCTCTCTCATTATTAAATTTTAAAACATTATTAATTGATTTTAATCTAACTACACCAAATGTATCAATAAATCTAGGGTTGGGTAATGAAAATAACAATATACATAAATTTTTAAGGGGAGAAATTGAAATAAATGATTGTATAAAAGAATATGAAGATAATTTTTATATAATTCCAGGAAGTTTGGATATAAAAGATTTAATATATATTTCCACGGAGAAATTACATAATGGAATAATGAAAATATATGATGATTTTGATTATATTATTATAGATTCTGCTGCTGGAATTGGTAAAGAAGCTTTAGAGGCTTTAAAAGCTTCTGAAGAAGTTATAATTATAACAAACTATGAGAAATCTGCAATGTTTGATTCTTATAGAGTTACAAAAGTATTAGATAATTTAGATATAAAAACTTTTGGAATTGTTTTAAATAAGATAAAAAAGGATATAGATTACGTAAACGCTGAAAAATTTTTTAAAAAGAAAATAATAGGAATAATACATTATGATGAAAATGTACAAATTTCAATGAATAAAGGTATACCTTTAATAGATTATAATATAAATTCTATAGCTTCTAGAGATATAATAAAAATTGCAGAAAAAATAACTGGAAAGGAATTAAAGATTAAGAATAGCTTTATAGATAATATATTAAAAATATTTAAATGGAAATAGATTTTGAATTAGATAGGATATTTGAAACATTGGATAAAAAGAAATATAAAAAAATATTATTACAATTTCCTGATGGACTAAAACCATATTCAAAAGAAATATATGATAAAATAAAGGAAAAATATAAAGATATTGAAATATATATTTGGTTTGGATCGGATTTTGGTGGATGCGATATGCCAATATATTTAGATAAATATGGATTTGATCTGATAATTCATTTTGGCCATTCAAAATTTTATAAATTAAGTTTAAAGTGAATAATAATATATTTTTGATTTTATCAATTATTTTTCTATTTATTTCAATTATTTTATTATTTATTTACTCATTATCAAATTCTTCTAATACAAAATTTGCTGGATTGATATTGATAGGTCCAATACCAATATTAATATCAAATTCTTACCAACTATCAATTATATTGTTAATTATTTTATTGATTATTATTTTGATTGTTCTTATTATCTTCTTCTATAAGGTAATTGTATAATTCCTTTAAATTTTTAAATGCCATTGTAGCGCCTGCAGAAATTAATTCTCTCTTTTTATTTACACCACTAGCAACCCCTATTACATTTATTCCAGCCCTTTTTGCAGCAATAACACCATATATAGAATCTTCTATTGCCAATATTTCATTTGGTAATACAGAAAATCCTTTTATTATTTTAATATAACCCTCCGGATCTGGTTTTGTCTGTTTTACATCATCAGAAGTTATTATAATATCAAATAAATTATCTATATGTAGATGTTTTAATATCTCTATTGTTAATCTTCTAGTATTTGAAGTAAAAATTGCCATTTTATATTTTTTATCCTTAAAATAATTTAATATTTGTTTTGCTCCAGGATTAAATTTTATCTTTTCTATATATTCATTTAATATCATATTTTCAAATTCTTTCTTTAAATCATCAATTGGTATACTTAAATTATATCTATTTACTATATCATATATTATTTCTTCTGGAGACATTCCAAAATTGTCTAATGATCCATCTAACTTTATGTTATATTTTTCTAATATTTTTTTATGAACTTCATCATAAACCTTTAAGCTATTTACAAGTGTACCATCCAGATCTATTGCTACTCCCTTTAAATTGTAAAATATAAACATAATTATAATATTTTAAAGAAAAATATAAAATAATTAATATGATCAAAATAAGAGAACAGATAAGGGATATAATAATTAATAATTATATTAAGGAGGGAAAAGATCCATTTGATTCTATAATTGGACAAGAAAATGCAAAGAGACAAATATTATCTTCATTAATTTCTGGAAGGAATATATTAATAATAGGTCCTCCTGGTACTGGAAAAACAACCCTAGCAAAAAATATAGCAAAACTATTACCTGAAATTGATTTTCCAGAAGGAATTCCTTTGTGGGCATATGAAGAATTCCCTTTTGTCTCTGAAGAATATAGAAAAAAATGGAGGGAGGGTCCCTTTATAAAAATAAGAGGAGAAGATAGATTTATTAGAATACAGGGTTCTTATGATCTATCTGTAGAAGATTTAATTGGAGATATTGATCCTTCAAAAGCATTAAAATATGGAATACATTCTTTAGAATCTTTTATACCTGGAAAAATATTTAGAGCACACCATGGTGTATTATTTTTTGATGAAATAAATAGAGCACCTCCAAAGGTTCAAAATAGTTTATTAGAATTATTAGAAGAAAAGAAAATAACAATTGGAACATATGAATTTCAAATACCCTTGGATATAATATTTATTGCTACAATGAATCCTGAAAGTTATTATGGAACTGAAAAAATATCTGATGTATTATTGGATAGATTTGATATAATAAATTTGGATTATCCAAAAGATATTGAAGAAGAAAAGAAGATTATATTAAAATATGGAAAAAGTTTGGATGTTAATTTCCCTGAAAAATTATTGGAATTAACAATTGAATTTATACAAAAATTAAGAAAAGATGATAAATTGGAAAGGAAACCATCTGTTAGATCTACAATTGGTATTTATGAAAAAGCACAAGCTTTAGCAATAATAGATAAGAAAGAAAATGTTGAAATTCAACATATATTCGAATCTTTACTATCAATATTACCACATAGGATAAGATTAAAACCATCATATAAAATGGAAATAAATGAAGAAGAATATGTAAAAAATCAATGGAATTCTTTTATAATTGGAAAGGACTTTCGGAGTTGATTCAGAAAATTTAATGAATAGACCTGGAGAATCTTTTAAATATAGTTCAAAAGATATTAAGAAAAATATAAATGAATTGATTGAAAAAATGATAAAAGAAGGATATCCAATATTTGATATAGATAAAATTATGGAAAACAAAGAGGAATATTCAGATATATTATCAAAATTAACAGAATATGATGAAAAAAGGATAAGAGAAGATAAAGATTATAGATTTAATAAAGAATTTAGGAAATCTTTAAATAAAATAAAGGAAATATTAATTAGCGAAGGATATATAGATGAAAAGGGAGAACTGACTGAAAAATCTTTAATGGAATATTCTAAATATTTAATAGGAAATATAGAAAAGGAAATTGAAGGAATATTTGAGTATGGAAAATACTCATCATATTATATTGGAAATGATGAAGAATTTTACAAAAAATATTTTAGTATAGGAGATAAATATAATAAAATTGATATAAAAGAAACGATAAGAAAATATATAAAGAATAAAGATGCAGTAAGATTTGTTATTAATGTTAATAGAGAAAATAAGGGTGGTAAATATATAATTTTATTAGATGTATCTGGAAGTATGATTGGAGAAAAAATATTTGAGGCAAAAAAGGCTTTAATATTACTAACATCGAAGATATTGGAGGATAATAACCTATTAGATATAATATTATTTAATGATAAGATTGTTAAAGAATATAATAATGTTAGAGGATTAAAAGATATAATAGATATATTAAGAATTATACCAAATGGAAGTACAGATATTGCCTTAGCATTTAATTATTTATTAAATAAAGGCGAAAATGGGCATATAATATTAATAACAGATGCTTTACCAACAAAAGGAAAAAATCCTGTAGAAAGAACTTTAAGGTTAGCTAAGGAATTAAGTCAATATTATTATATATCTATAATTGGAATACAATTAAATGATGAAGGAGAAAAAATTGCAAAAGAAATAGTAAAATATGGAAGGGGAAGATTATTTATCTCTAAGGATATAAAAGATTTGAAAAAACTATTATTATTAGAATATGTAATATCTAGACAACAGATGATAAAATGACTTCTTCTGGTTTGTTTTCTCCTATATATTTCTTATATTTTCCTGATAATTTTTTTCTTGCTACATCTAAATAAAAACTTATCCTATTTGTAAATTCTGGTTTATTATAATATATTGATAAAACAATATCTTTATAATATACTTGCGCAGCTCTTGTATATGGTCTTCCAAATGCATGCCTCATTCCCTGTGAAATTCTATCTGCACCTGCACCATATACCAATGCATGTTCTCTTACAACATGATGTGGATATTTTCTTACAATAAATAGGAATTCTTTTACTTCACCTTCTAAGTATTTTAATATATTTGTTCTTACAGATTCTAAAGAATAATCTGATACTTGAACATTATGTAATGCAATTAAATGTCCTACATATTTCCATTGATCTTTTGGTATATTTGTTATCCCCATAATCTGCATCCTTAACTTTGATACTGGAGCACCTGGGATTTTATTATACGATTTACTATATGAAAATCTTGTATATGGTCTTTCAATTTCCTTGAATATTCTCCAGGGTCTCTTCGCCATTTTATATCATTTTCTTTAATAATATATTTATATCTTTTCCATAGTACCCATATGCTCCTCCCTGATTATATGGAATCTTTATACCCTTTCTTGGATATCCTCCTGATGGAGGTTTTAATCTAAATACTTTTTTTATTTTTGGTATTGAATCTAAATCTATTTCATTATTTAATAATTTTTCAACAAATGTATCAATATCCATATTTAATGTTTGTTTAATATAATCTTCTGTTAATCTTTTATTTCCCTCCAATCTTCCTCTCTTTAATAATAATTCCTTTAATGTTTCTTTATCTATTTCTCCCCATGCAACCCATGGTTCAACTTTTTTTATCATTCCCCTTATATCTTTTGTATCTTTCATTATTACTGCATAATTATTTCTCCTTAATCTTAACAAATATAATGTATCTTTTACTTCTTCATTTGCCTTAACGGTTCCTTTTATCCTTACAATAGCTAATAATCCCATTTTATACAAATCCAATCTTTAATCCAGAATATTTAGCATATTCTTCCTTAATTCTATACTCTACTGTCTTTCTTAATGCATTATAAACTGCCATTGCAAAGTTATATCTCCTCCTAGTTTGTCCAAAAGATTTCATCCATAGATCCTTTATACCTGCTAATCTAAATATCTTTTTCATTTCTTCCGGTGCTACCAATCCAACCCCTCTTGGAGCTGGTAATAATACAACCCTTACAGAACCATAAGATCCTTCAACTTTAAATGGTAAAGAATGTGGAGTCTTAAATGCACATTCCCATGATCCACAACCCCTTGCAATTGGTATAATATTTAATTTTGCATTTCTTAATGCTTTTTCCATACATAAAGCAATATCTGAAGATTTTCCAATCCCAACCCCAACATATCCATTTTCATTTCCAACAACAGCAACAGAAACCCAGGATGTTTTATTACCTTCAGCGGTCTTTCTTTGAACCATCTTTACAAACTTTGGCCTTCTATATTTACCTTTAGATAATGATAATCTAATATATTCATATTTTAAATCTGGTATTAATGCATCTACAATTTCTGGTTCTAATATTTTATAACCATTTTTAAATACTTGCTCAATTGAATTTATTTTTCCCTCCTTTACTAATTTACCAAGATTTGTTTTTGGATTCCAAGATTCTAAATTAAACTTTTGTGATCCTATTTTTTCTAAAGCTTCCTGTTCTTTCTTTACTTCTTCAACTTCTTTTTGTTCTTCTACCATTTTCTTTTAAATTTATATGACCATACATAGGCCCTTATTTTGCTACTTCTTCCAAATCCACAGTGTGAACAATACCCCTTATCAGGATTATATGTTTTTCTACCACATCTTCTACATATAACATGATTTACTTTATTTGTACCACCCAATCTTGTCATTTAATGATAATATAAAGAAATATTTTTAAAGTAAATAAAGGACTTAAAATAATCAATGAATATAGATATATCAATAATAATACCGACATTAAATGAAAAGGAAAATATTAATGAATTAGTAAAAAGAATAAGAGAAAGCTTAAATGATATAAAATATGAAATAATTTTTGTAGACGATGGATCAAAAGACGGAACAATTGAAGAAATAGAAAAATTAGAAATAAAATATAAAAATATAAAAATTATTGAAAGGGGATATAGAAAAGGTTTATCTTCCGCCTTTTTAGATGGAGTAAAACATTCTAATGGAAAATATATTGTATTAATGGATGCCGATTTGCAACATCCTCCAGAATTATTAAGAAAAATGTATGAAAAGGCTTTAGAAGGTTATGATCTAGTTATTGCATCAAGATATATTAAAGGAAGTAAAATAGAGAATTGGAATATTATAAGAGAATTTATATCAAAAACTGCAATATTTATTGCATATATTTTTCTACCAGAAACATTAAAAGTAAAGGATCCATTAAGTGGATATTTTTTAATAAAAAAAGACCTATTAAATAACTTTAAAATTTCTGATCCATTTAGTTATAAGGTTCTATTAGATATATTAGTAAAAGTAAATTATAATAAATTAATAGAGATTCCTTATACATTTAAAGAGAGAAAACATGGAAAATCTAAATTGGGTAAAAGGATAATTTTTTCATATTTAAAACAGGTTTTTTTATTATTCAATATTTCTCAATTTATAAAGTTCTATTTAGTAGGATTATCTGGAATTGTTATTAACTTATTATCTTTATATTTATTAATATTTTATTTTCCCTTTTATATTTCCTCTTTCTTAGCAATTTTAATTTCAATTATATGGAATTTCATTTTAAATGATTTATTTGTATTTAAAATTAAAAAGAGAAAACTTTTAGAGAGATTTTTATTATTTTTTGGAGGAAGGGGTTTATTATCAAAACCTGTTCAATATTTATCTGCATTATTATTTTATTATATATTTGGAATAAATTACTTAATATCACAACTTATTGCAATATTTATTGCTGCCATAATTAATTGGGTATTTACAAAAGGTATTGTATATGGGAAGTAAAATTTATAAATTTCAAAGTAGTAATATATAGCCGCCATTTTTATTTTTGCATAAAATGGGCTTTATATATACGCTTTTGAAATTTATAAATTTTATTTTAATAAATTTTATAAATAGGATTTTTAAGATTTTCTTTATCCTAATAGAAAATATTTATAATACTAATAACCTATCAATAGCTATTGTTAATTATATTTTTTACTATTCTGTAGATATCTTCCAAATTATTGATCGAAATCCTGATTCTTTCCTTTGTATACCTATCTTGTAGTAAAACACTATTCTCAGATAATTCTTTCTTTCCAACAATTAATAAAAACCTTATGTCTTTATCTACCGCATATTTTATTTGCTTATTAAAATCTCTTCTCATTAAATCAATATAACAATTTAATCCAATTTCTCTCAATTTATTACATATATTCCATGCATCTTTAAATGTATCTTCAAAATATATTACACATATTTCTGTATATGTTTTTTTATCAATCTTAAATATTCCCAATTCTATTCCTGCATCAATTAATCTTTCTACCCCAATACTTCCACCAACAGCAGGTATTTCCTCATTTGTAAATAATTTTAACAAATTATCATATCTTCCTCCTCCAGATAAAGATCCAATTCTTGGTTTTTCAACAACCGCTTCATATATCATACCAGTATAATAATCTAAACCTCTTACTAATGATAAATTTATTTCTATTCTACCTTTATCATTCAATAAATCTAAGATATTGTTAAAATAATTTATTTCTTTTGATATTTCTTCATATTTTGATAAATAATCAATTACTTCCTGATTTCTTAATGATATTATTTCAACAATTTTATCAGACAATTCTCCAACAACAGTATTTAATTCTCTTTTTACATTTTCTATTCCAATTTTATCTAATTTATCTATTATTGTATATACTTTCCTTATTTTTTCTTCATTTATATTTAAATTTTTCTCAAAGACAAATCTTAAGAATTCTCTATCATTTATTATAATCTTATAATTAGAAAAATTAAATTCTTTAAATATAAAATTTACAATATTTAATATTTCTGCATCAGATTCTGGCTCCTTTGATCCTATTATATCAAAATCCGCCTGATAAAACTCTCTATATCTTCCCTTTTGTGGATTTTCATATCTATAAGATTTATCTATTACGTATCTTTTAAATGGTAAATTTGGTCTGTGATTTGAAAAAAATCTTGCTAAAGGTACTGTTTGATCATATCTTAATGCATATTCTTTATCAGAATATGGTAATTTAAATCTCCATATTAATTTATTTTCTGCCTCTTCTCCATATTTTCCTTTCATTGTATCCCAATATTCTATTGTTGGAGTTTCTATTGGATCAAATCCAAATCTTTTAAATATTTCTTCTATTTTACTAAATATTTTATTTCTTAATATTTTTATTTCTGGAGGGAAATCTCTTAATCCTGATGGCAAATTATACATTATATTAAATTTAAAAATTGTTTAATAAAATATTTGGTTATCTATGGTCGCTCACAGGAAAAGAAAATATAGGAAATACCTTGGACAAAGATATGCTAGAAGAGGGTATAATGATAGAAATAGAGGTAAGGGTAATAAGGGTGGTTCAGGTTTCTCTGGATGGAGGTTTAAGAAACAGAAATATATTAAATTAATTAAGGAATATCCAGAAAGATTTGAAGATAAGAAAGGATTTACGAGTATTAAATATAATATTGAAAAATCCATAATTAATTTAGGAGATATAGAGGAATATTTCGATTATTTACTATCAGAAGGAATAATAAAAAATGATGGGGAATATTATATAATTGATCTGGATGAAATAGGTGTTGATAAATTATTGGGAGCTGGAAAAATCAGTAAAAAAATGAAAATATATGTAAGAGAAGCATCAGAGGGAGCAATAGAAAAGGTTAAAAACATTGGTGGCGAGGTAATAATTAAATAATGGATCTATCATTACAAAGAAGGTTAGCATCTGAAATCCTTGGTGTCGGAAAGGATAGGATATGGATAGATCCCAATAAAATACAGGATGTATCTAAAGCCTTAAGTAGATCTGACATTTTAGATTTAATTGATAAAGGAATAATAAGAGTAAAACAAGTTAAAGGTCAATCTAGAACATGGGCAAATTATATTAAAGAACAAAAGAAAAAGGGAAGGAGAAGAGGAGCAGGATCTAGAAAAGGAGGTAGGAAAGCTAGATTAGACAAGAAAGAAAATTGGATTAAAAGAATAAGAGCAATAAGGAATCTATTAAGAGAATTAAAGGAGAAGAACATAATTGATAAAAAGTTATATAGGGATTTATATAAAAGAGCTAAAAGCAATGAGTTTAAGAGCAAAAGAGCTATTTTAATTTATCTTAAGGATTCAGGAATATTAAAAAATGAAAAAGAGGTTTTAAATAAATAGTTTATAAAATTTTTTATTTAAAGTTTATAATCATTTCACCTATATATTCTTTATGGCAACACCATCTCAATTAAGAACAGAAATAGAATCTGCATTTAAAAAGGGTGTATCAAAAGAAGATGTAGATAAAGTAGCACAACAGATAGCAAATAAATTAGGAAAGAAGCCAGCAGTTGTAAAAGCATTAATTACAAGATACGTAAATAAAGGAATGATAAAGGAACAGGGTGGAAAATATGTTTGGGCTGGACAATAAAATTTTTTCTTAATTTATATTTTATAAAAATATTAAGTTCCATAAGTAAATTACATGAAATTTAATAAAAAGTCTAGAACATGAATTTAATATCTGCATTCTATAATATTATAAATGATTAAAAACTATCAAAATTTTCTTAAAATATAAAACCTAAGGATACTTGCCTATTTTATAGATTATCTAATAGAGTTTTTGGCAAGTAACTATTTAAAAATTACAGCTGTAAGAGCTAAAACAAGAAGAATAAAGATAGATATCATAATATTGCGTACAGCTATAAAATAAATTAATAAGATTAACATTAATATAATTGCCACATCTTTGGGAGATATTTTCCTTTTAGAAACTTCTGAAGATTTAGAATATTGATTACTTTTTTCTATTTTCTCTATCTTATTTGAATCCTCATTAGGAGATATTTCATCTTTATGAACTTCTGAAGATCTATTATATGGAGTAATAACTATATTCTCTTTATCTAAAGCTCTCAAAAATCTTTCTCTTTCTTCTTTTTCCTTTATTTCACGATTTTCAAAATATTGCACTGTCCAAACAGAACAAGGATGATGGCCTTCTTTCTTCCATTCTTCATAAAGTTCTTCTTTTAAAAAAGGGTCTTTAGTTCCTTGTATTTCATTCCAAGTTACTACCAATTTGGGTTCTACATGTTTTTCACAAAACCAATTTTTACAATGAGGACATTGATAAAGTTTCTTTTCAGAAGAATCTTTTTCTCTTACTTTACATTCAGGACAGATACCAAATTTTATATTTTCATTAGAATTTTCCATAAGAGTTTATTTCAAAGAATTTTTATAAAATATTATGATTTATAAGAATTTTCTTTCAAACTCTTAAGAAAAATTACTAACATCTAAAATTTAATACTATATTATCTTTTTTCAAATTTTTATTATTCCAAAAGTTGAACTACTTTAATTCTTTACATTTTAAATTGCTTCAATATAAAGATTTATTCTCGAATCTTAATCTAAAATCTTTTTATAACTCATGATTCATTTTACTAATTCATATTTTTTATCTATATCATCTATTTAACTTCTATTTTATTATAAAATTATTAAAAAGACCATCAATAGTTAAAAAACATAATTATAATTTGCCCCCACCGGGATTTGAACCCGGGTCTCGGGGATGAGGACCCCGTATCCTGGACCGGACTAGACGATGGGGGCTATGGATTATTTAATATATATTCAGAATTTTGAGTTATAACTATTATATTTGTTCCATTATCATAGCATATCATATTTTCTTCTAAACAGATATTATAATATGTTTGATTTATAATGAAAGAATAATTTGGATATAATAATAATTTAACATAAAAATCTTCTGCAATATATTTACCAATATTTGGTTGATAATAGAAATTGTTTTGTAAACTTGAAATAAAGTATAATGTAATAAATAATATTAAAATTAAATATAATAGAATAAATTGAGATCTCATTTCCAATATATATCTACATAATCTACTGAGCCATTAATAATATAAAATGTTTCAATTCCTTGTTTAGCTTCATTTAAATTTATATTATTAAATGCAACTTGTCCATTTATTTCAACATAATAATATGGTAAAATATTTGTAACAATTTGATATAAACTATTGTTTAATTGCTGTGTATTATTTAAATCCATATAATTTATTGATATTAATGATGCATATAGATCTTCTTTATTATATCCTCTAATATAAAAATTACTATAATATGTTGAAGTTAAAATAAAATATAAAACAATTATTACAACTACTAACTCAATAAATATTGATATACTAAAAGATCTCATTGAACCAATACTCTAACTAAAAATAATGAGCCATCATAATAACAAACCCTATTAAATTCTATATAATTATTTTGCATGTTTGTTATATTATCATTACTAAAAATGTATTCTTGACTAATATTACTTAAATTTTCATATATTATTTCATATGGAAAATTTGCCAAATTATTCATTATACTTGGATCAAAATTATTTGATGTTAAATTACAAATATTATTAGTATATTGTTCCGTAATTTTCTTAATTAAAACTCTTCCATCCATAAATTGATTATATATAATTTGATATTTTTCATTAATATTATAAATATAAGAAACTTTTTCCATTAATAATAAGGTAATAAAAAATATTACTAAGACAATTACAAATAATTCAAAAAACCTATCTAGCATATATTATATGTTTTATAAATATTTTTATATATAGATGTCTAAATGGATTCAAAACTAGTATCATTATTAAAGGAGAATAAAAAAATTGTTACTGTATCATCTACTAATTTACCAGTATCTAGAAAAGATTCTGAAATGGTTGGGAGATTTATTAAATATTTAACAATACCATATGCAAAGAAATATTTAGAAATGGTTATTGAAAAAAAGATTGCAGTTCCATATTATAGATATCATAAAAAACAAGCACACCATAAAAATGTAATGGGAAAAGTTCCATATGGTAGATATCCAATTAAGGTTTCAAAATATTTTATTAAATTATTAAATTCCTTAGAAAATAATGCAAAAAATATAGGTTTAGATCCTAATAAAGTTGTAATTGTTTCTGTTAATGTTTCTAAGGGAAATAAGTTTCCTGGAAGATTGAGAGTTGTAAAAATAAAAACAGGTCCTAATGGTATAAGAAGAGCATTAATAACCGTTCATAAGAAAACATCACACATTAAAATATATGGATTATATTTAGAATCATTAGATACATCTAAAAAATTGAAAAGAAAAGGCTTAAAACAAATTGTTAAACAAATATTAGAAGAATGGCATCAAAAAATTTAGAGGAACTTTTAAAGGAACAAAAAATACAAGCTATTTTAGATAAGACATTAAAAAATAAATTTAAAGGTAAATTAATTAGTAAAGTTGAATATTTCAAAATTTCAATGGGTACAAAGGTTATTATATATTGTGCAAGACCTAGATTAGTTCTAGGAAGAGCAAATGAAAATTTAGATGAAATTAAGAAAATTGTAGAAAATATTGCAAATGTTAAGGATCCAAGTATAGAAGTTGTTGGGGTAGAAAATCCATTATTAGATTCTGAAATTGTTGCAGATTTAATTGCATCTCAAATAGAAAGATATGGAAATAGAGCAATAAGGAGAATTATGCAAAGAGTTATGGAACAAGTAATGCAGGCTGGTGCCTTAGGTATTGAAGTAAGAGTTACTGGAAAAATAATTGGAGATAGATCATCTACAATAAGAGAACAGAAAGGATACATTAAAAAATCTGGAGAATTAAATAAAATAATTGGAAAAAGCATAAGACATGCAAAATTACCCTCTGGAGTAATTGGAATTCAAGTTAGAATATTAAAGCCAACAGATAAATTACCTGATAGAATAAATATAAAAGATATATCAGAAATAAAACCTGAAGAATTAGAAAAAATAGATCCATCTTTATTAGAAAAATTAGCAAAACAGGGGCAATAATTATTTTAATTTATCAATAAATATTTTTATAATATCTTTTGAATTCAATATTCCCAAAGTCCCTTTTATACATTTTCTTTCGGAGAAATTTTTTACAAAACCATATCTTGAATATTTTGAATATATCATAACTGGTACAGGATCTGAAATATGCCTTCCTTTGATTGATGATGTGGAATGATCTCCAGTAATTAATATTACATCAAAATATTCCTTTATTCTTTTTATTAAATATTCATCAATTTCTTCAATTATTTTTTTCTTTTTAAACGGATTTTTTAAGTGAGATAAAATATCTGGAGCCCTTATATGAATAAATATTATATCATATTTATTTCTGTTTGCTATTGCGTATTCTGAAAATGAAAATAAATTCTCATTACTTTTCCCAGTAGTTCCTAAAGGTTTTTCATAATCAATTTTCAAATATTTTGCAATTGATAAATGAATGAGACTTGAAGATAAATATAATGCCTTTACTTTATATTTATTTTCAAATAAATCTTTTTTATTTAAATCTTTATATATTGTTTTGTTTTTTATCTTATATTTCTTTAATTTTTTAATTATTTTCTTATCATAATTATCAAAAATCAGAATATAATTATTATCTTTATATTTTATTATATCATATATATCTTCTATTTTTGGATCCTCTTTTGATTCTATTTCAATTAAAAACTGATTTTCTTTTAATTCTTTATATACCAATGCTTTAAATATTAATTCATCATATTTAAAATCATAACCTAATAAAGATAAATTTGATTCAATACATTTTGGAATATGTCCTCTTTCTTTTATATATAATAATCCACATTCTGAATATCTTACTAATTTATCAATATTTGGTTTTTTAGCATCTTCCAAAGGTGTTTTATATCTTAACTCTTTAATTAAATTATCACCCAATCCATCTAATATAATAAATACCCCCTTATCCATATTATTTAAATTATTAAAGTTTCTAAATATAATTATTAAGCGGCGGTGCCCGAGCGGACAAAGGGGCTGGGCTCAAGACCCAGTGGAGTAGATCCGTCAGGGGTTCAAATCCCCTCCGCCGCATAATTGCTTTCTTCAATTTTAAGTAAAATTATGAAATATTATTCAATCTTTATTCCAAAACAAATTTATATAAAAATAAATATTAAGAAATTTAATAATTGGGCCCGTAGTCTAGTCGTAGGATGCCGGCCTTGCAAGCCGGAGATCCCGGGTTCAAATCCCGGCGGGTCCACTTTTTAAAAAATTATAAAAAATTAAGCAATTATACATTCAGACCATCCACAATCAATACATGTAACACAACCAGCTTCATGTTTTAATCTTGTAGATCCACATACAGGACATTTTTCAACTTTATTATTTCCATTTTCTTCAACTTTTATTGTATTATTAATGTTTACATTCAATTTCACTTTTGGTAATTCAACATTGTTATTTAATTCATAATACCAGTTTGGCAACTTTATTCCATATTGATTTAATATTTCAATCGTTCTATTATTTATTTTACCTTCTTTAATTAATCTAAAGTAATCTGCAAATCTTGCTTTACTTGATTCAGCAGGGGCTACATATACTTGCGAAGACTTTGATCCATCTCTATATATTGTAATTCCTTTACATCCCATCTTATATGCTAATAGATATGAATAATATACATCATCAGGTTGAACCCAATTTGGCATATTAATTGTTTTTGATATTGATGTAGTTATCCATATTTGGGCAACTGCCTGTGCTCTTATATGAT
This sequence comes from Candidatus Nanobsidianus stetteri, assembly GCA_000387965.1. GTDB lineage: Archaea > Nanobdellota > Nanobdellia > Nanobdellales > Nanobdellaceae > Nanobdella > Nanobdella stetteri. The sequence continues at coordinate 31,570 of APJZ01000002.1, read as the reverse complement.
CCCACCATGGTATATCTAATGCTGTTAAGAATATTGCTTTCAAATCGTCTGGTATCTCTTTTATTCCTAATAAACTTCCTCCATTATCAGATATTTTCTTTAATATATCATTATTATATAATCCTCTTTCCCTTAATTGTCTTTCCAATTCTTGATCTACATAATAATATACACCAGCAGTTACTCTTTTTTCATATACTAAAGAATATTGTGGTTCAATACCTGAAGAAGTATCTGCTAACATTGATATAGAACCCGTAGGAGCAATTGATGTAACTTCAACATTTCTTATTCCATACTTTATTATTTGTTCTTTCAAATATTCCCAATCTAATGTCCATAATTCTCTATGATAATATCCTTCTACAGGCAATTCTCCATCTTTATATGTTGTTTGTTCATATCTATCAAATTTACCCCTTGTTTTTGCTCTTTCAACAGATTCTAACATTGAATAATATGTTAAATATTCTGATATTTTCATCAATAACTTATATGCCTCTTCCGATGTATATGGAATTTCCAATGCATAGAATAAATCTGCTAATCCCATAAATCCAAGACCAACTCTTCTTACAGATTTTGAAGCTTCTTCAATTTCCTTTATTGGATATTTATTTACATCTATTACATTATCTAAAAATCTATACGCCCATTTTATTGTTTCAATATATTTATTCCAATTAAATTCTGCCTTTCCATCTTTAAATTCAACCAGAGCATATAGATTAATTGATCCTAAATTACAAGATTCATATGGATATAGAGGCTGTTCTCCACAATTGTGACTTATTATTCCATTAGAAATATATCTATTAAATCCTGGAACACTAAAATCATAAACCATTTTTTCACCAACATATTCTACTCTCACAATTTTAACATAATTATCATCTATTTTAGTTTTATTTAGTCTTTCAAGTAGTTTTTCATTTTTATAATTTACTAATTTTATCTTTTCTTCGAAAATTTTCCTACTATAATTTTTGATTATAAGTTCATAATATCCTTTTGTTTCATATTCTCTCTTTTCACCATTTACAGTAATATATTCAAACTTTCTCTTATATGGTCTTTCATAAATCTTTGAAAATATACCATATAAAGTTAGTAAAATTTGTACTTCTTTCAATAAATCTTTATTAGATGATGTTAATCTTATTGCTCCATCTTTATCAATATACCCATCTGCTGAGAACAAACCATTCAAGAATCCTTTAACAAATTCTGAATTTGCTAGGAAAACAATTTCTGGCAAACTAGTTTTCTTTCTCATTAGTTTTTTGAAAATTTCAACAACTTCTTCCTTACTTACATAAATCCATATCTCATTATTTCTTTCGTACTTACTAACATTTACTCCAAATTTCTTTTCAAGTAATTCTTTTACATATTCAGAAACTTCTCTCTCAGTTTTAGCATTAAAGTAAAAGAATACTTTTTCTCCAACATATCCATTACCAACCAACCATCCTAATAAGAATCCTAATTCTCTATCCAATTTTATTCCATCAACTTCTTTTAATCCATAATTTTCTAACTTATCAATATCAATTCTTGCTATTTTTACTTCTTTTCCCTCAGAATATTTTGCTTCTACCCATCCATCTTTTGTAAGTATCCTATGATCTTCAGTTACTTCAATCTCCATTCCATTTTCTAAAATTAATTTAACAGTTGGTTTAAATCCAACTTTCCAAACTTTTGCATCAACTAATATTGGAGAACTTACACTCAATGTTTTTCCATAAACTGTTGTATACAAAATTTGACCTTCTCCATCTACTAAGAGTTTTATATTATTTATATCACTACCATTTTCGTTATTTAAATAAAGTAAGGTTTCAGCCCTCATAAGACCATATGGGGTTAAAATTCTTGTGTCTCCGGTTACACATGGGTTTGTTGCTCTAATTGGTCCTCTATATTTATATTGAACATTTCTTCTATTTATATTATCCATAAATAAACATCCTGGATCTCCTTTTTCCCATGCAACATATGACGCTTCTTGTAATACTGTTTCTGGGTTTACATATCCTGCAATTGCCTCTTTCGGTATTTTATTTATATCAAAATTTGGATCTCCGGGGAAAGGTAAATTATATTTCCTTAATAATCTTGGATTAATTAATGGATATTCTTTTTTATTTTCAAAATATTCCCAAAAAGATGGATCATACATTATAGATATATTAAAGTTCTCTAATACACCTTCCTTTTCCTTTAAATGGATAAATTTAAATATTTCTGGATGCCAAGATTCCAAAATTCCCATGTTTGCCCCTCTTCTCTTTCCTCCCTGTTTTACTACATCTGTAACTGTATCTATAATTTTCATAAATGAAACAGGACCTGAAGCAACACCTCCAGTAGATGCGACAACATCACCTTCAGGTCTTAATTTTGAATAATTTATTCCAATTCCACCTCCAGATTTAAATATTAAAGCTGCATCTGTTGCTGATTTCATTATAGATTCCATGCTGTCATCAATATCTAATACAAAACATGCAGATAATTGTCCTAAAGCAGCGCCTGCGTTAAATAATGTTGGAGAATTTGGCATAAATCTTTTACTTACCATTAAGTCATAATATTGATAAAAGTTTTCGTAATATTTGTCAAATTCTCCTTTTTCTAACATATTTATAAATTCTGACCATGAAACCTTCATATGACCCCTTTCATTTAAATAATCATACAAATATTTCATTCTTTCTAAATGATATCTATTCCATCTAAATTTAGGATCTTTTATTGGTAATCCATATTTATTCTCATTTTTTACAAAATCAAATTCTTCTTTTGGATGTACTTTTTGTTTTCCATCTTTATCATATATTCTTTCATCATATAATAAATCTGGTATTACAATTAATGCTGCAACCCTCTCAAACATTTGTTTTGGACCTTCTATTAATTCTTTATTTTCATTTCTTAATAAATATCTATTTACCATTAATCTAATTGAATTAACAGAAAATCTTTTTGCAACTTCTTCCTCATAGAATTTTCCCAATAAATTCTTCTTTTCTTCTCTTATTTTTTCTTTTTCTTTTCTATAAGAAATATATGCCTTAGCAACATCATATAAATCAAATTTCAATAAAGATAATTCAACAATATCTTGAATCTCTTCAACAGTTGGATATTTTATATCATCATATTTTTCCTCTAATACCCTTATTATATACTCAACAACTTTCTCTAATTTTTCTTTATCATATTGACCAACAGCTTTCATTGCTCTTTCTACAGCATATTTTATTCTTTCAGGATCAAAATCAACAATTCTTCCATCTCTTTTAATAACTTTTTTTATTTTATAATTTTTTTGTCCTAAAACAACTTCTTTTTCTTTTTCGTGAGAAAAATCATTTATAAACTCTATATTACTCATTTAAACATTTTATAATAAACTTTTATAAAAATTCCTTTCTACGATAAATCTAGAAATGACAGTTATAAATATTTATTTCTTTGATAATCAATAAATATTCTTTATAAATATACTGCTCCAGTACTATCTCTTTTAATTTTCCACTTCTTACTAACTAATTACTTATCTTTACTTTATTTTTGTCTTTTTATCATATATTTCAACCAATTTTACTTCTCTTGCAACATTTAGAACTTTTGCTTTATTTATTATTTCCTCCAAACCTCCAGTTTCATGCATATGACCATGTACATTTAAAATAACCTTATCATTATTTTGAATAAATTTTGTCAATGCATAACTACCAGAAATATCTAAAGAAGATATAGAACCCTTTGGCGGAATATGTGTCAATAAAATAATATATTTATCTTTAATTTTTCTCTTTATTTCATTTAAAAATTCTTCAAATTCTTTTTCATCAATTACATTTAATAATACATCTGCTCCTCCAAATCCAACCAATACAAAATTATCCTTCATTATATATTTTTTATCTAAATTTCTTATTTTATATATTTTTTCTAATAATTCTATATCTTCAGATGTTTCATGATTTCCTGGTATTATTAAAATTTTGTTTGGGTCTATATATTCTGTTAATTTTTTTATTAATCCTCTTTCTATTTCTCCTAATTCAGATATATCGCCCAAAATTACTATATAATCAGGTCTTTCCTTTCTATATAATTCTATTATTTTATATATCATTCCAAAATCATTATGTATATCAGATGAAACTATTAGCTTCATAATATATTTATATATACCATTCCTTTTTATTTTTTATATAAGATATTAAAAATTCTTTTAGTTCATTATAATCATAAAAAATATTCGTATTATTATAATTTTTAATGAATTCATTAAGAATTTTTTCCTCTTTTTCTGTAAATAAATCTTTTTTCGAGAAATATAATATTATTTCTTTATTAAACATCCTTTTTATGTTATTTAATAAATTTATCTGTTCTTTAATATTATACCCACATGTTTCAGTCAAATCAAAAACATATATAATTAAATTTGCGAGATAATTTAATGCTAATATAGATTTTTTCTCAATTTCGTTCATTTCCTCTATAGGTCTATCTAAAATCCCTGGTGTATCAATTACTTGTATATCAAAATATGGTGTTTTAATATATCCTATCATTATATCTTTTGTTGTAAATGGATATGGTTCAATTTTAACATTAGATCCCGTTAAATTTTTTAATAATGTACTTTTTCCAACATTTGGTAAACCTGAAATAACAACTGTAGGTAAATTTTTAATATTTGGAACTTTTTTTCTTCTATTTAAATAAATATTATAATATTTAAATATTATCCAATTTCTTCTTAATATACTAGATATTCTTCCATAAAATTCTCTTCTATATCTTTCTATTAATTTTTTATCTTTTGTTAACTTTATATCATTCTTATATTTTAAATAAACTTGCTTTATTATTTTTCTTATATATTTTATCCTTTCTCTCAATTTTTTTATATTTATATCTGTAAATAATAATTTATATAATTCTTTATAGAATTTGTTTTCAGGTAAAACTATATCATTATATATTTTTTCTAACTTATCATCAATATATTGATATATTGTCTGCAATTTTACAATATTTCTCTCTTTTATGTCATAAAATTGATTACCATTATTCTTAGCCCTTTTAAATGCAGATGATAATAATTCTTCAACAAATTTATATTTCATAAAAATTTATATTATAAAAAATTAAAAAACTATTCTAAATTAATTTTCTTTCCCTCATAGCCCGGTTTCTTTCCTATTTCAATCCTTAATACTCCATTTTCATATTTTGCCTTTATAGAATTCTCATCTGCATCTTCTGGTAATGGAATTATCCTTTTATATCCTGAAAATGCTCTTTCAGATAATATATAATTCTCATTTCTTTCTTCTTTTTCAACTTTTTTAGATGCTACAATTTTTAGATGATGATCTACTAAGGTAACATTTATATCCTTCTTATCAACCCCTGGTAGATCTATCTCTATCAAATATTTATCACCTTTGTCTATTACATCTGCTGCAGGTACTTCATATTCAAAGTTAAATCCTAATCCTTTCTTAGCTCTATTGAATATTTTTTTCAATAATTTCATCTGCCTAGCAAATTCTCTCCTAATTTCTTCATATATGTCATTAAAGTCATCTGTATTCATAATATATTATTTCTTTAATGATTTATAAGATAATAAGGAAGCATAATCAACAACATTCTTTTCATCTTTGTTTATTTCAGAAGATAAAATATGATTTATTAGTTCTATTTTTCCCTTATATAATTTTGTATATTCTATAAAGAATAAAAAAGGATATTTTCCACAAAATATTTTACTATCTATTTCCAATTTGTATAATCTTTCAGAATCTAAATTTAATATATATTCTATTATTTTTTCAGATTCTTTTTTTACATTTATAGATATATCTTCCTTATATATAATATTTCCATAAAATTCTCCATGATGATATAAATTTCCAGTGGATATTAATACTATTTTCCTATTTAATTCTCTAGATAATTCCTTTAATAATTTAACAAAATCTTTTATCACTTCTAATTCAACATCCTTTACAATTATTGGAACAATCTTTACTTTATCTTTAAATAAATATCTTAATATAGGTAATTGAACTTCAATTGAATATTCATATCTAGATAATATTGGATTTTCATATGAATCATAACTATTTAATATTTTTCTAGCAAATTCCACATCTGTTTTAATTATACCAAAAGGCGTATACCAATCATCAATTATCAAATTTATCTTTTGACCAAAATTATAATGATTTGGACCAATAATTATTATTGTATCAAAATCGAAATTTTCATATAATTCTTTATACAATTTTATAGAAACTGGTAAAAAGTATTCATAACTTGCATGTGGAACAATTCCAGAAATTATATTTTTTTCCTTTTTTATGTTTTTTGGAATATACCCAGGTCCATATCTTTTATCCATAAAGTACTGTTCGATTTGAGAGAGTAAATCAGAAGAATCAAATGAATAGAATCCCTTTGCTTTCATAAATTGCATAATTTTATTTTGAAATTATAATTTATTAATTTTTTTAATATTTTTATTCTTATGATCGCTGGATTAGAAATACATCAACAAATTGATACAAAAGAAAAACTATTTTGTAATTGTCCTACAAATTTAAGTGATAAATATGATTATAGGACTGAAAGAAAATTGAGAGCAACATTAAGCGAAACTGGAAAAAAAGATATTGCTGCTGAATATGAAACAATGAAGGATAAAAAATATATATATGAATATTCTAAAGATTATTCTTGCTTAGTTGAACTTGATGAAGAACCACCACATTTAATAAATATTGAAGCATTAAAATTTGGAATACTAATTTCAACATTTTTTAATATGTATATTCCAAAAGTTTTACAAGTTATGAGAAAAATTGTCGTGGATGGATCAAATACTTCTGGCTTTCAAAGAACATTATTATTATCATTAAATGGGGAATTAAAATATAAAGATAAAAAAATAAGTATTGGAACAATTTGTATTGAAGAAGATGCTGCAAGAAAAATTGAAGAAGGAGAAGATTATATAATTTATAGATTGGATAGATTGGGAATACCATTGATAGAAATATCTACTGGTCCTGATTTAAGGGATCCAAAAGAAGTAAAAGAGGTAGCTGAATATATTGGATTAATATTAAGATTAACCGGAAAAGTAAAAAGAGGATTGGGAACTATTAGACAAGATGTAAATATATCAATAGAAGGGGGAGAAAAAATTGAAATAAAAGGTGTACAGAATTTAAAAATAATGGATAAAGTTTGTGAACTAGAAGTAAAAAGACAGGAGAGAATGTTAGAATGGAAAAAGATTATGAATGAAAGAGGTATTGAAGGATATGAACTAATAGAATAGATTTATATTTTTTAATAGATCATAATTCTTAATGAAAACTCAATTTGGAACAATTCTTGTAGAAATTATATTATTTATAGTTGCCGGTATTGCTGCTTATATATTTGTTTCTACTGCATATAATAATTTAAATGGTATAAGTAATGCTGCAATTGCAAATTCTAAATCATTAGAAAGTCAATTAAATACCTATATTACATTAGATTCTTGTGCATATAATAGTAGTACAAATTTATTATATTTCTATGTAACAAATAGAGGAAGTGTTGTACTAAATCAGAATTTAACATTATTATTTATTAATGGGGAGTTAATAAATAACACAAAAATTTATATTGCAAATAGTTATACTGGTACATCTGCATGGGGTCCTTATGATACAATCGCAATTGTTGCAAATATTTCTGTAACAACAAACTTTTATCAGGTAAGGATTGTAGCATCTACTGGAGCATATACACAGGATACAATATATGTTAATACAACTGCAAGTACTTGTACAATAGAATGAGATCTGATTTAGGATCAATTATTGGAGCAATTATTGGATTTGTTATTTTTATTGTTTCTGCATCAGTTTTATATTTAATTTTAAATAATTATTATAAAAATTTTTATTATACAGCAAATTCAATAGATAATCAAATAAAAAATATTGTTGGAGAAAATATAAAATTTTTAAATAATCAAACAAACTATGCAAATCCTTATTTAATTATTTATAATAATGGAAATAAGGCGTTGGATTTATCATGTTTTCAATTATATGTTAATGGTTATTTTTCTCCATTTAATTATTCTATAAATTATTTATATCCATTGAATCTATTATTGCCAGGAGAAAATGCAACAGTATATTTTAATAATAATCATTTAGTAAATAATTCATGGAATTATATAATATTGGTATCTTGTTATGGGGTCAAGTTTCAAACTTTAATATATGCTAATTAATTAATATAATATGAGATTACAATCTGAAACAATTATAGCATTAATATTATTAATAGTAGGTGCTCTTGCTACTATAATAATATACAATATAATTTATCCAAATTTAAATATAATAAATCCATCTGGACAGGAAATTTCACGATCTTTAGAATTAAATTTCCAATTATTAGATTATTATATAGCAAACAATACATTATATGCATATATAAAACCTTCAGAACCTGTTAATTATTCTCAAGTATTTGCAATTGTAAATAATAGATTAGTTAATGTTTATCCTTATAATCCAAATGGATCGATTGTAAATCCATATAATAATGGTCTATTAATTATTGTTGCAAATTTATCTCAAATTCCTCCAGATCAAAATGGAAATTATGAATTAGAAGTTGGATTAGAAAATGATATAATTGGAATATTTGATATAAAATATATTTCTAATACATTAATTAATTATTTTCAACCTCCAATTGCTTTTAATATATTGAATTCTAGTTCAAATACATCATCGAACTCTACATCAAGTACTCCAACCTGCCAAGCATCATATTTACCTTTAATATTATATAATACTCAGTCTATCCCAACCCCTTCTCCATTTCAACAAGATATAGCAATATGTAATGGAAGTATAAATATTGGTAATAGTTTTGCATACATAAATAATGCAACATTATTTAGTTGTATAAATCCAAATGGTCAAAATATATACTTTACCACAACTTATAACAGTAATCCAAACATATATTCCTGGTATGAAGGTCAATTAATTAATGGAAGTACATATTGTGATGTTTGGTGGGTTAATTTATCAAAAGGAATTAGTTCGAATAGTAATATAACAATATATATGTATATAGGGCCAAATAATGCTAATTATTATTCTCAATATTATCCATATGTTGGTTCACCTATACAAGTTTTAGGTACTTCTCAATATGATAATGGAAAATATATATTTAATTATTATCAAAACTTCGGAAATCTAAGTTCCTTACCTTCACCATGGACTTATGTATATAATAATCAAGGTAGTGTTTCTTTTTCTACAAATTATACAATTATTCCATATTCATCATCAGGTAATGCTGGTATTACTACTACATTAAACTTTAATATACAAAATAATATATTAGAAATTTATGCTTCTGTTCCAACTAGTGGTGGTACGAGTTGGGACTATATAGATTTAGGAGCAGGCGCAGCAAATACAACAAATACATATTTTATTGGTGGCGGTGGTGGACTTATAGCTGGTGGTAATAATTATGGAGCCGCATTTTCATATAATAATATAGGAACTGCTGGTAAGTTTAATTTATATGTGGGAAATAATAATGTAGGAAGTACAACATATAATTATGTTCCAACAATATATGAAATTGGATTTTCTAGTAGTTATACATATTTCTTAGTAAATTATACTCAAATATTAAGTAATACAAAAATACCTGGTTCATTTAGTTTACCAATAACAATAGCACAACAAAACTCAGGTAATAATATATACCTATATTGGGTTTTATTAAGATCTTTACCACCCAACGATGTAATGCCTTCAATTTATATTGGTTAAAAATATAAATAACAAATAATTTTTATGGTCCGGGTAGCCTAGTGGTAAGGCGTCAGGCTGTGGACCTGAAGATCGCGGGTTCAAATCCCGCCCCGGACCCTAATGAGTTTCCCAACCAACAGTTTTTTCAAATCCCAAAATTTTCTTAATATAACTTTCTAACAATGTTTTTTCCCTATTTGTTATTTTACACAAATTATGGGCCATTTTTAATCCTCTTGGATATGATTTTTGATCATAAATAACTTCTTTTATTATTTCTTTAAATTTTTCTTTTTCAACCTTTTCCATTCCTTCTAATCTATATATATGATCGTTATATCTTGCCCTGAAATATATTATATATATTTTTTTGTTACAAAATGAACAGTTCGGAATTTCAAAACCCAAAAATTCTCTTAATTTTTTTTCATTAATATCTGTATAAAATATTTCTGATGGAAAAACTTTCATCAATGTTAATAGATCAGATCTGCCTGGCTTTATTATATCTAAATTTAATATTCTTTTTGCAACTGCTAGTAAATTTCCATTATTTATTAAATATTCGAAATTTTCTAAAAATTCTTTCCTCCTATTTTCAATGTTTTCATTATAAAAATTATCTAAAAATTTTGCATATAATATAGAATCTGATATTATTGATCCATCTATAAATATATATCTATCAGAATATTTTCTTGCCAATTTATATTCTAAATTTTTTGATAATAATTCTGAAATATCTTGAATATCAAAATTTTCATTATTGATTGATCTTATAAAAGATGTTTCAAAAAATTCTATATCTTCTATACTTTCATATATATCATCAGAAACAATTACTGCCCTAGAATATATATAACTATAAGGTCCAACAATTCCATTTACATGAGAAGAATCTATAAACCCATATTTTTTCTTTTCTTTTACTTCAAAATTGTCCAAATTTAGTTTTTCAATATTGATTTTTTCTTCTTTATTATTTTCTTCATCTTTTTTTATTTGATTTATTTTTTGACTTATCTTTTCTAATAAATTTCTAGTTAACATAAAAATATTTTTATATTAAATTATATTAAATATGTATCCCCGCTTAGACGAACCAATATGAAAAGATGAGTATTGGTAGCGATGGGCGGGGGACATTTATGCCGCGGTGCCCGAGCGGACCAAGGGGTATGGCTGGAGACCATATCCCCGAAAGGGGGCGTGGGTTCAAATCCCACCCGCGGCGGATTTAATTTAAACTATTCTTTAGTTAAAACAATCATACATTATAAGTTATCTATCTTGAAGATAATAAAGTAAAGTTTATAAATATTTACTAATATTATTATCATATGGTCGTAACAAAATTAAAAGATATATTACAAAAGAATATGAACCCTTTTCGTAAACCAATAGATGATAGATGGAAACATCTTTCAATTAACGATAGAATAGAGATAACAGAATATCTAGCAGATCATATAGATATAATAGAAAAGTTCCTTGGTCATATCGATTGGAAAAATGAAGATGATATTTACAAAATACTAAGACATATTGAAACATTTTCAATTTATGAACAACTTCTTTCTCAGCAACCACAACCCCAGCAGAACTATATAGATAAGTATACTGTATTTAGGTACATTACTACATTAGAACGTCTAGAAGATATAATAGAAGACATAAAAGACGGCCACCTTCTTTCTTTGCCTCAATATCAAAATGTAGCAAAACCTAGCAGAGATCATATAATGATTGTTTTTGGTATAAAAGGAAGACCAAAAGAAACTTTAATTGAAATATTAGAAAGAGCAATAGGAGGAGTTATGGTCAGAGGTTATCCGGCCTTTTATTATGATCCAGCTAGACATAACAATGCTGATCTACCTTTAATATATTATGTACAACTTAATAACGATAGTTTTTTCACAATATTCTTCATTCATAGTAGAAGATTTCCCCAAAAAACAACTGGCTATCTATTTGACGAGTTAAATAGGATTATACAATCAAAAAGAAAATCTCTAATACTTCCAAGCGGAAGGCAATATCATATTATTAGCGACTATCTAGGTAGAGATTTTGTAGCAATAGATCCGGATCCCAATAATCCTAATACAGATCCTTACATTAGAGAATACATTCGAGAATCTGCTAGGTTCTTTTATGGATATCAAGAATTTCGCTGAGAGTAATAAATTTTTTAGATTACTTAAAATATTATAAAGATTTAAAAAAATCAGAAGCAATTTTTTAGTATTTTGGATAAATAAGTTTTTAATTTCTTAAAAGATTATCAGAACTTATAGCTCCTTCTTTAATTAAATCTTTATCATCACTAATTAAAATTAAATTATATTTCCTAGCTAAATATAAATATACTGCATCATAATATGATAATTTATCTTTTATTGATAAATCAAGAATTTCATAATTTAATCTTACTTCCTCTATTTTGGCTTTTCCTATTATATAATTAAATAATTCCATCATTTCTTTTATTTTATTATTAGAAACTTTCTTTATTTCCTTATACTTTCTTAAATAACTTCCAATCTCGTAAAATATTAAATCTGGAAAGATGCTCTCTTCAATCAATCTATTTATAAAATTTAGATCTTTTTTATAGAAATTCAACATAATATTTATTAAAGCTGAAGCATCAATTGCATATTTCATTTTACTTTTCTTCTCTAATTTCTCTTATTATTTTTATAGTTTCTTCAGGAGTAGCACCTGTTTTTTCCAATAATTCTCCTAACCTTTTTATTGCTTCCAACATTTTCTCTTCCTCTTTTCTTTTAATTTTTTCCCTTAATGCTTTCTTTAATACTTCAAAAATATTGATAACCGATGATTTTTGATTTTTTATATTCATCATCTCTTATCTGCGTTGAAATCGTTTTCCATCCTTTAAGCATATGTTATAGGTATATCCTAAGCTTCTTAAGCTTAATAAGATTGATCTATGTAATTGTTTTATTAAAAATTTTAGTAAATTTACAATTATTTATAATTTATGACAGATCATTTTAAAGCAGTATTTAAAACGGATCTTGATAGGAATCTCAATTTTACTGAAGAAACTATTGAAATTTTGGATGATAAAATTTCTGTATATGATGATAATAAAAATAAAATATTAGAAATTGATAATGTAGAAAAGCTAAATATAGAATATGGAATAAGTATATGTAAATTAATTGCAATAGATAAAGATGGAAAAGTCTTTGAGATTGCATATTTTACAAAGAAAAAGGCAGATAATATACAAAAAATTGTAGATGAATTTAATTTAAAAGTAAAAACAGAAATAATTGAAAAAGAAGAAGAAAAGAAAAGATTTAAAAAAGAAATATATGAATTTTTAATGCAAATTATTAAAAAATATAAGAAAGAACTTGCTTTAGTTATTATTATCTTTATTATAGGTACTATAATAAGTCTAATTCCTCCTTATTTAACAGCTTTATTAATAAATAAAGTTCTTATATCAAAAACTCCGTCACAGCAAGTATTTCTTACAATAATTTTTTCAATGCTGATGTCCTATATTGGCTATAGATTTTTATATTTAATAGGAGATTTTTTAATATACATTACACAGATAAAAATTATAAGGGAACTAAGAGAACTACTATTAGGACATATGGTTTTCAATGATATTTCTTTTATAGAAAAATATTCTCCTTCTAGATTAATAGCAAGATATCAATCTGATATAGGAAGAATAGATAATTTTATTGCATATGATCTGCCATTTATAATTATAGATACTTTAACAATTATTGGAACAATTATTATACTTATTCTATTATTGCCCTTTTTAGCAATACCTGTTATGATTACAACAATGGTTGCATTTGCTCTTTTTATAATTTATGAGAGAAAAGCAAGAACAGCTAGCAAAAAAGCTACAATAAAGTCAGTAGATGTCTTTACTAAGTTATCCAATATTCTTAGGAATTTTTATAGTATTAAGTTATTCTCAAAAGAAAGAGAAGAATATGAAAAAACAAAAAACTCAATAAACGATTGGTATTTAACAAATACTAAAGTAGGAAAACTTTTCATAATGAGAGCTGACTTAATATCTATTATAATGGATTTAACTACTGTATTCATATGGTACGTTGGTGGAACTTTTGTAATTAATAATTTAATTAAATTAGGTATATTAGTTGCTTTTATAACTTATACTTCATATATTTATGGCCCATTATATACAACATATGAAAGGTTTTTCAGAGATATGCCAAACACCTTAGTTTCTGCCGAAAGAATATTAGAATTATTAGAAGAAAAACCAAAAATATTAAATAAGGAAAACGCTTTAAAACCAAATATGATTGATGAAATAAAATTTGTTAACGTTACATTTGGATATGAACCTGGTTTTCCTGTATTAAAAAATATTTCTTTTACAATAAAGCCAAAAGAAAAGATTGCTATTATTGGAAAAAACGGAGCTGGAAAAACAACAATTGCAAAATTATTATTAAGATTTTATGACATAAATGACGGAGAAATATTAATTGGAAATACAAATATAAAAGATATAGATTTAAAATATCTTAGGGAAAGGATTTCTTATTTATCTCAAAATCCAGAAATCTTTGATAATACTATTAGATATAATATATCTTATGGAAGTCAAAATGTAAATGAAATAGAAATAATTAAAGTTTGTAAGATTGTAAATATACATGATGATATAATTAAATTACCATTTGCATATGATACTCCAGCAGGAGAAGAAGGAACAAGATTATCTGGAGGGCAAAGACAAAAAATAGCAATTGCGAGAAATATAATAAGAAATCCTGATATATTTATATTTGACGAATTAACGTCAAATATTGATGCTAAAAGTAGAGAACAAATATTTTCTGCTATATTAAATATCTCAAAAGATAAAACTTTAATATATATTTCACATAATTTATCAGAAATATTAAATATGGATAGAATTATTGTTATAGAAGATGGAAAAATTGTAGAAGAAGGGAAACCTGATGAATTAATAAATAAAAAGGGAAAGTTCTATGAATTATTTAAAAATCAAATAGAAAATATGGAAAGAATAGAAAAAATTAATCAAAAATCAGAATTAGTTAATCTAAATATAATAAAAGATAAAAATATAATAATAGAATCAACTAATAGACCTAGCAGAGTAAATATTATATATAATGGTAAAAAATATGAAAATCTTATGCCTAAATTATTATTCCCAATATCAAATCCAAAATTTGTAGGATTTTATGATGATAATTTCAATGAAATATTTTTACTAGAAGATTATACAATTTTAGATGAAAATTCTAGGAGAATATTAGAAAATGCAATAAAATATAATTCTATAATATATAAAATAGAAAAAATAAGAAAAATAGATGTTGAAGGAGAAACAATAATATTAAATGCTTTTATAAATAATAAAGAATTAGAAATAAAAATAGATTCTCCAGAAAATCTTTTTGCTTTTGAAGATAAAATTCTTTTTATTGATGAAAATGATAATTTATATCAAATAATATTAAAAGATTTAGATAAAAGGAGTTTAAAAGAATTAAATAAGATAATATAAATTTCTTTATCATATAATCTAGTACAATAATAATTTATATTTTCATCTTAATTTTTAGTATATAAATATGATATCATTATACTAATTGTTATGATAAATCTTATTATATTTAATACTAAATATTAATATAATATTATTGAAATACCTCTACTAATGATCATGATAAAATATAATATTTATAATATTAAATATTGTTATAATATCATGGATATTGATATACTAAAGAATTATCTAGAAAGAAGAATACAATATACAGAAAGGTTGGCCTTAAAATATACTACAGATGATAATAATAAACCACTCCCAAAAAGACATATTTTTTCCAGAATAAAAAAACATATAGATAATTTCCTTGAAAAAAATGAAAAAATTAATAGATTAATTATAATGCCTGGGTTAAGAGGAACTGGTAAAACAACATTATTATATCAAATATATTTATATCTAATTAGAAAAAAGAATATACCTAGAGAAAGAATACTGTTTATATCTGTAGATGACTTAAAAAGTCTTAATTTCGATTTAAGATCTTGTATAGAAGTTTATGAATCTAAAATTTTGTTTGAAGATTTAGTAACTTCTGAAAAACCTGTATTTTTATTATTGGATGAAGTAAACCATGATCCAAATTGGGCTTTAACATTAAAAGTTATTTATGATAAATATCCAAATATCTTTATAATTGCCACAGGTTCCTCTGCATTAGAATTAGAAAAAGAAACTAGTGCAGATTTGGCTAGAAGGGCAAAAAAAGAATATTTATTTCCTTTAAATTTTATTGAATATTTAAAAATATCAAAAAAGATAGATAAGTACTATAAAACCAAAATAATTAAGAATGAAATACTAAAATTATTAAATGATAATTCGCTTATTCCTGAATTTGCTAGAGAATTTTACAATAATAACGAAATTATAGAAATATATAAAAAAATAAAATTATATTCATTTGAAATTGAAGATTTCTTAAAATTCGGAGGTTTTCCATTTACAGCATTATATAAAAAAGATTCTGAAGATTTATTACTGGAAACAATTAAAAAAATTGCTTATTTAGATATATCTAAGATAAGCATCATTGAATCTTCTAGTATAGAAGATTATATAAAAATAATAGATGATACTATAAAAATTATAAATTATTTGGCAGGCTCAGAAAAAACAAGCATAGAAAACATTTCAAAAGGTTTAAATATAGATAGGGATCGTGTACGGAAAATTTTAACATATTTAGAAATGTCTTCTTTAATTTTTTCTATTAAACCATTAGGAAGTGAAGAAAAAATAAGCAGAAAAGCTTGGAAACATTATTTTATAACACCAACAATAAGATTTATGATAAAAGATTATCTGGGAACATTTAAAGAAAGTGATATTGGTTTTCTACTAGAAGAGTATATAGCTTCAGTATTATATAAAATACAAATAACTCATAATGTGTTAAATACAAAGGTTTTTTTCGATCCTAATAAAAACAGTGCAGATTTTCTAATAAAAACATCTAATAATAAAATAATACCTATAGAAGTTAAATATGGAAAAAGTCAAAAAGGTGAAAAACAAGTAAGAAATAGTATGAAAAGATATAATTCGGAATATGGGATTATTATTGGAGATTGTGATTTAGAATTTAAAGACAATATATTATATATGCCAAGAGAATTGTTTTCAATATTATAATTTACTTTTACAAATCTCAAATTAATTTAAAATTTAAATTAAATTAAATTTAAAAAATTACTTATAAAAATATCTTTAATGGCTACAGGTCCTACTTACTTAGTAAAATTTAGAAGAAGAAGAGAAAATATTACAGATTATAGGAAGAGACTAAAGTTATTGAAATCAAAAAAGCCAAGATTAGTCGTTAGAAGATTTTTAAACAACATATTAGCACAAATAATATCATATAATGAAAATGGAGATAAAACATTATTAACAATACATTCAAAAATATTAGAAAAGAAATATGGATGGAAAGGTCATAGAGGAAATTTACCAACAGCATATTTAGTTGGCTTATTAGCAGGTTTAGAAGCAAAGAAGAAAGGAATTGAAGAAGCAATATTAGATATTGGAAGATATAGATCTACAAAGGGAAATGCATTATATGCTGCACTAAAAGGTGCAATTGATGCCGGATTAAAGATTCCATATAATGAGGAAATTTTACCCTCTGAAGAGAGAATAAAAGGTGAACACATAAAAAATTATGCATTAATGTTAAAAGAAAAAGATCCTGAAAAATATAATAAACAATTTTCAAGATATTTAAAGAATGGATTAGAACCTGAAAAAATAGTAGAGCATTTTGAAGAGGTTAAAAATAAAATATTAAAAGAATATGGCCTCTGATTGGAAAGATAGTTTAGATCCTGTATTTAGAGATTTTGTAAAATCATTAATAGAAGAGACAAAAAAATATAAAGATATATATGAAAATACCGATAATCCATCAAAAGTACAGATATGGATTGCATTGGGTATATTATATAGAAAATTATTATCTATAGAAGGAAAATTATCTGAAATAGAGTCTATATTAAATAATAAGGAATTAAAAGAAAAATTGGAAGAATATCTTAAAAAACTTTAATAAACTACAGCAACTAAAACACCCCCTATTTTTTCCCTTTTACATTCTTCATTTGTTTTAATTCCTTTATTAGTAGATACTAATAATATTCCAAAACCACTTGCAGGCAAATATCTTTTTTCATACTTTTCTAATTCTTTATATGATACAGGATATCTTGGATGAATTGCCTTTCCAAAATTAAAATATTCAGAAAATCTAGCAATTAATATTTTTCCTTCTGTTTTATATTCTTCAACAAATCTATATTCCTTTAATTTTTCTAAAATATTCAATAATAGTTTATTGTAATAATTAAATTCTACCTCCCTTCTTCCAATATTTATACAATTTGTAGCATGAGAAAAGAAATCATTAATTATATCCACCATTATTCTCCCATTACTTTAAATCCTAATTCTTTTGCCATTTCTCTAAAACATCTTCCACATATATATATTTTATATCTTCTAATAACTCTATCATGAGAACCACATATTATACATCTTACACTTCCTTTTCCAAATTTTCTTTCCTTATTTTTAATTCCATATTCTTCTAATACTTTTATTAAACTCTTATTCTCACTTACTGCTTTTTCTATTAATTCTTGTATATTCTTTATTTTACCCTCTTTAATTAATCTTTTAACTTCTTCCTTTACATATTTTGGTGCATTATTTTTAAGTATCTTCGCTAAAGTACCTGGTTTGTTTTTCTGTAATTCTACTAAATATGACCAATCATTTGGCATTTATTAATAATATATTAGTAAGATTTAAAAGAAATATAGATTTTTAAGGAAAAAATTAAAATAAATATAATAATGCTAAAATCCTTAATTGTTGGGATAGATCCTGGTACAAATTTAGGATTGGTTGTTATAGATGATAATGGAAATATAATTGATAAATTAAGTGGAAAAAATATACAAAATGAAGATATTATTAAATATATAAGTAATTTAAAGCATGTTGTACTTATTGCTACAGATAAAAAAGATATACCAAAGACAATATTGGATATAGCATCAAAACTAAATATTGGTGTATATAATCCAAAAGAAGATATTAGTTTAGAAATAAAAAACAAATATTATAAGGATGATAATTTGAAAAAAATATTTGAAAATAATCATGAATTTGACGCTTATATATCAGCAATAGAAGCATTAAAAAAGCTAAAAGAAATATTCGAAAAGGCTAAAAGAGTTTCTGAAAATCAAGATGAATACATCAAAATATTAAGATATATATTGAAAAATAGGAAGGTAGAAGCGATCTCAGCAAAAAATAATTTAATAAAAAAAGAAAAAGAGATAAAAGAGAAAAAGAAAAGAAGGAAAACAAAGATAGATAAAAGAGATATTGAAATAATAAAAGTTATTATAAAGAATGAAAAAGATAAAGAAGAAAAGGAAAAAATAATAGAAGAACTAAATAAGAAATATATTGAATTGTTAAATGATTATAATATTTTATCTAAGATTTTAACTGAAAGATTAAAAAATAATGATAATATTATACCAAAAATTTCCTTTTTATATTTGAATAAAATTTATTATAATAGAATATTTATAGATGAATTTAAAGAAGAATATATTACATATTATAAAAGTAAAGATGTGAAATTCTTTGTAAAAAGAGAAAATTTGATAGAAGCTAAAAATATTTTTCCAAAATTTTATATTGTAGATGAATTTAAAGAACTAAAAAATTTTATTATTGTTGAAAAGTTTCATGAGGAAAAATCTAATATAATAGAAAATGATATTGATGAAGAAAGGTTGAAGAAAATTTTAAAAAATTATAGGGAACACCGTCTTCAAAATCTATTATAATAACTTAGGATATGAACAAATAAAATAATTAATTACTAATTAGTAGTATATAAAAGTTTGGCAAATACAACATAATAAACTTGCATTTTGATAGAGGTGTACCAAAAATTTTATAAATATCTTTTATAAATTTTTTGATAAGCAATGTTTTTAAACACAAAAATTATAGATATATTTAGAAGGAAAAATCGATTGTGGAAGAAATTTAAGGGTGATTTTTTAAAAATCAATTGAAAAGTTATTATTTTAAGGGATAAAAAGAATATTATGATATTTTTAAATCGATTACAAAAATATTTTATAAAATTTTTTACAATATAAGATATTATGATAACAAATTCAATAATAGATTATTTTTTAGCAGATTTTGAAAAAATATCAAACAAAAATAACAATATTATCATAGATGGGAGATATTTTGAAGAGGATTTTGTTCCATACGAAATAAAATTTAGAGATAAAGAAAAAGAAATTATATTATCAAATATAAACTTATTTTTAAATAGAAACACTGGAAGTAACCTATTTTTATATGGGACTACAGGTACTGGGAAAACATTAATAGCTAGATATCTAAATAAAGGCATATCATTTTATTCAGCAAAAAATAAATTAAAAGTGAAAGTTGCATATATAAATTGTAAACAGATATTATCAGATGATATAGATTATTATATATTTAAGAGAATATATGAAGAATTGGTAAACATAAATATAAAAAGCGGATTTAGGAAGAATGATATATATGAAAATATATATAAATTCATAATTAATAATGATTATAAACTAATAATAATATTAGATGAGGTAGATAACATATTCAGAAAATCTGAAAATACAGAAATATTATATCTACTATTAAGAAATTATGATATAAACTTTTTAAATAGAATAAGACTAATACTAATTTCCAATTCTCCATCTTTTATATCTCAATTAGATCAAAGAATAAAATCATCATTTTCGTCAATAATCCAGGTAAGGTTTTCTCCATATAATTATTATGAACTTAGAGAAATTCTAAAGGATAGGGCTATAAAAGCTTTAAAACCAGGTTCAATATCTGAGGAAGATATAAATTATATATCTGCAAGAGTTTCTAAAGAATTTTCTGGAGATGCGAGGATTGCGATAAATGTATTAAGATTATCAGCAACAATTGCGTATAATAAAAATAAGGAAAAAATAGATAGAGAGGATATAGATGAAGCATTTTCAAGTGTTGATTTAAATATATTGGAATCTATAATAAGTACTTTAAATAAAACGCAAAAATTAATATTGTTAGCTTTAATAAAAGAACAGATAAAAAATGAAGATTTTGTAACATTTAATAATCTTTATGAAGAATATGTAAATCTATCCAATAATTTTGGAATATCTATTCTAGATAAAACGGTAGTATATAAAAATTTAAAGAAAATAGAAAGTATATTTGGGGAATTAATCGAATCTAAAATAATTTCTAATGGAAAAAAGGGTGTAAACAAAGTATTAAAGATAATATCCGATGTTGATAACCTTAAAAAAATATATGAAAAAATAAAAAATGATATATGAACAAAGATGATTTCATAAAATTATTATGGGAAAATAATATAATACCTCAAAAAAAGGTACTTGATCTTCTAAATTCTTTAAAAGAGGAAGATTTAGATATTATATTTAAAGAAGCAATAAAAAATAATGTAAAGATAATAGATGAAGAATTCATTAATAGAATAATTGGAAAAAATATTGATAATAATAAAGAAAATGTTGAAAAAAAGGAAAATAATGTAAATAAAAAACAAAATAAAATAAATATAAAGGATTTTTTTAATATAAATGAAAATAAACAAAACATAGAAAAAGAAAGCAATAAAGTTGTTCTTATAGAAAGTACAAAAAAACATATTGGAGAAGAAATTGAATTATCAGTAAAAGAAATGAAGGAAACAAAAGAAATAAATATTCTGAAAAGATTTGAAATACAAAAGAATAAGCCAGATATAATATCCTGGATATCATATTATAAACAAAGATTAGATAAGATAAAGAAAATATTAAAAGAGCATTCAGAAATGAGAAATATATATCCTTTAAATAAACTACCAGAAAATGAAGAAGTTGCAATTGTAGGATTGGTATATGATAAAAAAATAACTGAAAAAGGAATAACTTTTGTTATAGAAGATGGAAATAATGTTGTAAAAGCTTTTATAAGTAAGGATAATGAAAATATAGATTTTAAAATAGTTAAAGATATACCATTAGATTCTGTTATCGGTTTAGTTGGTACATATAAAAATAAGATGTTTTTTGCAAATAATATAATATTACCAGATGTTCCTATAAGGAGACCAAAAACCTTTGGAGAAGATGATGTATATATATTATTTACTGGTGATTGGCAGGTAGGGAATAAATATACATTTTATGAACTATTTGATAGGTTTTTACAATTTGTAAATGGAAAAACAGGAAACGAAAAAATAAATGAAATTGCAAGAAAAATTGGTTATATTATAATTATAGGGGATGTTGTAGATGGAGTCGGTGTTTATCCAGAACAAAAAGAAGAATTAGTTCTAAAAACATATGAAGACCAATATAAAAGCTTTGAAGATTATATATTAAAAATACCTGAAAGTATAAAGACAATTGTTATACCAGGAAATCATGATATTCCAAGATTAGCAGAACCACAGCCAGAATTACCAAGATCATTGTTAAGAGAATCTTATTCAATGAAAAATATTTATTACTTATCAAATCCATCATATGTAAAAATACATAATTCAATTATTGGGTTATTATATCATGGATATGTTTTAGATTGGTTGGTATCAAATATTTCTTTTTTAAGAGAAAAGGGTGGATATGAAAAACCTGGAGAATTAATGAAGTTTATGTTAATGTTAAGGTTAATATTCCCATCTCATGGATCAAATCCATATGTTCCATATATAAATGAAGATTCTTCTGTAATAGAAATTGTACCAGATTTTTTTCATACAGGCCATATCCATAGAGCATCTTATAATGAATATAGAGGAATAGATCTAATTAATTCATCTACTTTTCAAGATATAACTCCATATCAGAAAGAATTAGGCCATAAACCAGAACCAGGTATTCTATTTTTGAGAAATATAAAAAATGGAGAAGCTTTAAGTGTTAATTTGTTTAATTTTGAAATAAGAAGGTTAAGAGATAAAGTTATATAAGATATTTATATAATATAATAGAAATGAAAATAAATAAGGAAAGCGAAACAGAAATGGAAATAATATTCGAAAATGATAAGGCAACAATATCTATGTTATTAAAGGAAGAATTAGATAAAGATCCAAATGTAATAATTGCTGCTTGGAAGGAAAATCATCCATTAATAAAAGATATTTATTTATATATAAAGACTGATGGAAAGAAAAAACCAAGGGAAGTATTAATAGATGCAATAAAGAGGGCCTTAGATAGGTTAAATAGTTTTGAGAAAGAATATAATAAAATAATTAATGAAATTAAATAAAATAACATTAGATACATCTGTAGTAATTGATGAATATGTATCAAAATCATTGTTAAATAATAGTATTTCTTTTAATGAAGTAATAATACCTGTACCAGTAATTGATGAACTACAAGCACAGGCAAACAAAGGTCTTGAAAAAGGATTAATTGGTTTAAAGGAATTACAAAAAATCAGAGAATTGTCGGAAAAATATAATTATAAAGTAACTATATTGGGTGAAAAACCAACATTAGAACAAATAAGGTTGGCAAAGCATGGATATATAGATTATTTAATTATTAAAATTGCAAGAGACACAGGCTCTACATTATTAACATCAGATAAAATATTATATGAAACGGCTAAAGTGTATAATGTTGATTGTTTATTAATTGAAAAAGAAGGTGTTTCAACAGAAAATCCACCTTTTTTAGATTTATTTACTGATGATACAATATCTGTTCATATTATTGAAAATACAAAAGTAAAAAGAAAAAGAGGAAAACCTGGAGAATGGTATTTGGAAGAAGTAGATAAAGTATATGGAAATAAAGATATGGAAGATTTAATTGATAAGATAATATATGTTGCTAGAAATAGGAGAGATTCATTTATAGAAGAAGAAAGGAAAAGTAGTTTAATTATTCAGTTGGGAATTTTTAGAATTGTAATTGTAAAACCTCCATTATCAGATTCATATGAAATAACAATTGTAAAACCATCAAAAATATTAAGATTGGAAGATTATAATTTGAATGAAAAAGTAATTGAAAGATTAAAAGAAAAATCAGAAGGAATTATAATTGTTGGAAAACCAGGTTCTGGAAAAACAACGTTTGCTCAGGCTCTAGCAGAATATTATTTAAGTATGAAAAAGATTGTTAAAACAGTAGAATCACCAAGAGATTTAATATTATCTCCAGATATTGTTCAATATTCAAAAAATTATTCTACAGATGAGGAAATACATAATATATTGTTATTATCAAGACCCGATTATGTAATATTTGATGAGATGAGAGATACTAGAGACTTTAAATTATATATAGATTTAAGATTGGCAGGGATTGGAATGATTGGTGTTGCACATGCAGAAAGACCAATAGATATTGTTCATAGGTTATTATCAAGGACAGAACTTGGTTTGATTCCTCAGGTAATCGATACAATAATATATATAAATAAAGGACAAATTGAAAAGGTATATTATTTAAATTTAACAGTTAAAATTCCACATGGTTTAAAGGAAGAAGATCTGGCAAGACCAGTTGTTGAAGTAAGAGATTTTCTAACAAACGATTTAGAATATGAAATATATACTTTTGGAGAAGAGATAATGGTTGTCCCAATTAAGAAATATAGATTAAAATCTGGAATTCAAAGATTTTTAGAAGATTTATTAAATATAGAATATAAAAGAAAATATAATAATATTTATTTAGAAGTTATGGATGATAGAATAATATTCTATATTCCAAAAGAACTTAAAAGAAAATTTATTAGGAATGAAAAAAGATATTTAATGAGTATAAGGGATAAATACAATTTAAGAATTGAAATAAAAAATGCTGAAAAATTAAATGAAATCATAAATTTTGATTATGAAATATCTAAAGATTATCTTACAATAATGTTCAATAATTTATTTAGGAAAAGAGAGGTAGAATTATATATAAATGGGAAACTAATTGGAAAATTTAAGATAAATAAAAAGGGAAAAATTATTTTAGATCTAAATTCTGAGATAGGAAAAGAAATATTAGAAGCTATAAATAATAAAAGTAAAATAGAATTTAAACTAGTATGAAAAGAATTGCTGTAATTGATAGGGATAGATGTAAGGCTCCTGAAAAATGTGATTATATGTGTATGAAAGTATGTCCTGTTCAAAAAAATAATTTAAAAATATTTAATATTTTACAAGATAAAAAACCATCCATTGATGAATCTCTATGTATTGGATGTGGAATATGTGTAAAGAAATGCCCATTTAATGCTATAATAATTATAAATTTAACAAAGGAACCTGATGAAAGACCAGTATTTCAATATGGCCCAAATACTTTTAGATTATATAGATTACCGATAATTAAGGAAGGAAAAGTTATTGGAATAATTGGAAGAAATGGAATGGGAAAAAGTACTGCAATAAATATAATAGCTGGTTTATTAAAACCAAATTTTGGTGATTTTAGTAAAAAATATGATGATAAAGAAATTATAAGAGAATTTAGAGGTTCAGAACTCCAATCTTATTTTGAAAAATTATACAGTAATAAAGTAATAATTTCATATAAGCCTCAAAATATTACTCAAATAAAAAACATGTTAAAGGAAAAAACGGTTAGAGAATTGTTATCAAAGGTTATAAATAATTTAGATGAAATATCAAAAAAATTTGAAATAGAAAATATATTAGGTAGAAAAATTGGAGATCTATCCGGAGGAGAATTACAGAAAGTATTATATATATTTTCAGTATATAAGGATCATAATTTATTGTTAATTGATGAAGTTACAAATTATTTAGATATATATGAAAGATTAAGAATATTAAATAATTTAAATGAGATAAAGGAAAAAGATACAATATTAATAATAGATCATGATTTATTATTTTTAGATTCAATTTCTGATATAATACATATTGTTTATGGGGTACAAAAAGCATATGGTGCTTTTTCATATCCTGTTGGAGCAAAAGAAGGTATAAATAATTATTTGAATGGATTTATAAAGAGAGAAAATTTAAAGATAAGGGATAAACCGATAAGGTTGGATGTAAAAAGCTATACTGATATAAAATTTGGAAAAAATATTATTGAATGGGAAAATGTTATAGTAAATTTAGATAGTTTTAGACTTGAAGTAAATCCTGGATATATAAGAGAAAATGAAATAATAGGAGTATTAGGAAGAAATGGGATTGGAAAAAGTACTTTTGTAAAAACCTTAGCTGGAGAAATAAAATATGAGGGAAATATATCAAAAAATTTAACAATATCATATAAACCACAATTTTATGATTTTTCTAATTATAATATAACTGTGGATCAATTTTTGAAAGGTTTTAATGAAAAATATAAAGAAGATTATAAAGAATACTTATCAATGTTAAATATTTCTGATTTATTAGATAGAGAGGTTAATACATTATCTGGAGGAGAGCTACAAACAGTATATACATTTGGTACATTGATAAAGGATGCGGATTTATATTTAATAGATGAGCCATTTGCAAATTCAGATATAGAACAAAGATTGGTTCTATCAAAATTTATAAGAGATATAATAAAAATTAAAGGGAAAGCTTGCCTAGTTGTAGATCATGACTTAATATTTTTAAATTGGGTTTCTGATAGGATTTTAGTATTTACAGGAGAACCTGGCAAATATGGAAAAGCCCTCGGTATATATGAAAATAAGGAGGGATTAAATATATTTTTAAAACAATTAGATATAACAATGAGAACTGATGAAGAAACAAAAAGACCAAAAATTAATAAACAAAATAGTAGATTGGACCTTATACAAAAACAAAAAGGAATATATTTTGAATAACCTATTCAGACTTAACAAATACATATACTGTTCCCTTACAATATGGGCATGTTCCCTTTATTGCTGTTCTTCCATTCTTCAATGTAATCTTTTGTGGATTCTGTACTGGTACTTTTTTCTTACATCTAACGCAGTATGCCATATATTGTTCTGCCATGAATAATCTTTACCGAAAAAATTTATATATTTATTGGGTAAATATATAAATTTTAAAAGAAGAAATTTTATAAAAAATGAAAGAAAAAAGAATTTATTTATTCTCTAAATATTTATCATCTATATTAACAATTAAATATTTATTATCCCTTTTAATATCTATATTAATATTAATTTCTCTAAAATTTTTTATTATGTTATTTTCATCATAGTCCTTGAATATCCATGAATATATGTTTAAAAATTCACCAATTTTCTCTAATTCATTGATTTCCTTATTAATCTCTTCCAAATACTTTTTTTGTTCCTCAATTATTCTTTTTATTTTTTCTTTTTCTTCATTTAATTTCCTTATTCTTTTATTTTCTCTACTATTTAAATAAAGATTTATGAAATATTTATTAATATCCTCAATAATATTACCATTTTCATCTATTAATATCCTTGAGTTTACTATTTCATTATAAATGTTATATATTTTTTCTATTTCTTCTTTATTTAATTCTTTTGGGCTTTTATTTTTTTCAATATTTGCCTTTTTTATTATATATTCAGAATATTTTCCTCCCAAAGATAGATCTACTGCTAAAAATCTTACAACATCTTTTTTATTTGTGCTATTTACCCTTTCAAAAAAGTCATCTATATTATTTATAATATTTACAGAACCTGGTGGTTTTGTATATTTTTCATTTCTAAATATCTTTCTTACTCCAAAGTTCTTATATTGGTTTGCATATATAATTATATCGTTATAATCAGTTACAATTAATAATCCATTTGGAAAAAGCTCTACATATAACTTTTTTTCATTATTTTTTATTATTATAATTTTATCATTATTATCAATTTCAATATTTATTTTTGTTTCATTAAAATCTTTCCTTAATTTTAGTGTAAAATTATTTATTTCTTCTCTTTCTTTAACATTATATAGAAAAATAATTTTTCCTGGGATTATATATAAAAATCTATTTTCTAGACCAGGTTTATATAATTCAAAAACAACCCCATCTTCAATATTATATATATTTTTTACTATTGAATTATTTATTTTTTCAGCATTATCATTATACCATTTCTTTAATTCAAAATAATTTATCATTATATTAAATTTTCTTACCTATTAATATATATTTAGTATACAATCTTTTATGAGATTTTATCAGGAAAGTCTTTATATTATGATATTCAAGTAATTCTCTCACTTTTTTAATTTCATCTTCTATATCCTTTCTTTCTAAAAAACTCGCATAAGTTATTGATATTAGATATCTATTATCTTTTAATGTTCTATATATATTTTTTACAAATTTATGCTTATCTATAATGAATTTTAATGTTTCATATATAATTATTAAATCTATGTTTTTATAGAAGATTTTTGGAATTTCATCTTTTTTTGCAATATATACAAAGAAATTTTTCATATCTTTTGTTCTCTTTTGTAATTTTCTTACAATTTTTTGGGATATATCTATGGCATAAACTTTTACATTATATTTTTTTGCTATATTTATTGATATATCACCAAGAAAAGGACCAAAATCCAATATTTTATATCCATCTTTTACATAATATTCAACTATTCTTATATCTTCTTTATATCTTACTTTTCTAATTAAATATGGGATAAAATATAATTTAGAAAAGTAGAATTTTATGAATTTTGTATTTTTCTTCCACGTTATATATAATGTTAATATTAATATAATAATAGATATTGAAAAAGTTAGTATGATTGAATATATATTACTTAGAAAATCATATAATAATAGATAAGATAAAGCAGTCATCGAAAAAACAGCAATAAATATCTTTATCAATCTCCATTTATGTAAATTTCTCCCTTCTAATTTAATCTTTATATAGGATATTATATATAGTATGTATATAAAAATTGTAAAGGATGAGAAAAAAGACAATAAATAATTAAAATTATCTAAAAACAAAAATATTAAAATAATAAATGAGGATAGAAATATATTAAAAATTGGAGAATCTTTATTATTTTTTATTCTAAAGAAGTAAGGCAATAACTTATTTTCTGATATATTTTCTAATATTTTATTTGCAGTATAAAACCATATATATGTAGAATATATACTAATTGGTAAAAATGCCAAAATAATTATATTGCTAATATTTTCTATTTTAATATTTAATAGACTTATATATAATAATATAGAAATTATTGATAGAATTATTGTACCATAAAAAGTAGCGTTTCCGGTTTTTCTATTGTTTGAATAATTAGAATAGTATGTAAATATGTCCAGACCAGAAAATATTGTTATATTATATTCTATTGTAAATAAAAAAGTATTTATAGAAGTAGATTGAATATTAATATTTATTGGAAATATGAAAAGCAAAATTAAAATAATAAGAGATATAATAGAAGTATATGAAATGATTTCCTGTATTTTACTTTCAATATCTATGTTAAATAGATTAAGTACTATAAAATTAAATATCAATACGTATGGTATTAAGAATAAAAAAGGATTTATAATTTTGAAATAATCATTTATCAATAGTAATTCTGAAGAAATAAAAGATATTATTGATAGGTAATAAAAGAATCCAAAGATTGGTAATAGATATTTAGATAATTTAGATATATAGTAAAAAACACCCATTGGATTCGGATCTCTTGTTATAGAATCTCTAAATAGGTATGATAAAAATATAAAAGAAATAATTATTGGAAATGATAATAAAATCAAAGTTAATGGATTTATAAATTCTCTATTTATTAATAAGATGAGAAATGGTATTTCTGGGGATAAAGTTGATGATAAATATATAATTATATATTTATAGAGCTTATTCATTAATATAAAGAATCTTTCAAGAAATAAATGGTTATATATTTAACTTATTGGTAGTAAACAATTTCTATATTTTATGGTTATTTAGAACATTCAAAAATATATAAAAATGTAAATTTTATAATTAATTCAAAAATATAATTAACAAAAATATTTCATGCTAATAATTGCAGAAAAACCTTCTGTAGCTAGAAAGATATCATCATTTTTATCAAATAATAGATATAAAACAATAAAATTTTCAAAAAATATATATTATTATTATTTTAATCTGGAAGGAAAAAATGTAAATGTTGTTCCTTCAATCGGTCATTTATTTACATTATCAGATTTAGACAAAAAATATGAATACCCTACATTCAATTATAGATGGGTTCCCTCATATTTTGAGGATAAAATTATTGCAAAGAAATATTATATTGAAATGTTTAGTAAATTTAAAAATGAAAATAATATAATAATTGCAACAGATTATGATATAGAAGGCGAATTAATAGGTTATAATATTTTAAGATATGTATTAAATAAAGAAAATGCAAATAGAATGATATTTTCTGCAATAACATATAGGGATATTGTAAGAGCTTTTAATAATAGGAAAGAAAGTTTAAATTTTGGATATATATATGCCGGAGAAACAAGACATATAATTGATTGGTTATATGGTATAAATCTATCTAGAGCATTAACAAAGTCTTTATTTTATTATACTAGAAAATTTGTTTTAAGCATTGGAAGAGTCCAGGGTCCAACATTGATGTTGGTATTTAATAGAGAAAGAGAAATTGAAAACTTTAAACCTGAAGAATATTATAAAGTTGAAGCTTTGGTTATAAAGGATGATAAAAAATTGAAGTTTTCATATATAAAAGATAAAATAAAGGATAAAGTTGAAGCAAATAAAATAAAAAATGATTTAGGAAAATATCTAATTGTTAGTAATGTAGATAAAAAAGAGGAAAAAATAAATCCACCACATCCATATAATTTAACAGATATACAGATGGATGCATATAAATATTATAAAATTAGTCCAAAAAGAACTTTGGATATTTTACAATCTTTATATGAAAAAGGTTATGTATCTTATCCAAGAACATCTTCTCAAAGGTTACCAGAAACGATTAATTTTAAAGAAATATTATCAAATTTATCACTAATAAATTCTTATAAGAAATATATTGTTCTTTTATTGGGAAAACAAATTTTAAAACCAAACAATGGATCTAAAGATGATGTACATCCAGCAATACATCCTACAGGAAATATTCCAGAATATTTAGAATATAAGGAAAAATTAATTTACGATTTGGTAGTTAGAAGATTTATTGCCACATTTTATGATTCAGCAATAGTATATAAAATAAAGGTTATTACAAAAGAAAATTTTGTTTATGATTATTATGATATAAAATATAAAGGATGGTTAGATATTTATTGGGAAAAATATAAGGATAATTTTGTTTCTTTAAAATTTAATGTTGGAGAAAAGTTGTTTATAGATAAGGTTTATATATCAAAGAAAAAAACAAAACCGCCAGCAAGATATAATAAAGCTTCCTTAGTTAAAAAAATGGAAGAATTGGATCTAGGAACAAAAAGTACAAGGGCTGATATTGTTGAAATATTATTTA
>APJZ01000001.1 GCA_000387965.1 Candidatus Nanobsidianus stetteri | reverse complement strand
AGACCATTTAATGAATAAAATAAAATCAAAATATAGTTTATATATTTATTATTATAATCTTCCAATATTTTATATAAAAATACTGTAGATAAAGAAAAAATAAAAATTAAAAATAATTTTATGAAAAATATATTAAAATTTGTAATGTAAGAAATTGGAATTAATATCCACCATAATAATGGAAATCTATAATATTCAAAATATGGAGTGTTTAATAATATGTGTTTTACATTATCTAAATATGAATATTCATCCCATAACAATATTGGAGGAGATAATAGTAAGATAATTAATTGTGGTATAAATGATATAAGAAATATATAAATATAATCATTTTTCATGAAAGATTATTATTATAATTCTTTTAAAATTTTTAGATTATAAATATGCATTAATTATAATTATTTTATTGGATTATATTACTAATTTATACAATATTCTTCAAACTCTTTTTATAAAATCTTTGATTTATTTTATATTTGTACATACAAGTAGCAATATTATCTTTGAAAAATTTTATAAATATGTATGATTAGAATATTATATAAAATAATTTTATAGTAATATAATTATGAAAATTGAAAAACCTGAGATTCATTATAATGCTCTAGATGTGTTAGCAAATCAAATTGTTGGGATGACCTTAGAATATGGAGAAGTTAATGTTGATCTTGTTTGGGATACAATAAAAAGATCTTATATATATAAAGATTTAACATATGAAGAATTTTTAAATATAATAAATTTCTTAGATTCAATAAAGATTTTAATATATGATAGGGAAAATAAGAAATTGATTAAGACAAGAAAAGGATTATTTTATTTTTTAGATAATATTTCAATGATACCAGATGAAAAGTCATATGATGTATATGATATAACAACTGGTCAAAAAATTGGTATATTACATGAAGAATTTGTTGCAAAACATGGAAATCCTGGTACAATATTTATATTAAGGAGTTTACCGTGGAAGATTGAAAAGATTGAAAAAAAGAAGATTTTTGTTGGATTGGAAAAAGATTTTGAATCTGCAATACCCTCATGGGAAGGTGAATTATTACCTGTTCCATTGGAAGTTGCACAAGAAGCACAAGAAATAAAAAGAGATTTATTAAATTTTGATGAACTAAAAAATCAAGAATTATATTTTTATCCAAATAAAGATAATATTTATATTGAACAATATAGGGATTGGTTTATTATTCATTCTCCATTCGGAAGTAAAATAAATGATGCATTATCAAGATTAATTTCCCAAATATTATCCGAAAAATATGGAATTGTTGTTGGGATAAAAACAGATCCTTATAGGATAATGTTAAAAGCTGGATATGTTACAAAGGAAAATATTAAAGAGGTAATTGAAAATATTGATCTAGATAATGTTGAAAATATATTGGAAAAAGCAATAGTTAATACAGATTTGTTTTTATGGAAATTTTCTCATGTTGCAAAAAGATTTGGAGTAATTAGAAAAGATGCAGATTATTCAAAATCTACTCTAAGAAGAATTTTAGATCATTTAATTGGTACACCGGTATATAAGGAAACATTAAATGAATTATTTATTGAAAAATTGGATGTAAAAAATTTAAAGATGATATTAAAGAAAATAAAGGAAAGAAAAATAAAGGTAAATATTGTTGATAGAGAAAATATATCACCTTTAGCAATTTTAGGATTGGAAGAATATGTATCTGATGTATTAATTTCTGATAAATGGAGAGAAGTATTAAAATTGGTAAAGGAAAGAATTGAAAATACAGAATTAATATTTGTTTGTATGGCGTGTGGAACAAAATATAAAATAAAAGTAAAAGATTATGATGAAAAATTTAAATGCAAAAAATGTGGAGGTCAATATTTTGGTGTTGCAAAAAGTGAAAAAGATTTGGAAGATGAGAAAAAGTTAAATATAACTGCTGAATTATTAAGGAATTATGGTAAAAAATTTGTATTTATTTATGCTGGTAAGGGTATAAGTTATTTATCTGCAAAATTTTTATTAAAGAAAGAATATAAAAATGAGGATGAATTGCTAATGAATATTATTGAATATGAAAAGAGAGGTATAAAGTTTGCAAAAAGATAATATTTTAAATTTTATTAAGAATCAATTTTTATGGACCTTGTAGAAACATATAAAAAATCTTTTGATTTAGTAAAGAGTCATATAATAGAGAGTTTAATATACGGTATTGTATTTTATATATTGGGGGGATTATTATTTTTAATACCAATAGTAGGAGCGATTATATATTCATATTTTTATCCTAGATTAACTGAATGGTATTATACAAAAGTTACAGGAGATAATATTAATCCAGATTATAAAACGGCATTTTTATCATTATTAATACCAAATCTATTAGCATCTATTGGTATAACTATAATATTAGCAGTATTAATTAGTATTTTAATGCAGCTAGGATTAAATTTTACAGATATATTGAATATCACTAATCTTCAGCAATCATTATTAATGAGTTTACCTAATTTCAGTATTTTTCTATACGATCTTTTAGGAATAATTATTGGTATAATTATAATGATAATTGGCGGAATAATATGGATATTATTAT
The DNA here is from genome assembly GCA_000387965.1 of Candidatus Nanobsidianus stetteri. GTDB lineage: Archaea > Nanobdellota > Nanobdellia > Nanobdellales > Nanobdellaceae > Nanobdella > Nanobdella stetteri. The sequence goes on along the minus strand of APJZ01000001.1, from coordinate 155,981 downwards.
TATATAGTATTTATGGATCTATTTTAGGAAAGGTAAATAAATTATCAATATATTTTGAAAAATCCTTGATATTATTTGCATATTGGCTTGTATTTTATATTGTTACTGATATAATATTATTAATAATCGGTGGAATATTTTCATTAATATTGCCCGGATTGGGAGATATAATTGTAACAATTTTAAATATAATGATTGTATATCCAGCATCAAATCTAATATTACTATTAAAGGCTAAGGAATTGTAAAATTTTTTATATCTTTTTAAGATCTATTATTTATGATAGAAATATATAAAAAAGCATTTGATTATATGAGAAAAAATTTTGTAGATAGTATATTATTTATTATTTCATCAGCAGTGCTATGGACTTTATCTATAGCAATACCAATATTGGGAGTAATAATATATTCATATTTCTATCCAAATGTAGTAGCATGGTATTATACAAAAGTTACAGGAGATAATATTAATCCAGATTATAAAACAGCATTTTTATCATTATTAATACCAAATCTATTAGCATCTATAGGAATAATATATCTTTTTTATGGCATTACTTCAGCATCAATTGGACCTTCAGCATCAGCTGGATATATAAATACATTTGGATTAACAAATTATCAATATGTATCATATAATCCAACATTAATAATTGTTGAATTGGTAATTATTATAATATCAATAATATTAAGTATATTACTTATGTATACATTCTATGGATCTATCTTAGGAAAAGTAAATAAATTATCAATATATTTTGAAAAATCATTTATATTACTTTCATATATGCTATTATACGCAATAATTGCATCAATAATATTGTTTATTATATATATAATATATGCGTTAATAATTTCAATAAGTTATGGAATGCTAATATTTTTTATTTTATTAACGATATTTGTGGTACCAACAGTAACATTGGTAGCATTATTGAAGGCCAAAGAATTATAAAAAATTATTTTTTGATATTTTAACTTGATAATAGAGTTATTACTTGTTGGTTATAATTAATTTTAATCAAAAATCAAAAACTTTTTAAATTCTATCATAATTAAATAAATCATGGAAAAAGGATATAAAGGAAGAAATCCATATAGATATTTTATGATGAAAGGTAAGACCTTGGCAGCTTTGGGGGCATTAGGAATATTGGGAGTAGCAGCATATTCTCAAGGAGCACCAACAATAGGTCAATTAGCACAATCTATGAAATCACAACCAACATCATGGACAGTAGTAGTAGGAGCAAATGCCAATGCAGCAGATGTTGTAGGGGCTTCAAATATAATTGCAGCTTTAGAAACATTTACATCTGTACCAACAAATTCTACCTTAAATACATCTAACTTACAGGTACAAATACAAGGAACAATTCCAGTAATACAAAATTCATATCCATTCTATTATCCATCAGAACCATTGTACTTAGGTAATGCATTAAATAAAGTAGTACAAACAATTCAAGTAGGATCAGGTTCATTTACAACAAATTACAATGGGCAGCAAACAACATATCAATATAATGCATATGTATATCCACAAGGTTCATTCTCATTACAATATGTACAACCATCTCCAGGTCAATCTGCACCTGTAGTAGCATTAGCTTCTAATACACCAACTGCATCACCAATAGCATTAACAATAACATTCTCTCCAGCATTAAACTTAACACAATTATCACAATCACCACAAGCAATACAAATATTTAATACAACATACTATTTAGTTCCATCTTCAAATGGTAATTATATAAACTTTGTTCCAGCAGCAGAGGTTGTAACATTAAATGTAAATCAATCTGTAACATTTAATGGAGTAAATATTACATTACAAGGTGTTGCTGCTCAATATTCTGCAGGTTCTACAACATCAACAGGTGTACCAGCAGCAATATTAAATGTTAATGGACAAACCATAACAGTTCAAGTAGGAGCGCAATATTATATTGATGGTGTAAATATACTTGTAGTAAATGTATATGGTCCATTATCAAGTATAGTTACAACAACTCAACAAGGTGCAGTTGAATTAGTCTTAGGTACTTCTGGATATCAATTACCTATATCACCAACACCTGCAAATGTATTAACCTCAACAAACCAAGTTTTAAATAATGTACAAGTTCAAATGCAATATACTACACCAAATTTAATACAAAGTATAGCATTTACATTCCCACAATTACCAGAAATTGGAAATTCAGGATATTATGGTGTTGTAAATGGACAAACATACACATTACCATTATTCAATTATGAATTAACATTCCCACAAGTACAAATACCAGCAAGTAATTCAGACTTAATACAAATACAAGCATCTTTAACATCTTCTGGTGCAACACAATTCACAATATCATATCCAGATGCATTATCAGGAAAAACATATACTGTAACAATATTTAATAATCAATCTAATAACACTTTACAAGCATTCCAACAAGGATATGTTAATATATCATCAACACTTTATCCATACTATGTAGGTGTAGTTACCTATCAACAAGGTGGAAATGTTACAAACTTAACATTAACAGCAGGTCAATACTTTGAAGTATATAATCCAACTACACAAACAGTTGAAATATTCCAGGTACAATCAATAACAACAGGTGCTAATGGTGTACCTCAAGCAATGTTAGAAGATGTAATATCTGGTCAAACATTTACAATAACCCAAGGAAATCCACTTGTAGTTGATAATGGTGTATCCTTGAATCCAGTAGCAATTAATACCACTGCAACTACACCATACATAAACTTAACAACTACAGGTTCATATAATCAAAATGAATTAATATTAACAGCAAAAGGCCCAAGTCCACAATCAACACCGGTAATAGTATTATCTGGTTTAAATACAAATTCAACAAATGTATCAATAGCAGAAGTATATCCAGGATATACAATTTCTAGTGATGCAATAAATCTAACATTATCGGCAAGTGCAGGTATAGCTAATTTAACATCTTCATTGGGTTTCGTATCAGGATCCGTATCATCTGGAGCAACTACAACAGCATATTACTTAGATGCAGCAGGAACATATGCACAATTAGTATCAAGTACAAATTCCCAATCCCTATCATTATATATACCATTAACACCAGTTCAATATCCATTAGCACTAGCTCCAGTTGGTTCACAAGCACAACAAGAAGTTGTTAATGTAGGAGTAGGACAAACAATACCAGGAACACAATTAACAGTAACAGGAGTAACAGGTTCTGCATCATCAATGTCATATTCACAACCAACAGCATTAATTGGAAAAGTAATATTAGATTCACAAGTAACACCATCAATGAGTAATTTAATAGTTGTAGGAGGTCCAGCAGTAAATCTATTAGCAGCAAATGCAGTAATACAATATGTATCAGATATGAATGCAACATTAGGACAAGAATTACAAGCATATGCAAATAATCAAAGTGGATATGTATATGGTTCAGAATTACAACCAGTATTACAACAATTAGGAATAAACTTCGGACCTGGTATGGCATTAATAATGTCATCAACACTATATCCAAATACACTAGTAATATTTGGATGGTCAGGAAGTGATACAACACAAGCAACACAATTATTCGCAAACTACTTAGTAAATGGAGTAGATTCAAATGTATTCAATAATGCAACAGTAGTAGAAGTAAATGACCAACAAACAGTAAACGGATATCCAGCAGCAACACAAGTACAGTAAAAGCTTTTTCTTAAACTTTTTATTTTTCAAAATTTTATATTTTATTTATGGATGAAGATATAAAAGAAGCTGCTAAAGATCTTATAATATTAATCATATCAATAGGGTTAGTAATTTTTGCATACTGGTTATCACTTTTATAAATATTATCTTATAAATCATTTATAAATGGATATTGATTTTGAGGAGAATATTACAGATTATATTAGAAAAATTATAAAGGAAAATTATAGGATTGATAAAAGGGGATTGTTAGAATATAGAGATATAAAAATAATAAAAAATTATGTAAAGAATGCAGAAGGATCTTGCTATTTAGAACTTGGAAAAACAAAAGTTTTAGCTGGGGTAAAATTAGAAATAGCAGAACCATTTCAAGATAATGAAGATTCAGGTATTTTAGTAACAACAGTAAATTTATCTCCAGTTTCTGATGTTAATGTTGATATAGGACCTTCAGAAGAATCTATAGAATATTCAAGGGTCGTAGATAGAGTATTAAGGGAATCTAGATTCATTAATGATAAAGAATTGGTAATAGAACCAGGTAAATATGTTTGGTCTGTACTATTAGATATATATGTATTAAATAATGATGGGAATATAATTGATGCATCAACTTTAGCATCTGTATGCGCATTAATGAATACATATTTTCCAGAATTAATTAAAGAAAATGGTGAATATAAGATAAATCCAAAAAATAAAACAAATAAAAAATTACCATTAAATAAAAATATTCCATTAATGGTTTCATTTGCAAAAATTGATGATAAATTTGTTGTAGATCCAAATAAATACGAAGAAGAAGCTGCGGATATGATTGTACATATTGGATTATCAGATAAAATAAATGCATTACAAACAAGAAAATCAGGTTCAATATCTTTAGAAGAATTCAATAATTTATTATCAGAAGCGGAAAAGTTTAAAGATTATTTATTAAAGAAAATACAATGAATGATATTTCTAAGTTTGCTTTAGCCAGATTAATTGGTGCGAGGGCAATACAAATTGCAATGGGAGCTCCTATGATGGTAAAATTATCTAAAGAAGATCTGGAAAGAATAAGATATAATCCAGTAAAAATTGCAGAAATAGAATATGAAAAGGGTGTTTTACCATTAAAGGCTGTTTTTAAGAAAATTAGACCTTAATATCATATACTTCATATTCCATAACTTTAAGTAAATCTTTTTTTGAAATTCTTAATAGATGATAATGTGATCCGCCTCCACAATATATTATTTGATCATCATTTAGATCAATTATACTTTTATCAACAATTGTTCTTATCTTTTGTTTTAAACCTATAGGTGGTACAGAACTATATCATATCCAGTAATTTCCTTTACTTCTTTTGCCTTAGCTAATCTTACTTCATTACAATTAAAATATTTCTTTATTTTATTTAAATCAATTAAATCTTTTCCCAATAAAAAACATAATAAAGGTTTATTATCGCAAATTAATAAAATACTCTTTGCAATAATTCCATTAATCTGTTGTTCAGCATTTTTTGTAGAAATAACAGGTTTTTCATATTTAATAATTTGGAATTTTATACCTAGTTTATTCAAATAATTTTCTAAATATTTTTCATCCAATAAATTTTTTCCCATAATTTAAATTAAATAATGTGCTATATAAGTTTGTAATGATAAATGTCTAGAAACAATCTCTTCATATTTTGTTAATAAATTTTAACTTGAATATAAAATTCTTTCAATTAATCTATGTTTTTCAAGTACCTTTGAATATGTATATTTTATTTTTATTAATTCTTTAATTCCATTTGGTGTTGGATAATAATTCTAACTTTTTAAAACTAATATGATTAATTTTGTCATAATAAGTTAGCTTAGATATTTTAATAATAAATTATTTACTGAAATTTTTGTTGGTATACAATTGCTGATTCAAGATTTTTTAATATAAATTTTGTGACATTATAACCCTCTTCGGATAATTTATATCTTGATCTATCATTTCCTCCTACCCTTTGATATACAAGCCCAAATTTTACTAAGGGAGTAATATCTAATTTGTTTCTAAGAATATCATAGCATTTGGGTATATCATTAAATAAAAATTTCTTTATTTGTTTTGGTGGATACCACCAATTATAACACTCTCTATTTTTACATGATAAAGAGTATAAAGATATCAATATTATTCCATTTCTTCCTATAAAATATGATGTAAAAGGATCTTGTTGGTTGTAGTGTCGAAATATTATATAAGAGAAAGGATATTTTATTTTCTTTGATCTATTAATTTCTACTATATTTTCACAAGCAAATTCTAATAAACTATATGTATCTATACCATCTAGATTTTCATTATTGATATTTTTTAATAATTCTAATTCATATTTGATTTTTTCAATTATTGCCTTACTATTATCTTTTAGATAATATCCATTATTTTCTTTTATTATAAAATTTTGTCTAATAAGATATAAAATGGTACTATAATATAAATCTATATCGTTTTTAGATAATTGTCCCTTAGATATTTTCATTAAAAGAGATAAAATAGAATCATTTTCTATAACTGTTTGTAATATTGGTTGATTTGATTCATAACTTTTTACATGAATTCTTGCCAATAATTCATCCATTTTTGAAGTTCTCATAATAATTACTAATTATAAATAAAGTTTAAAAGAACATTTGAATAATATAAACTTATAAAGATAAAGAAATAAAATGGATAGAGATTCTTTAATTAAATATTATAAAAGATTTATCTTTCCGTCAAAACTTTTTCCACTTTTTGTAAATTTTTGGTATTTATATACTCTGATAAATTATTTATATATTGCTATTTTATATATAAGAATTATAAATGGGACCGCGGGGATTTGAACCCCGGACCTCCGCCTAGTCAGGGCGGCATCATAGCCACTAGACTACGGTCCCTTATATTTTTCTAATTCCTTCATTAATTTTATGGTTTTTTCTATATGTTTTTTTATTTTCATTCTTTTGTTAATTATTTTTTTAAATATAGACAATGTATTTTTTAAACTTTTTTCATATGCTTTTTTATATTTATCCAATTCTTTATTTAATTTTTTATAATATTTTTTGTTATATTTACCAATATTTCCAGCAAGTTGATCTAAATAATTATATAATTTATTTTCATATTCAAACATACTTGCATATTCTTTATTAAAGTTCTCTATATCTTTATTATCGTTTTCCTTTAATTGATAAGTTTCTTTTAAATTTTCAACAATTTTTTCATATATTTCCTCCTCCTCCGGTGAAATATTTTCATCTTCTTTCTTTTCCATAATTATATAAAAATCTTGATATTATATAAGGTTTATCTTATTATTTTAAAATCTTGATAATTATTAATTTCTATATCTTTTATATCAATTTTATCAACTCTAGCTCTTTCAGGTCCCTTTTTACATAATTCAATCATCCTATTTATATTATCCTCATCTCCTTCAAAAACAGCTTCAACAGTACCATCAGGATTGTTTTTTACATATCCTCTAATATTTAATTTTTTAGCATGTAAAAATACAAAATTCCTAAATCCAACACCCTGGACTTTTCCATATATAATTATCTTTACAGCCTTCATTCTTTAAAATTTATAAACATATTTTTAAATACCTACTATTTATGGAAGGTCGGAATGAGTGAATTTATGATGAAAACTTTGTTTATAAAAGATATTTTGAAGGAAGATTTTTTAGGTAAGGAGGTTAGTATAAAAGGATGGGTTTATAGAATGAGGGATATGAAGGATAAAGTTTTCTTTGTAATAAGAGATTCTTCAGGAATAATACAAGCAGTTGTAAAAAAAGAGAGTGTTGATCAAAAAACATGGGAAGATGCAACAAAATTCCAAATTGAAGGTTCTTTAGAAGTAAAGGGAATATTAAGAAAAGATGAGAGAGCACCTGGTGGATATGAAATAGAAGTAAAGGAAATAAAAGTATATGATTATGGAAAACCATTCCCATTAAAAGGGGATGAAGATGTAGATACAATACAAAAGTATAGACATCTATGGATAAGAACTAGGTGGTTTACAGATGTATTGAAAATAAAGCATAGTCTAATTGTACATCTTAGAGATTGGTTTATAAAGGATGGATGGTATGAAGTAACACCAGCAATATTAGTCGGAAACGCTGCAGAAAACACTACAGAATTATTTGAAGTAAAATATTTTGAAGATAAGGCATATTTATCTCAATCTGCTCAATTATATTTAGAAGCTTTAATATTTGCATTAGAAAAAGTCTATTCATTAACACCATCATTTAGAGCAGAATTATCTAGAACTAAAAGACACTTACATGAATATTGGCATTTTGAAATTGAAGCTGCATGGTATCATGTGGAGGATATTATTAAAGTTATGGAGGAATCATTAAAATATTCGATTGAAAAAACAATTGAAGAAAGAAAATCCGAATTTGAAGAATTAAAAAGTATTACAGGAAGAGATATAAGCGAATTAAAACAATTTGTTGAAAAACCATGGAAAGTTATTACATATAAAGATGCGATAAAGAAATTACAAGATCTAGGAGTAAATATAAAATATGGAGATGATTTTGGATCTGATGAAGAAAGATTATTAACAGAACAATTTGATGTACCAGTATTTGTTACACATTATCCAAGAGAAGTAAAAGCATTCTATATGTATGAAGTTGGAGATGGAACTGTAAAGAACTTCGATTTACTTGCTCCAGAGGGATATGGGGAAATAATTGGAGGATCTGAGAGGGAATGGAGATATGATATATTACATAAGAAAATTGAAGAATGGGGATTAGATAAATTTAAGGTTAAGGTTGGAAATGAGGAAATAAGTGCATATGAATGGTATGAAGATTTAAGAAGATATGGTTCTGTTCCACATTCTGGAATGGGATTGGGTATTGAAAGATTCTTAAGATGGATATGTAAATTGGATCATATTAGAGATACACAACCATTCCCAAGATTAAGGGGAAGCTGGCTATATCCATAGTTTTTTATCTATATATTGTTTTTATTCCCAAAAGTTCTAATATTAATTTTTGATGTTTTTTTATAAAACCTTCAGCATGTTTTATTATTTTTCCATAAGCTTTTTCGTGATGATCTATTCCCCAAACAATAATTATATTTGTATTATTAAATATAGAAAATATAATCCTTATATCTATATTTACTCTATCAGAAAATAATGGAATTAATAAATTTCCAATTTTTATTTCTCCCCTTAATCTTTCTATTTTCCCTCTAAGTTCTTTAAGGGATTCTAATCTATCAAGAACTATTTTATGTTGATTATTTAATTCTTTCTTAAGATCCTTTATCCATTTTTCCCAAAATTTTATATTATTTTTAACTCTTTCATAATCTAATAAATTATTATCATCTAATATAAAAATCCTGTATGCTTTATAAAATAATATTGACATAATAAAAAAGAGTTTTTATGTAATTATGAATTTTCAGATATTATAAAAATTTATAGATATTTTTATAATAGTTATCCTTTATGAGAGATGAAAAAATTCAATCCCAAACATTGGATGAGATGCTTATAGAACTGGTTAGTGAAACAGCTAAATATTCATTTACTTTAGGTGATTGGGGAGAATATATATGGATAATAATGGATTTAAAAGGTAAGGGACATAATGCAGAAAGTGTTGGCGCTAAACTATCGGAAATAAGAAGAGGATTTGATGTTAGATATATATATCACAGAGAATATGATTATAACACTAATACTTACAGTACTATTTTTGGCAATTATATAAGAGAGTTAAATAAAAATATAGAGAAAGTTGCAGATATAACAATAAACATAGAAACTCGGGCTATTGATATATATAAAAGAGTTGTAAACTCATATCTAGATCCCTCAAGAAAGTATGCGAAAATATTAATATATTTCAAAAGAAAAATAGATGATTATAATAAAATAATTGAAGAAATTGATGAAAGTATTATCTTTGGACAATCTATTTCTAACAAATATGGATTTGTGTATCAACCAGCTTTTAAATTTATGACTTTGAGAGAGAAGGAAAAAGATAAAAATGAGAATATAACTGAGCTATCTAAACCAGATTATTATGAATTTAGTTATACAGTTTATGAATTATCAGAATTTTCATTAAATTCTCTCTAAATTTTCCTTAAACTCTTTTGCAGTTTCTTCAGGTATTGATGAAACAACATATTCTAAATGACAAATTTCCATATAACCAATATCAAATAAAGGTCTTTGTGATATTTTAATAATTGGATAAGATCTCGATTCTCTTAATAGTGTTGTATCAAATATAACTAAATTAAAGTTCTCATACAATTTTTCATATGTGATTAAAATTTTATATAGCGTTTTTATAAATTCTTCAAATTTATTCTGTGATAGGAAAAATATACCAAATGTATCAATATATCCAATTAATTCATTATTTCTAAATGGAGCAAAGGAAGACCATAATTTAATTATTCCATCTAATATAATTCTCTCATTTAATTGTTTTTCAAAATTGAAATAATCCTCTATAAAGAATTTTTTATATTTATCAAAATATTTGTTAGATTTATCTAGATAAATTCTAAAATAATTTGTTGGCTCTTTTTCAATCAATATTTGGAAATGTAGATGTTCTTGTGATGCACCTGCAGAAAATCCCTTATTTAGGTTAATAAATATATATTTGTAATCCTTTTCAGGTATTTTTTCATAGAATTCTTTTATTAGCATGAATGAATTATAAAGATCCAAATAACTTATTTGAGAAAAGCTCTTTACATGTTTTTTATAATTTGGAACTAATACTGCATGATATTTTCCGTATGGATATTTATTTGAAAAGAGGACTGAGTCTCCAATGAATATTTTTTTAGAAAATTCAAAATCTGGAGTCTCTTTTTCAGGATTACAAAAAGGACATTTTGATTTTTTTGAATATATTCTTCCATAACTTCTTGGTTTACTTTTTATAGATTTGTTTATTCTTACCTTAAAATTGGTTATTGGATCAATTCTTTCTTCAATTATAAATCTCTCAAATTCATTATTAAACAAAGTTCTTACATCATATTCTCTTGATATTAATTTTAGATCTTCATTATATATCTTTTCCATTTTTTAATTTATGATCTTTAATAAATAAAAATATTTGAAATTCATTTTTTAATTTAGATGATAATTAAAGAGAAAAATATTTGTAAATATGTTTACAATTAATTGACTAATTAGCAATGAACTTCAAAATATAGGTTGAAACATTTTAAATATTTTTATTTTTTAATAATTTTTAAAATTCTGCTTAGAGTATAATAATGATAAAATTATGATATAAATTTCTCTAAATAATATTTTTATAAATTTTAATTTTATACTATTATAATGGCCGGTTTTGGGCTCTTAACATTGGGAATTGTTGGAATTATAGTAGCTTTTATAGTTATATGGATTATATCTTCATTATCTGTTTATATAGCTGCTAGGATTATTGGTGTACAGGTACCCTTTTTAAGAACTTTATTTGTTACCTTGATTGCAGATATAATATCTTTTATAATAAATATTGTAACAGTATCATACTTCTTATCTACATTTAATTTTGCAGTGCTAATCATAGGTCTTATCATAAGTTTTGTAATAACTCTAGCGATCTATAAGTATTTGTTTGATATCGATTGGATAAAAACTTTTATTATGCTAATTATAGCTGGTGTAATATATTTTGGTATCATGGTAATCTTAGGTCTAATATTGACTGCTCTTGGTTTTCTTGTCTTTGGCGGTATATTTTCTAGTCTTCAAGCAGTACATTAAAGTTTTTTATATTTTTGGAAATTTTTATATGAATATAGATCATTGATTTCATTGAAACATAATATCCTTTAATTATAACAAAGTTTTACTATTCCTTATAATATTTATATCATAACGTTAACAAATTTTAAAAATATCAAAATTTTTATTCTCTTTATGGAAGTTTTGCTTATTATTCTAGTAGTAATTTTAATATTAATAGTAGGATTTTTTATAGCAATGTATAATTCTCTAATAGCATTAAAGAAAAATGCAGAAAAGGCTTGGTCTGATATAGATGTAATATTGCAAAAAAGACATGATGCATTGGCAAAATTAGTAGAAACAGTAAGTAGTTATTTAACATATGAAAGAACAGTTCTTGAAAGATTAACACAAATGAGAACCCAATATATGAATTTACCATCAAATGATATACAATCAAAAATAAATTTATCAAACCAAATTACAGGGGCTTTTAGATATCTATTTGCAGTAATGGAAAATTATCCACAATTAAGATCAAATCAAAATGTAATACAATTACAACAAGCAATTATGGAATTAGAATCACAATTGGCAGATGCAAGAGAATTTTATAATGAAGCAGTAACTTTATTAAATACAAGAATTCAACAAATACCATATAATATTGTTGCTAGTATAGCAGGTATAAGACCAATGCCTCTATATAAAGTACCAGAGGAAGAAAAACAAGATGTATCCACAAGGTTACAATTTTAAATATGCAAAAAAACAATATTGCTTTTTTAAATCTCAGAAATAATCTGAATTATTTACAACAAACACCTCATGTTAAAAATTTATCAAGTACTAGGACAATATATCATAATTATATACCCTCATATGCAAAAGATATTAAAGTAAAGAATTATGATGGTTTTTATTTTGCGTTTTTTATGTTTTTTTATATTTTTATATTTCAGTTCGTAAACGTTCCATTTAAGTTACCAGTGTTCATTATTTTAATGTCAATATCGCTTTTTTTAATCATTAGAGGTTTTAAGAGATATATAATACATAATATTTTAAATAATACTCCATTTTCTAAAATTCATATTGCAACTTATGGTTTAAATAAGGTTAAAGGAAGATTTATACCATATGGATATCAACCTTTGAAATCACCAATTAGTGGGCAGGATTGTATATACTATTCTATTTCCACTTTTTATGTACATCCAGGAGGGAATAATAATTCAACTTGGATATCTGATTTTATAGATGGTTTTGATGTTGGAATACCTGCATTATTTACTGATGGAACTGGTTTTTTAGCAGTTGATTTAGAAAAGGCACCAATTGTTGAAGTAAGAACAAACATAATTGAAATAATACCAAATAATTCACAAGATAGAAAAATAAAATTATCAAATTTTAATGATGCTAAAAGAATTAGTGATGAAATTTTACAATATATAAAATATGCTGCAAATAACAATACTCAAGTAAATCTATATTATATAAAAAATTATAAATTTACAATAAAGAATAATAAAATAAGAAATTTAAAACTATATGTAGATTCTACGGAATTATGTAGTTCTATAATTCATACAAGAATAGGAGAAATATGTAAATATGATAGTAGAAATATGTTATATTTAGTAGAACAATATATTCCAATTAATGAAGATTACACTATTATTGGAGGATTTGCAGATACTGGGGAAATGATAAATATGAAACCAGTAAAAGTTACGGTTCCGGATATGTCTACAGGAATTTTGGAAGTGCATTTATCAAATTTTTATCGAAATGAGTTCCTTATAAAAGCTGTTGCTTATATAACTCTTGGAATTGTCTATTTAATTACTGGAATTGTATCAATAATATAGATTTTTATCATAAAATTTTTATATAATAGATCAAAAATTATAAAAATTAGAAATATGTTTACAGAAATTCCGGAAAAACATTTTTATATTTTTATAAAATGGTTATATAATGATCACTTTAAGTATAGATATATTGGAAATTGGTAATACAATATTATCTTTTATAATGTTTTGGATTGTATATTCATTTCTATTTTCAATACCAGTTTATTTGTTTTCTAAACTTTTTCTTGATGAATATATATCATTTCCAAGAATTCTTGCAGCTACTTTAGTCTCAGGATTTGCTTCTTTTTATATAAATGGTATTATTGTATATTACTCTAATTATGAATTATATATTTATGGAATATTCTTAGCTTTTATAATAGATTTAGTTAGCTATAAGTACATAGCTAATGTAAGTTGGGGTGCCGCTTTTGTTATAGCAATTGTAGCTATTTTATTATTTGCTATTTTTGTTTTTCCATTTTTATTAATAATGTCTGGTTTTGCTATGGGTCTCAAAACTTTTAGTGGGCTATAATCAAGTAACCGGGATACTTGCTGAATGACGTATAACAGAAATTATCCGTCATGGTTCTTGAGAGGATCATGAGTGGAATATGATTAGATATAGTTTTTGATTAAATTTTGATAGGATTAACCATGGTTAATCAAAATATATTTGAAATTCCAAAACCCATGGTTCATAATTGTGAATATTATATACAAGCTTTTATAAGATTCTATTATAATACCCCACTATAATAACTATCTATAAATAGGCATTATAAGAGAAAGATTAATAAATTTTATATATAAGTAATTACAATTAATATATTATGGATGTAGCATATGCACTAATTGGTCTTGCTTTGGGGTTAACAGTAGCAGCGGTAATAGTATTGATAGGTGTAGGTATAGTAAGCGTAGCAGGAATGTCATTCTACCCACTAATATATAATAGCTACCAAACAGTATATAACCAATTACCATCAAATGCAACAAATATACAAAATGCGGTTAATACATCTTTCCAAAACTCTATAACGTATGTACAACAGGTTTCAAGTTATTCAGTAGTTGCAATTAATACTTTAAGATCCTTAGGATCTGTATTGCAAATTATAATATTTATTGGAGCATTCTTATTGATATTAGAAATATTAATGAGATTAGCAATGCCAAGAACTGCAGATGCTCCAGCTGGATATTAAGGTTTCTTTTTTATCTCCCAAATTTTTAGATTTGATAACATATATTTAGGGAAAAATTCAAAATAATTTTATATTTATTTAATTTAAAAGGTTAAAAATTAAAAATTTAGGTTATGATATATTTTTTGAGACCATTAATATAGTCTTTCATATAATTGTGATCTTTTTTCGAGCGTTTCATGACAATTCTTTAAGAAATAATAAATATAAGAATTTATAGAATATATCTTAATTTTAGGACTTTCAGAATAGGTTTCTTTTATGTATGTCGAGTCTTTATATATTTTTCTTGTTTGTTTAATAGGTGGTTCTAGATGTATATCTCCAATATCCTGCAAAGCATCGAAATCTTTTTTATTACGAATTTTAAAATCAAGTGGTGGGTTTACTTTATAAAAGCCTTTAGAGTCTACCTTGTCAGTTATTCTATCAAAATTCTTATTTAGTTCGATTAGAATTCTTAAAAACAAGCATTTATGAGATCCTTTTATTTTAAGCTTCTCCGCATTACGATAATAATCTATTATTGATAAACTACAATCTTTTATATCTTTATATGCTTTTCTCAGATCGGATATCTCATGTAAAGTTAATAGCATTGGAAAAATATAATCAGGCGTAAATTTTGCTAAGATATCAACTTCGCCAATATTTCCCTGGTTTTTTGTGATATATCCCATAACTTTATATGCTTTGTCTTTTCCATAAAATGCACCCCACAAGAAATCGACATCCTTATTATTAGAATTAGTCTCTTGACTTTTATTTAGCAAATTTTTCACATAGCTTAAGTAAGTTTCTTCCATATTGGGTGTCTCATTACTGCCAATACTGATAGGTTCTTTCCATAAAATTATCAGTGAATGCATCCTCATTATAGCTCTTTGAGCTAATTGTAATGAAAACTGATTATTAACAATATGTGCTAATCGATATTCTCCAATTTCCCATATTTTATCTAGTAATTTTCTTGTAGTACCAGTGATACCTCTATTAAATACACCAAATAGATGATAAGCGTCATCCAATATAATAGGATGTGGGAATGATTTACCTTTTTCTTGTATTTGCTTTTCATGTAGCATAATTCTACCTAAGTAATCATAAGGTAAATAACAAAAATCTAAATATATAGAATTTTTAATTTGTTCATCAGTGTAACCTAGATTTTTCATAATATGCTTGTAAATTGCCATAGATAATGTAGACTTGCCTGCACCAGATCCGCCTAGAATTAATAACCAATAATCTGTATCAAAAGCTGAACTTATCGAGTCAGTAATATCGTTAGAAATATCTCTTAAAAAAGCTATTGGATTTACAAAAATATCTGTTCTATTATTCCATGCTTTGGTAGATAATAACTTGAAAGCCCTAGTTTCTTTAAATAAATTTAATATATCTGTAGATGTTAGTCCTTCTATATCCGAAATGTTTTTTATATCTACCATAATATATTATTATTTTGGAATTTTTAAATTTTTGTGAATTTTATTTAGAGATTTTTATAAAAAATACAAATCTCTATTCTAAATTAAGAAAGGTTGTTTCTTTTATACTTTCAAAAACTATTAAAGATACTGTCTCCTTTACTCCTTTAATTTCTCTTATCTTATCTAAAACAGCTTTTCCTAAACCTTCAACATCTTTTTCTCTAACTTTTGCAATCATATCCCAATCTCCAGCTATTATATGAACTTCTTGAATTTCTGGTAAGTTTGCAATTTTTTCTGCGACTTCTCTTTGTTTAATACCAGCAGAGGGATCATATTTTATTAAAACAAAAGCTAAAACGTTTTTACCAATAGCTTTAGGATCTAAAACTGCTCTATATTCTTTTATTATTCCCGCATTCTCTAATCTCTTTATTCTGGTAAAAATTGTTGTTTCTCTCATTTCTGTAATTTGTGAGAGTTCTCTTAATGAAAGTTTGCAATTCTTCTGTAAAAGTGAAAGTAATTGTTTATCCTTTTCATCTATCTTCATAAGAAATTTATATTTTTTAAAAATTTAAGTATTTTATTCAAAATATTTTTGAATTTTATGAAATTTATACATACAATATCCTATCAATTTATAAATCAAATTTTGAAAAATATTCAATTTTTATATCAGATTTAAGTAATTTTTTGAATTTTATTTAAAAAATTTTATAAAAAATTTAAGAATCAGAAAGACTATTACTACTAAATGGCGGTAGAAGAAATGATATCTCACCTAAAAGAAATGGGGCCAATATTAAGAATACAGACAGTAGTACTGAAGGAAATGCAGTCATTTATGGTAGGAAGAGGCTTTGTACAACTATTGCCAATAGTAACATCAGTATTTACAGACCCATTGGCACCAGATCCAGCATCCAGTATTGTCTTTACACCATCATTTGAGTATTATTCGCAAAAACTAGTAATAACGCAGAGTATGATATTACATAAGCAGCTATCTCTTATAGCGGCAGATAAAATATTTATATTCTCACCAAACGTTAGATTAGAAAAAAGTGAAAGAGCTAAAACAGGAAGGCATGCTTTTGAATTTACACAGATGGACTTTGAAATGGCACATGCAAAGATGAAAGATGTAATGGATTTAGTAGAAGATTTAGTAATCCATGTAATCAAAAAAGTTAAAGAAGAATGTAAAGAAGAATTAGATCTTCTAGGTAGAGAATTAAAAGTTCCTTCAAAACCATTCAAAGTTTATAGATATTCAGAAGTTTTAGAAAAATATGGTAGTGATGAGGCTTTAAGTGAAAAAGAGAAAGATCCATTCTGGATTATTGACATAAAAAGAGAGTTCTATGATAAAGAAGATGAAGAACACCCAGGTCATTTCTTAAACTATGATCTAATATTACCAGAAGGATATGGAGAAGTTTTATCTGGAGGAGAAAGAGAATATAAATATGAGAGAATTATGGAAAGGATAAAAGAATTAGAAAAAGAAGGTAGAGATTATTCATCATATAAAGCATATTTAGAAGTTGCTAAAATGGGATTGTTAAAACCAAGTGCTGGAGGAGGAATTGGTGTTGAAAGATTATTAAGATTCTTAACTGGAAAGAAACATATAAGAGAAGTTCAACTATTCCCAAGAATTCCTGGCGAGGAAGTAATTTTCTAAATTTTTTAATAAAATTTTTATTTTTAATAAATTTTAGAAAAATTAAAAGAAGTTTTAGAAATTTAATTTATCAAATTAGATAATATATAAATGTCTATTAAAACAAGATGTTATCAAAGTAAAAATAAAAAGATATGGTAAATTTTTATATTACTATAAAATTTTCTTTATGAATGTATGATAATGGTATTCCAATAACGTATTGTGATGATATAGCAAAAGGGATAAAATTGCAGATATAAAGTTGCTTGAGGAAAATATTAATATTTTTTATAGTTAATAATAAAATTTATTTTCCAGATAGTATATTCATTAATTCTTTAAATCCTTCTAATTCTTCTTTAGTAATTCCATACAATTCAGCAACTGCTAAATCAATTTCATCTTCAACTTTTTTAAGTTCTTCTTTTGCATTAATATTTTTACAATAATCAGGTTTATTATTGGAATATATACATTTTGCTAATTCATGAGCTTTTTTAGATAATTCAGCAATTTTCTTATGTAAATTATTATTGGGGTCGAATTTAGGTATGTTAAATATATCTATAATGTGGGTGTATTGTCCTAATTCATAGGTATAAGATGATATAATTGAGCGTATTATGATAGAGTTTAAAATACCTGCAATATAATATGCTTCATCTGCAGTTTTATTAGGTATTAATATCACAGAATGATCGGGTATCATTGGTTTTTCATTAACAGGTTCAGCAACTGCACAGGCAAAACTTAAAGCTTTACCAGTAATAGCACCAGATATTGCCCCCCATAGAACTTTATATGGGGCAAAAGTATATGTACCTATATCATATATAGAATAAAATGGATTTCCTTTACCCCATAATTTATGTATTGATCTTTTTTCCAATTCATTCTTATAATTAAGTAAATAATTATATGTAAGAGGCCATTTAATTTTCATATCTTTCTCCAAAATAGGTTTTGCTGTTTTTGGGTCATGTGGTACAATAATAAATCTATCTTTGAAATCAACATACCATTTCTTTACATCTCTACCTCTAATTAATGGATAAACTAGGTCTGGTTCGATGTTTATGTCTTTTATAGTTTCATTGACTTTTTTCTTTTGTCCGCTCTCGGGCGAATTTTCTATAGATAACATCCCATTAGGAGTCTTATCAACCACTTTGATGAAATAAACTTGATTAAAGGCAGTTAAAACACCCTCATGTGCTTCATAATATTGGTTTCCACTTATTACCTTTCTAATAGCATTTATAATATTTGCTTTAACTTGCATCCATGGTGATGAAGGATCATTAGGGATTAATGGTACCATCACTATTTTATAACGTTTTGTTATTTTGCGAACATCTTTTAAGGATGTATCTGGGTCTATTTTCTTTCCATTCCATACAACATGTTTGATACCATTCATATTTTCTTTTCTTATTTCTTTAATAATTGTACATTCATTATCATTCATATTATCTAATTCGCAAACTTTTTCAACAATAATAATTCCCGTTCTATTTGTTGCACCTTCGAATGGTGCCAATGTTACTAAATCATGGATAGCATGTATTTTTGTTTTTGTAGCTAAGAAATTTCTAAAACCAGCACCTGCTTGTGTTTTAAATACAGTAAATGTTATTACAAACCCTAATTTTCCACCTACTTTTAAATATAAATCAAAACATCTTGCTAAAAATAACATAGATAAATCTTTCTTAACTTTACCTAATCCAGTTTTTCCTTTGATAACTAATAATCCATATTTTTTCCAAAGTTCTTTACTTGATTCTCTATATTGTTCAGGTAGACTCTCCCAATTTATCCATGGTGGATTACCGATTACATAATCAAATTTACCATTTAATATTGGAGCAAATGCATTTCTAATTATAGCTATCCATACGTCATCTTTTCCTTGTAGTCTAAGATCAAGTAATTTTCTATAAAGATCGATTAAACTTTTCTTTTCTCCAGAATTTAAATTATATGGTGAAATTCTAAATTCAAATTCTTTAGGTGTATAGCCATTTTCTAAACACATTTTCATTTCATCTAATATTTTTCTTAAAAGATTAATATCTTGTGCAATATTAGCTGGTATCTTAAATTCACCAACTGCAGTTCTTAATATATAATATCTTTCAGTAATTTCTGCTTTTGTTTCAATCATTATAGAATCTGCTAAGTAAATTGGAATTTCAATACTTCCTAGGCTACTCTGTTTTAATAGATCTGCAATGGCTAATAAATAATTTGTTCTTGCGGTTAAGACTGCCAATGGATTTAAATCATAACCAACAACATTTTCAAGTATATATTTAGCTAATGTATCTGTTAAGTAATGTTTATTAGCATATCTTATTAATCTACTAATATAAAGTATGAGAAAAGTACCTGATCCGCATGCAGGATCTAAAACTCTAATTTCTAATGGTTTTAAAGGATCTTCTTTTCCCATATTTTCTAAATTTTTATAACGTAATCCAACTTTATTAAGTATTAATTCTGCTAACCAATCAGGTGTGTAGTATTCTCCCAAACTATGCCTAATATCTCTTGGAACAAGATTTTGATATAAATCTTTTAATAAATCTCTAGCAAATTCAGGTTCTAATTGTGGAGTTGCTATTTCATAATCAGAAAGCCTTCTTGCGATTTCAGCAATAGCATCTCCTAATTCTTGATCTATTTCCTCAACATACCAAGAAAAATAATCCCCTTCTAAAAAGTTTTCAATACCCAATAACTTTTTAAATATACCTCCACTTTCTAATTCCTTTAATATACTTTTTAAACCTTCAATACCTTTAGATGTATAAGCATTATCAAGTTCCACAATATATGATTTATAAAATTTACCACTTCCATATAGATAAGCTATTTCGGCAGCAATTAATTTCATTATTAATGCATAATATGTATGTATTGCAAAAATTAGAATATCATAATTAATATTAGATTTTTCAAATCCGTAGTCTTCTGCCAATTCTTTTAATTCTTTAAATTTATCAGGATCATAACCTGTAGCTTGTTTAAATAACCTCATCCAATCTTCAAATAATATTTTTGTTTTTTCACTTTTTGTATTTAACAACTTTTTATAAAGTATTCTTATTATCCTTTTAGATGTTTGAGAATTCATACCAAAATCTTTAGTAAGCTCTTCAGAACTTAAAATTTTTCTTCTTAAACCTCTTAAAGCTTCTATTAATTTTATAATAGATTCTCTTCTAATTTCATAAGGTCCTCTTAATATCCATTTATCCTCTCTTTTATTGTATCTAACAAAAGCAATTTTATCGCTAATAATTATACCTAAAAATTTATCATAATTACTTTTATCGCCAGCCTCGGTGATTATATATTTAATAACTTGTTCCTTTACTTTTTGAATATCAGAATCTCTTGATAATTTACCAGGAGCTTTGTATTCAATAATAACATGCCCATATAAAGCATCAACTCTCTTACCAGAAGCTAAAGTATATTCATATTTACCTTCAGAAATATCTATTTCTCCTAAATCCTTTAATGGTTTTAATATTTTTTCTTCAATACAATTTGATACTCTAATTCTTAAATCTTCTTCCGTACGTGCTTGAAGAACTCCATTTCTAATACATATTAATAAGTCGTCGATATCAAGCTGATTTAGAGAATTATTAGTAGAGGGCATAATATTATGTTTTATAAATCATTTATGAATTTTTTCCTTAACTTTTAGTATGAAATAATAGGAGCATTATATTAATTTTATTTAATTATTTTCATTCTGTAATTTTTGGATTGTAGTTTTCTTTTAAGTATACGATCTTTAAATTAAGTTTCTATTCTTAGATACAAAGAAGGTTAAATGATAATAAACTTTATATATGTATAATTACAATTAGTATAATTATGATTATACAAAATTTCAAAAATAGAAAAGAAGAGTTAACCATGCTTAATAAATATTTAAATAGTGACAAATTTGAGTTCATAATAATTTATGGTAGAAGGAGAATTGGAAAAACAGAATTAGTATTAAAAGCCACAGAAAAAATGAAGAGAATATATTATTTAGCTTTAGAAAAGAATAATTTGGATAGATTTTATAATTTATGCTTAAATTATTTTCCAGAATTAAATAAATATAAAAAAGATTGGGAAGTATTGTTTGATTTTTTAAAAGATAAAGTAGATGTTATAATTATAGATGAATTTCAAAATTTAATAAAAGAAGATAAAAATATATTAATTATTTTCCAAAATATCGTTGATAATATATTAAAAAATTCTAGAATAAAATTAATAATAATTGGATCTTCAATATCAATGATAAAATCAAAAGTTTTAGGTTATAAAAGTCCTTTATATGGTAGGAAAACATTATCATATAAATTAAAACCAATATCCTTCTTTGATTTAAGAGAATTTTTCCCAGATAAAAATATTTTAGAATTAATAGAAATATATGGATTTGCTGATGGAAATCCTTATTATTTATCAAAAATAAATGGAAATTTTTGGGATTGGTTAGATAAAGAATTAAAAGAGAAAACATTTATATTAGATGAAGTAGATTTTTTGATGAGATATGAATTTGAAAGTCCGAGTTTATATAAATCAATTTTAGAAGCTATATCATTTGGTAAAAATACTATAAAAGAAATTAAAGATTATATAAAGGTTGAGAGAACAGATTTAAGTCCATATTTAAAAAATTTAATTGAAGTAGAATTAATAAAAAGAATTGTTCCAATAGATCAAAAAATAAATTCTAGAGCAGGTAGATATTATATAAATGATAACTTTATTAGATTTTGGTTTAGATATATTTATCCAAATTTAAGTTCTATAGAAGAAGGTATATTTGATATTAATGATATTAAAAGAGATTATAATAGATATTTAGGATATGTCTTTGAAGATATAGCAAAACAATTTTTAATAAAAAGCAAATTATTTAAATTTACAAAAATTGGAAAATGGTGGTATAAAGATAAAGAAATAGATCTAGTTGCATATAATGAAAATACAAAAGATATATATTTAATAGAATGTAAGTATTATGATAATATAAATACAAAAGAAATATTGGAAAATTTAAAGGAAAAATCTGAATATATAAATTTAGATATAAAAAATAAATATTATATAATATTTGCAAAAAGTTTTAAAGAAAAAATTAAAGAAGATAAAACATATTTATTTGATTTAAAAGAGTTAGAAAATATAATGTATTGAATATAAGAATTATATAATGTATTGTTATCAATTAATTTCATAAACATTTTATTAAATATTTTACAAAATTATCAATTAAGAATTTTTATAATTTTCTAGAAATAATTTTTGAAATAAAAATCTAAATAAAGTTAAAAATAGTTAGGACTTACATGGTTCGTCAGTGTGCCAATATATTCTAATATAAAAACCATCTTTTTCATAAATAAGTGAATTATTATCTTTAATTATTTTTGAATTCGCTTTTTTTGTCTCTTGTTTGGAATCTATGTAAGTATCTATGGATATAGTTATCGATTGATTACCTAAATTCATAAGTACTCCTGGATATGCTGTTTTATGTATATCTAGAATTTTACCTTCTATGTAAGAAAGTTTGTCACGTAAATTGGATATCTCAAATAATGACTTATCCCTATAATTAATACATTCAAGTTTATCGGGTAAGAATGGTATGTTTGGTTCACAACTAATTTTTTTGCCTTTATTATAAATTTCTATTTTACTATCATATTTACACCACATACGTCCATTATCTCTGTTACAGCAATATAAACTTATGGATGTGTATGATCCTTCTATTTTAGATATACCAACCCTTTCTTTTATATTTTCAACTATTTCATTTAATGAGTTCTTTAGTTCTTTTATATCATATTCTAGTAACCATTTATCAATTTTTTCTAATAACTCGGATTTTCCTTCAGAACTTTTATCTGCTGGTTGATCATACATAATATTATACTATATAAAAAATTTGTAAATTTGTCTTATATCCTAGTTATGCAATTGTAATAAACAAAATTATAAAGTCAAAGATAAATTGAAATAAAAAATCTATAAAGGCTAAAATAGATATAGCTTAGGACTGTGATAAAATTCCCAAAATATCTCAATAATAAATCCATCACTGTTAAAAATAAATAAATTATTATCTACAAACATTTTTGGATTCTCGTTTGTTGAATTGTTTAAATTCATAGAAACTTTTGTGATTATATCTATATATTGATTACCTCGCTCACTCATATCTATTAGTATTCCTGGATACAATGTATTATATGCACTTAGAATTAAATATTTTATACCTTCTAGAGAATAAGTGATTTGAGGAGAATTAGATAAATCAATAAATGATATATCATTATAATTAGTGCATTTAATTTCATAAGATTCATCTTGTTTTTTTGAAGAACAGCCAATTAGTTTATATTTATCATTATAGATGTCCATTTTAGTATCATATATACACGACGTAGGTTCATTGTGCATATTGCAATATAAATCTATTACTGCAGTAAGTCTTTCTATTTTGGGTAAATTAGCATTTTCTTGTATATGTTTAGATATCAAGTAAAATAAGCCCCTTATTTCTCTTATAGGATATTCTAGTTCCAATTTCTTATTTTTTTCTAATAAATCATATGTTTTTTCATAACTTTTATATGATTGCCGATTGTACATAATATTATATTTATATAGAAAATTTGTAAATTTATATTATGCCATAGTTATGTAATTGTAATAAATAAAATTAAAAATCAAAGATAAAAATTAGCAATCAAATAATTATAGAATAATGTAATCATTTTTGAAATAAAAAATCTAACAAAGCTAAAAAATTTAAACTTAAAGGTGGCTATGTAATTCTTATATTCAATACATTATATTTTCTAAATATAACATCCTCTATTATATGAAATATTATCTCCGAAATATGTACGTGCATGTTTTTTATATGAATATAAATTATTCTCTTCAATTCTTTTATCAAGGTCATCAAGGTGAAATATAGTAAAAGCGAATTCACCATCATCAAAGGTGACTATATTATTGTATTTACGTAATTCACATGCTTTTGAATTCTCTTTGTTTGTTGTTAAATACCTAACAAAAGCTATACTTATGGATATATTTTGGTTATCTATATTCGTAGATACTCTCGAATATATAATTTTACTCATATTTGTAATTATGTCTTTTATATTTTCCATTAAATGAACGGAATTAGAAACATTAAATTGCCTATATATAGAACCAACTATAGTATCATGACTGGTACATTCCATTTTATCGGGTAAAGGTTCTAATTTCGAATAACACTCAGATGTCATGTTTTCACTAGAAACTTTTATTGTAATCTTACATTTACCTTGTATAAGCTCTATTGTTCCCTGGTATTCTTTTGGATGAGATATTCCTCCCTCTTTTTGTACATTTCTATAAAGTTTATCTAACAGCTCCTTTAGATCCCCCGCATAACTTTTTATTAGCAAATTGTTAGTCTTTTCTATTAACATATCTATTAACTTATTGGATCTTTCATCTAGTTGTGGGCTGTCCATACTATGTATCACATAAGAAAATTTATAAATTTATCTTAATACCATAATTATGTAATTGTAATAAATAAACATTTTTAAAAAATCTATAATCATAGAGTCAAAATAATTAAAGATCAATCGTTATCGTCATATTACAGAAGACATGATCAAAGTGTAAGTATTAGCTTTATAAAGGATAGTCTTGAAAAAATTTGAAAGATTTTATATTTATTTATTAAAGGTTAGATGTAAAATAGCATTAGAATATTTAATGGGATTAAAAATGGAAATAAATACTTTTTATAATACAAATTATAAAATATCTATAAAAATACCTTCAATATCTAACAGTATTAGATACTAATATTATAAAAAGAATTATCCTCACATTGTTATATTTATTCTTTAGGAATAAAATTAAGAAAATGTTATCTAAATAAATATAATTATATTGATTTGGAAAATAAACGATCATTTTTAAAATAAATTTTTTATAATATCTTTATAATGAAGAAAAACTCATCGGCTGATAAATGATGAGGGTCTTGAGCTCAGATTTTTTAATATTTTATAAAATAGTTATTAATGGAAGAAGAATTGTATGCAACAAAATACGAACTTTATATTTCTTTAATAATTACATTGATAGTTATCGCAATAATAGCAAATACATTAATTAATTTAC
Organism: Candidatus Nanobsidianus stetteri; assembly: GCA_000387965.1. GTDB lineage: Archaea > Nanobdellota > Nanobdellia > Nanobdellales > Nanobdellaceae > Nanobdella > Nanobdella stetteri. The sequence goes on along the minus strand of APJZ01000001.1, from coordinate 130,059 downwards.
CATATAAAAATTTATATTACATGTCAACGTTAATTATATTAATACTAATTGTTATAGATGTCTATGTATATTTATCATATAAAGGAAAAATACCTTTATATAAGGTAAAGAGAAAGGATTAATTCTTTTTAGATTTTACAATATCTAAAGCTCTTATTTTAACTAAATCTTCAATTCTATTATATAATATTGATTCAGCCAATTTATATTTATATTCAATATCCTTATATACTAAGTAAGCTTTCTTTATTTGATTATTCCTTATATATTCATCAAATATTTTCTTTCTATCAACAATATCTTCCAAAATATTTAATATATCATTATCTTTAAATGACATTAATAATAACATTTTTGCCTCATTATCTTGAATTTTATTAAATAATTTTTTTGCATGTAATCTATATAAACCGATTAACATGATTAAATTGTTAATCATTTTGTCTATCTTCATAAATTATCATTGATAAAAAAATTTATAAAAGAAACTACCTAGTGATCTTAACAGAATCTAATTCTTCTTTATATTTCTTACCAGATCCCTCAGTAAAATATTTATATACAGGTTCTAATTTATTTGCTAACCATTTTCCAACAGCTTTCTTAAAATCTAGTGGATGTATTTTTCCTTCAATCCAATCTTTTCTTAAATCCCATAAATTATTATATACTTTTCTCTCTCCAGTTTTTTCATTAATTATCTCAAATTCAATATCTTTATATGAATATTTATATAATTCATTGGATTCTTTATCAATTATTTTATATATTTCATTCCAATTTATCTTATTATTATTCTTTAATTCTTCATATATATCATAATTTATTTTTTCAATATTTTCTATTTTATATAAATTATTTTCATATAAATATTTTATTATCCCATAACCTTCCTGGTCCCTAAATATTAAATATTCAACTATTTCCCATATTGGATTGAATTCTAATTCTTTTTGAGGACAGAATGCTTTATTTATTTTATCAATAATTTCTGAGGGACTATCATGAACAAATATTGCAGAACCTGGTATAGATTTAGACATTTTTAGTTCAGATAATTCTTCCTTAGCTTCTTTTATATTTCCAGATTTTAATTTTTGGAATGTTTCATATGGTAATTGTAGGTTTGTTATTAATTGATGATGTACTGCAATTAAATCATAATTTATTTTATCAGCATATTCAATTGTAATTACATGTGCCTTTCTTTGATCAATTCCAGCATGTGCGATATTTATCTTTTGAAATATTATATCTGCAGCCTGCATTAATGGATATATTAAATTTGCAGATGGCATTGATTCTTCATATTTTCTTCCCATAATTGTAATAGATCTTAGTAATCTATTTAATGTAGTATTTTTTCCAATTTTAATTACTTCTGCCCAATAATCATTATTATATATTTCTGATGCTAAAACAAATTTTACTTTATCAGGATCTCCACCCAAAGATTTTATTGTTTGTTTCATTGCTTCAGTAAAATATCCTCTTGCAATTCTTTTAATTACTTCAGGATCCCCTCCCAATTTATTATTTATTACTGAATGCCAATCCGCTAAAAATACTTCTGTTTCTGCAAAATTCATAAAATCAATTAATTTATATCCTGATACAACTGCAGTACCTAAATGCACATATCCAGATATTTCATATCCTATATAATGTCTGAAATTATTTATTTTATTTGCTTTTTCTTCATTTAATACTTCTATTGCTGGCTTTTTCCATAAAAGTAATTTTATAATATTTTTATCCATCATAATTATTTATAACAAAAATTTTGGCCTTTTTAATACCGATCCATAATTAAATTAATTTCAAGAAAAATTTATTAATTATACTGAAAATGGTAATGATGAAGGTCCATTTATGTAGAAATTTTTCAATATTTCCCATACTTCAAAGAAATCAAATATTTGATATTCAACCATCTTTTTTAATATTTTAGCCCTATAATCTAATATTTGGTATATTTTTCTTTTATCATCAATTTTCATTAATGGCGCAATTTTCTTTTCTAATATATAACTATTATATCTTCCAATAAACATATGTTTATCTTGTACAGAATTCCATGTAAATACATTTCTAACAGCAACTTTCTTTAATTCAGCAATATACTTTTCTATTTCGTATATATTTGTTATTCTTCTTTCATATCTCCCCTTTACCGTTACTGATGTTGTAAATACAGCAATATTTAAGTTATCTATAAATGTAATTGGTATATTTATTGGATCTCCAGTCAATCTTTCTATTAATTGAGTTATATTACCTGAGTGGAATGTTGTCATAACTGGATGACCTGTTTGCATTGCCTGGAATGCTACATATCCTTCTTTACCTCTTATCTCACCTATTAATATATAATTTGGTCTGGATCTTAATGCTGCTCTTAATAGATCATACATAGATACATCCGCACTTTTTCCAACTTCCCTTGTAACCAATCTTTGCCATATATTATGTGGTATATTTAATTCAGGTGTATCTTCTACAGAATAAACCTTTGCATCAGGTTTAATAAAGGTAGTCAATGCATTTAATAATGTAGTTTTTCCTGATGCTGTTTCTCCAGATACTACTATATTCATTCCATTTTCAATTGCCAACCATAAATAAGCAGCCTCTTCGGGAGAAATTGTACCAAAAGAAATTAATTGCGTTATACTTAATGGTTTTGCAGAGAATTTTCTTATTGTAAATGAAGATCCATGTAAAGATATATCTTTACCATATATAAAATTAACTCTTGATCCGTCTGGTAATATTGCATCAACTATTGGTCTTGTTTCTGATGCTGGTCTATCAACTATTTGTGAATATTTAATTATATATTTATTTAAATCTTCCTCATTTTTAAATACTCTATTTGTTTTAAGCATTCCAAATATTTTATGTACAACATAAATAGGACCTAAACCCAATATATGTACGTCCTCTAAATATGGATCTCTTAAAAATGGTTCTAAATATCCATAACCAAATCTTTCTCTAATTAAGAAATATAACAATTTATCATATTCTTCTTGATTTTTTATATATACCTTATCAGAAAATAATTTCTTTTTAAAATCAATAACCTTATTGAATAGATCGATTATATATCTTCTTACTTCTTCAACATTATTAAAGTTAATATCTTCTATTGCATATTTAACAATTTTTGTTTGTATTCGATCTAATTTTTTCTTTTCTTCATCATTTAATTCGGGTTCTATTACATTATATAATGCTTCTCCGGATGGTAATTTATATATATGAATAAATATGGGATCTCCAACAGGATATAATATATTAAATTCAGTTCTAGATCTTAAAGAAAAATCTAGAGAAGTCATCCATTCGGGAGGCCCAATTTTTAATGATATTTCATTAACATAATCTCTAAGATGTTCATATTTATTTAATGCCTCATCAAATGATGCAGTTATATCATTAGTTATTACTTTTGCATTTTCCCTTTTTATTATATATTCTTGTTTTGTTTCTTGTATTTGTTCAGGCATTATACATATGAAGATATCTCAATTATTAGCCCTATATTGGGTTCTACTCTAAATGGTATTAATGTATTATATATACTCATTGGATATCTAAATCTCTTTACCTCTATCATTTTTAATAATGATGATTCTCCAATGGAAGAAAACCTTAAATTAAAATATATATCTGCAATTCTCCTTATATTTCTTACAAAAAATCTATTTATTTCTGAAGGATTATATGTTAAAATAATTGTTTTATCTAGGTTTTTTATTTTACTTAAAAATTCAATTAATCTTATTGAATCCATTTTATCTAAACCATTTATTAATGGATATGATAAAGAATCCAATATTATTAACTCATTTTCTAATAGTTTTCTAGATTTTTCCTTTGTTAGTTCAAATATTAAATTTTCTTTCTCCTTTATTCTATTAAATAAATTTAAGGTTGGTATAAATAATAATTTTTGGTTTAATAAATAATCTTTTATATCATAACCTAAAGATTCCATTTGTTTAATAAAATCTACAACAGATAATTCTGTAGAAATATATGTTGCAGTATGATTATTTGATAAAGCTCCATATAATATTCTCTGACATATTATACTCTTTCCAGTTCCATTTTCTCCTTCAATTATAAATATACTACCTTTTGGAATTCCCCCTCCGATTCTATTTGAAAATTCATCCCTATCTAAATAAACATTAATATATTCTACCATTATGGGCTAATATAATATAAAGATGATTGGCCATTACAAAATGTTATTGTTAAATTATTTCCAGCATTTACTGGATAACTTATATTCAATTCTATTGTATATTGATTTAATACCTTATATGTAAAGTTAACCATTGTATTTCCTACCTCTATACTATTTATACAATTAGATGGATTTATATTCTGTACTAAATATAATATTGAATAATTACCATAATTATAATAATTTACTATATAATTTACCTGACTTTCATATGTAGGAGTTGTTATATTCGATATTTCATTTGCAATTATTTTTCCTGCTGAAGAGTAAAAGTTGAAAAATGTACTTAATACGAAATATCCAGCTACAAATAGAATAAATAAATATATTAATTCCCTTATCATCTTTTTATTGGTGATATATACCCTTTTTGAATTAGCTCATTATATAGATCTTTTAATCTCTCAATATTACCTGAACTATTTATCTGTGCCAATTTTGATATTATATATAGACTTACTATATGATCCATTGGTAATAACCTTTTATTTTCTCCTTCAACACTTTTTAATCCATTTAAATATTCCTTTAATTTTATTTTTACTTTTTCAGTTATCCAATTAATTGATTCATAATAGTCTAATGCATCATCTACTTCTTCTATATTTGATTTTTTAACTAGGTATGCTAACCAACCAATTATAATTGAAGAAACAGTTGGATTGTCATCAAGTTTACTTAATGGTAATATATTATTTTCGGAATTTTCTATCTTATTTTCATTTATAACTTGAACATTTGATTCTTCCTTTTTTTCTTCTTCTACAAACGGATTATAACTTTTTATTAGCATTTCATATATAGAAAAAACTTTTTCCAAATTATTTTTAATACTATTTATTTCATTTTGATGACTTTCTACAGTAGAACTAATAGTTGAAATATTACTTGAAATTTCGGATACTTTGTTCTCTAATTCTCTTACACTTTTAGCTAAACCTTCAATAGAGTTAACAATATTTTTTATTTCTGATGTATAATTTTGATTTACAATATTTTGTTGTGGTATAACATTAATATTTTGGACATTTTTATCATTATTCTTTTTTCTAAATATATTCGAAAATATATTCATACAAATTCTAAATATCTCGAAATATATAAATTTTATAACTATTCCTGATAATCAATATTGATAATGATAGTTAAGAAAGCAGATTATATTAGTATACCATCTATAGGTATTGTAATGCATATATTTGAAGATTTTCTTATAGCAAGTAAAAGTGAAAAAAATAATATTGAAAGGATGAACATTGATATAAAAAAATATTATATAGAATCACCAATTGTTTCTCCATATTTTATAGAACATGATAATAAAATAATTATTAGTTCTAATGCTCCTGAAGAATTAAAGAATATATTAAAGAATCATTTTGATATAATTGAAATAGATTTTATAGAAAATCTAATAGGGAATATATTTTTAATTGGAAAAAATGGAATAATTTATTCTTATGGAAAAGATAGTGATGTAAAGAAGATATCTGAAAAATTATCTTTACCGGCATATAAAATAAAAACAAAATATCTTTTTGGAAGTATATCAAAATTATATAATAATAAATTATTAATAAGTCAGGAATTAAATGATAAAATAATAGAAAAAGTAAAGGAAATTACTGGTTATAATTTAGATATAGGATCAATTAATTTTGGAAGTCCATATTTAAGATATGGAATAGAAATTAACAAAGAATATTTAATAATTGGGAAATATTCTACTGGTCATGAAATTGTTAAGGTTGAGGAGTTTTTTTCATAGATATTTCATTTATTTTTGTTCTTATTTCATTTAAATCTTGATTTAATTTATTTATTATATCATCTATTAATTTTAAAACATCATTTTTATTTTTTTCAATAAATATATTCCTTCCAATATTTATTAATAAATTTTGATCATCTTTTATTGATCCTCTGACAAATATTAATCCTCCTAAATTTATATATGTATCTTCTTGTTTTTTTAATTCATTAATAAAACTCTTTATTAATTCATATTCTAATATTTTATTCTGTATAGCCTCTAATTGAGTGTATAAAAATTCTAATAGTTCATTAGAATTTTCCATTTTTAATATATTCTACAAATTTCTTTAAATTCTTATCTCTTATATCATTTTCACTAATCTCTTCAACTTTTAATATTTTTATTTTATTTCTTTTCACTTTATATGCACTTCCAAATAAAGAATATATTCTTTCTAAAACATCTTTTTCATTTATTCCCAATAATTCCTTTGTAAATTTATAAACAACCTTTCTTTTTGTTAAAACCCCTTCCTTTTTCTTCAAATTTCTCAAAATTTTTGTTTTAAATATTAATCCTTCAACTCTATATATTTTTACTTCCATCTTAGTTCTTTGGTAATAAGGATATATATTCTATGCCTATTTTTTCCGGATTCTTTGGTGGTCTTATTGCTTTTCTTAATATTAATAACCTCTTCTTTGCTCCTATTACTGAACCTTTTAGTATTACATATGTATTCTTTACAACTCCATAATGTGGCCAACCAGAACTTGGATTTATTTCATTATAATTATCAGAAATCTTTATTATTAATTTATTATATTCTGTTCTTCTAAAGAATCCATATTGACCCGGCATTGGTGTTGTTGGGAATACTCTTTTCATTCCTCTTGCTCCTCTAGCACCCGCATGTCTTACGGATTTACTTCTCTTATTTCCTTTAGGTTGAATTGTTATTCCATATCTTTTTACTTCTCCCTGGAATCCTTTTCCCTTTGTTACTCCAATTACATCTATATATTCTCCCTCTTTAAATACATCATTTATTTTTATTTGATTTCCTAACAAATTTTTTGCATAATTAAATATTTCTTTAATATTATTTCCTCCAATAGGTATTTCAAATATTTCAGGTTTCTTCTTTTTAATTGTTGTTAACCATGGTTGTGTATATACGATTAATTTTATCAATGAAACCTTATCTAATATTTGTTCAGCATCTTGAATATCTTTCTCTAGATCTTCATTTGGTTTCAATGTTTTTATTCTTCTTTTAATATATTCATCAAAATTATTTGAAATAATATCCTTTAAAGATATGTATCCTTTATTTATATCTTTCTTATATAATCTAATTCCGAGAATCTTTAACGGAGGTGTTTCTATAATTGATACAGGTACATATTTTCCTTCTTTTGTTAAAATATGTGTCATACCAACTTTATATCCGGCAAATGCGATTGGTTGAATATTATTTATAGAAGGCCAACTCTTAATTATCGGACAGATTCTTTTAGCCCTTACTCTTGGCCAAAATTGCATAGATACTGCTCTGGGTTTATGTCTACCATGCTGTGGCATTTTTTAATATGTTATTAAAAACTCTTTTAAATTTTTGAAAAATCTTTATTTTTTAAGGGACCGTAGGCTAGTGGTAGGCTACTGGGTTTGGGTCCCAGTGATCGGGGTTCGAATCCCCGCGGTCCCATGGGTATTTTTGTTGTAATATGGTTTTAATATTTCATTTATATTATATATATGGTGAAGATGCAAGGCATTGCTGATAAATGATGAAACATCGATATACAGATATAATTAAGTATTTTAATTTTTCATCATAATATTTTTATAATTGGACCCGTAGCTCAGCATGGATAGAGCGACGGCCTTCTAAGCCGTAGGTCGGGGGTTCGAATCCCCCCGGGTCCGCTATTGATTTGAAATTTTAAATGGTAGAGGAGCCTGCTGTATTGTATTTCCGTATTTAAATGAAAATTCATAAGATCCTTTATTTAACATTAAATTATTAATAATTAAATCTTCATTTGTACAATTTAATTCAATTATTTCTTGACTATTTGAAGGTAATGTATAATTATTTACAACTATATTACATGTTCCAGTTTGATAACTATTTTGGCTATATGTATATGTAATTTGCATATTACTTAAATCTATATCCGGTCCACCATTGTATATTATTGCATATATACTATTCGAAGTATAGTACATATATGATATTTTAAATGATACAGAATTGGATGATTGGGTATTTTTTCCCAAAAGTTTCAATATTACTTGAGGAGGCACAAACAAATATAGAATAACTGTAATTCCCAATATAATACCAAATATTATTACAAGGGTTGTAAGGAAGTCACTTCTCATTATGATAAAATAATTTTATGATATTTTTAAATTTTGTTTTTTATAACTTTAAAATCTATGCAAACCCTGTAATTTCCTGGAGATATATCACCGACTTTTAGAATGTTTAATATTTCATATTTAAAGTTTAATTCATTTGAATATTTTTCTAATAAATCTATTGCTTTTTCTCTTATTTTTTCTTCTTCAAAGAATTGATATAAATGTATTATTCCATTATCTTTTATTAAAGGTATTGCATATTCTAAAAATGTATGACTTTCCTTTGGTAATGGCATTATAATCCTATCAAACTTTTTATTAAATTTTTCTAAATTTTCTAATTCGCTAATATATCTTAATTTTTTATATTTTATATTTTTTATTATCTCATCATATTCATAAATATATAGATTGTTTATTTCCAATTCAGAATCAATTATATCTTTTATATATTCTTTATCATTTTTTATTATCCCATCTCCATTTTCTAAATAACCTATATATTTTGATACATCTTTTACATCCCCCAATAATGTGATAACATTATTTACTTTGTTTATTTTTATATTTTCTAATCCATATTTTACTGCAAAAGGATTTAACTCAATTGAATAAATTATCTTAGCTTTCGAATATTTTGCTATATATATAGAATATACATTTACACCAGAAAACATTACTAGAACTTCTTCATTTTCTTTTACTTGTTTTGCAATCCTATATCTCTCATTACTCAATCTTGGAGAATAATAACATCTAGCAACGTCTACCTTAAATCTTAATCCATATTCAACATTAATTGTTTCAGTTTTATTTTCCCCATATAAAATCTTATATTTCGGAATCCTATATGGAGGTAAAACATCCGTTTCCTGTAATAGAATTGTTCTTATAAATTTATGCTTTTCCAATATTCTTTTTACATATTCTTCCTCATCATATTTTAATGGCTTTTTAATTATAACTATATCACCTACAATATCATAAGACATAATATATTTTAAATGAAAAACAATAAAAATATTATTTTTTATTATTAAATAAATTTATACTATTCCCTTTTCCTTTCTTTATTCTTAATTTTTCTCACTATCTTAAATATGTTGATTATATAATCTTTTAGCCAATATTTATTTATATATCATATCTTTAGATATCTAAATAGTATGTATTATTTCAATATTTCTAAATATTTTGATTACTTTATAAATATTTATATATAATCCCTTTATAAATTATTTATAAATATACAATCTGTTCATTGTTTTACTACATATTAGTATTCATTTGAAGTCATAAAAAAATGAAAGATTTTTAAACATTTTATAGAATAATATATTATGGCGAAGAAGAAAGAAGAAAAGAAAGAAGAACAAAAGAAATAAAGTAGAATAATATACTAGATATTTATTTGTGGAATATATTAAATATAGTAGACGCGGGTTTTCGTTGGCTTCCTCCATATTTTTAATTTTTTATTTTTGGCTTATAAATTTTTATTTATAAAGATATAGAAGGTTTAGTTACTGTCTGTTTTAATTTATTTATTAAGTTATCATCAACCTTATTAAATAGAACCTGTGGTTCCTTAACTATCTCTATAACTATATTATTAGAAAATTGTAGAAGAGTATTAAGGTTATCAAAAGATATATATTTATAATTTATAAATTCAAAGAATTTTTCTGAAGAATTTGGTATAAATGGATATAACATTGTATATATTGAAATTAGTAATATAATTAAAGATTTAACTAAACTTTTATTATTTCCAGGATTTTCCCATGGTTTATTTTCTTGAAATATTTTATTTCCATAACTAGATAATTCTAGTATTTTCCTTAATGCTAAATTAAATTCTCCTTTATCCATATATTTATAATATTCATTTAATGTATTATTTATTGTGTTTATAACATCTTTTCTAATATCACCATCTATTTTATTATTATAATATTTTCTAACAAAAGACAAAATTCTATGAGTAAGATTTCCTATATTATTTACTAATTCAGTATTTATAACAGATTGAAAATCGTCCCATTTAAAATCTGAATCTCTATTATATGGTAAAATATATGAAATATAAAATCTCCAATAGTCAGGATCAAGTTCTGATTTAATTAAAGAATCACAGAATATACCCCAATTTTGACTTTTACTAATTTTTCTATTTTCATATGTTAAATAAGATAACCCAATTACATTATATGGTAAAACATAATTATCTAATTTTGTATATTCAAAGAATTCTTTATAATTATCACTTACATTATGTGTAGATAATAAAATAGCTGGCCAAAATACTGCATGAAATGGAATATTATCTTTACCTAAAAAGTGGTATATTTTTCCATTTATCCAAAATTCCCTCCAATTAATATCTAAAACGATTTTTATAACTTTTTTATTCTCAAATAAGAATTTTAATATTTTATATAAATTAAAAAATTCACTATATAATCCTGATAAATATAAAATACTTCCATCTATTTTATATTCTAATTCATATATTTTGTTATTTATTTTTATTTTTATTATTTTCCCATTATCTTCTAATAAAGATAAATCATTAATATTTTCATCTTTTACATCATCATATACATATTCTCCCTTTAATTTTTGTGCAATAAATGATATATATCCAATTAGAGCATCATACCAAACATATAATACTTTATCTTTATACTCTTCAAAATGATTGTATAAATTTAATATACTATCAACTTTTGGCCAATTTTCTTCTACAATTTTTAAAATATTTGTATATTCATCTGTATTTATTACTAAACCTTCATCTTTTAATGCATTTATTAAAGAATCAACAAAAGAATCCTTTGAATTAAACGATAATTTGTCGAATATTTTCTTAATTGTTACTTGCCATAATTCTTTATATGGAACTGGTACTCCGAAAGATAAATCTCTAGTTATACTTCTTTCCTTCAAACCCTCTTTTATCCATGATAAAGACATTGTTATTGCTAGATCTGTAAATATACCTTTCTTACCTTCTAAATATTCTTTTATTTTATCTTCTAATTTAGTTAAATTTAAATATAGATGTTTTGTTTTTCTAAATATAATTTTGTTCCCGGTAATTGAATTCTTTGGATCAATTAGTTCCTTAGGATCTAATAATCTACCACAACTTTCACATTGATCTCCTCTAGCATTTTCATATCCACAATATGGACATTTTCCTACAACAAATCTGTCTGCCAGAAATTTATTCCATTCAGGATCATATGGTAATTCAACCTCTTTTTCTACTATATAACCGTTTATATACGCTTTAATAAACAATTCTTGTACTATTTTATAATGTAAAGGATTATTTGATGTTTGGCTAAATTGATCAAATGATAAATTAAACCATTTATATACTTCCTTATGTACATTATGAAAAAAATTTACTATTTCTTCTGGTTTTTTATTTCTTTTGATTGCTTCTACTTCTGTAGCAGATCCATGGTCATCTGTTCCACATAAATAAAATACAATATTACCTTTTAATCTATTGTATCTCGCAAATATATCTGAGGGTAAAAGACTTCCAGCAATGTGTCCTATATGTGGTACATTATTTACATATGGTAATGCGGATGTAATTAATACAATATCTTTACTTTCCATAAGATCATTGTTAATTATTATTTTTATAAATTCATAATAAATCTTCTATATCTTCTTTATTCTTTGATATGAAATTTGTATATATTTCAGAATAATGGCTGAATTTTATTATATCATTCTTATATTTTGGTAAGTTTTTTATCAAGAATTGTTTAATATCTTTTACAATATTTCCAGTATATGCTTCAAACAAGCTTCTTATAACATCTCTCATAACTAAATATGCTTTCTCATATTTTTTTATTTCATTAATATTATCCTTAAACCATTGATATAATACATAAACAACCTCTGGATTTTTTGATATGCTTACAAATAATGTTCTCCAATCTTGTAATTTTATATAATTATCTATTGCTTTATCTAATAAATCCACAATTATGCTAGTTCTTCTAAAATTAGATAATCCTCTTAATAATATTATCCTCTCTTCTGGGTTTTGCGATTTTGAATATAGATTATACATTCTCATATATTCATTTGTTCCTCCATGTAAACCAATTATATCTGATATAACTTGTTTATCATTATTATTCAATTTTTCCCACTCTTTGAATTTATTAAATGAATCTTTTATTATATTATAATCATTTAAGAATCCTAATGTTTTATATGCCAATCTTTTTAACATTAAACTATTATAGTCCTTTATTTCTATATTATAATAATTCTTAAATATATCTATATAATGTTCAAATATTTTCTTTTCTTCTATATTAAAGTAAAATGATATATCATATAATATTGTATATAATATTGATAAAACTAGCCAATTATCTTCATTTCTATAATATTCAATTAATTCAAACAATTTCTTTAATTTAATTTTATTCATTAATGCTAATAAATAATAATCATGTAAAATAACAGCCCTACTTAATGGTGATATTTTCTTTTCCTTAATTGCATTCCCTATATATTCTAAATTTTCATAATTTGATACGTAAAAACCAATAGCATCTCTATTAATTATAAAATATCTAGGATCTCTTTTAAGTATAATCTTTCCCTTTGATTTATTGAATAATGTGTTCATTTTTTCTCCTTCAATATCTAAAAATAAAGGAACCGTCCATTTCTTGTTTTCTTTCTTATTATATAAAAATCTTGATTGAGACAAATGTATTACAAGATTATTATAATGTACATTTATTATTGGATAACCTGGAGAATTTACGAATTTTTCAATCATTTCTCTTATATATTTTCCTCCAATTAATTCAAATTCTTTAAATAAATCTGAAGAACTAGCATTAGAATATTTATATTTATGTAAATAATTTATTATTGCAACCCTAAATTTATCATATCCTAGATAATTGTCTATCATTCTCAATACATTTCCCCCTTTTCCATAACTTATACTATCGAAAATACTCTCAATTTCTTCTTCTTTTTCTACTTTAACATTTATTGGATGTGTATAAATTGTAGAATCTTCAAATTTTGCTTCATATGTATTAGAAGTATACATATAATTTGATCCAATATTATCTTCATTTAATAATTCATCCATAGCTTTATATGCCATATATGTTGCAAAAGATTCATTTAACCAAAGATCATCCCACCATTTCATAGTAACCAAATTTCCAGACCATTGGTGCCATAATTCATGAGCTATAACTTCATATATTCTTAATCTCTGTCCATATGAATAATAATCTTCTTTATATAATAATGCAGATTCTCTAAATGTAATTGCGCCCCAATTTTCCATTGCCCCAGCAGCAAAATCTGGTACAGCAATTAAATCCAATTTTTCCAATGGATATTCTATTGAAGAATAATTTTCATAATATTTTAATACTTTTTTTGCCCAATCTAAAGCATTTTCTCCATCTTCAGATTTACCAATATCAGTAACAATTCTTATTTTCTTATTTTCATATTTATCTTCTAGATAATCAAATTTTCCTATTCCTAAATATAGTAAATATGTAGACATTGGCGGAGTTTTCTTAAATTTTACAATTTTATAATCCTCATTTGTCTCTTCATTTTCTATTTCTGTATTAGATATTACATCATAATCTTTATCTACTTTTACTTCTAATTCGAATTCTGCCTTAAATTCAGGTTCATCAAAACATGGAATAAAATATCTTGCATATGTAGGTTCAAATTGTGTAGTTAATATTTTATCCTTTCCCTTACTTAAGTAAAATCCAATTAGGTCATTTCTTACCTTTCCTTTAAATTTTATATATAATTTCTTTTTTCCATAATATTTATTATATAGATTTATTTCAATTGTTTCATTATCTATATTTCTAAAGCTTACCCTTTTATTATCCAATTTTATTAATTCTATTTTTATATCTCTTGAATGTAAGTATATTTTATTTGTAGGTTTATTTATATCAATATCTATAATTTCTTCTCCCCTATATTCTAAATTATTAATATCTACATCTAATTTTATATAATATTTAGTTGGTTTTACATCCTTAGGCAATCTCATTAATATATAAAATATTCCGATATATTTTTAATATGAATAAGGTTTACAAATTTCTTGGTCTTCCAATAACAATATGGTTAATAATTATACTCTTTATAGTATATATTATAGAATTAATGAATCCATCAATATTAAATTTAATAGCTTTTTATCCTCATTATGCTATAAAATATCCATGGATGTTTATAACATCTATTTTTGGAGATTATGATTTAAGTCAATTATTCTTTGATGGATTAGCATTATTTTTTCTTGGCTTATTATTTGAATATTTATATGGAAGTAGAGATCTTTTAATATTATTTTTCCTATCTGGTATTGTTGGAAACATATTCTTTTTAATTCAATATTATAATAATCCTCTAGTTAGCGGAATTGGATCTTCTGCTGCAATATCCGGTATACTGGGAGCATTGGGAATATTAAGACCAAAAGAGAAAGTAATAATATTTCCAATAATAATTCCAATAGATATGATATATGCAGCAATATTTTGGGCTATATTTAATTTAATTGGAATATTTTATCCATTTATACCTTTGGGATTTTCTGCACATTTGGGTGGTACGTTATTTGGATTTTTATATGGATATATATTAAAAAAATATAAAAGAAAAACATCAATAGATAATATTTTTGATAATCAAGAAAGAATTTATTTATAATTTTTTGCCAATAAAATTATATAAATTATTAAAGTATAATTATTAAAATGGAAGCAAAATTCGAAAATACAAATGAAAAATTGATAAAGGAAATAAGGACAAAATTGGCCACATTATCTACAAACACACTTTTAAGATATTATGAAGATATTAAATCAAAGATTATCCCTTCAAATTTATCATATTATTCTCAATATTTATCATATGAAGAATTATTAGATAATGTTGAAAGAGAATTAATATTAAGAGGAGCTCTAAAAAGGATAAAAAAATTGGATATTCGATAGTTATACCTGATCTTGTACATATTTTTTGCCAGTTTTTCTAAATTCATCTGCTTTATATATTTCTCTTCCAACATACATTGCATGATCATATGATGTAAAAAATGGTAGCCCCTTTAATTTATTATATATTTCATTAGCATTTTCAGATCCGAATTTAAAATCTAAAATCGTATTATCATAACTTCTATGTTCTACAAATGTTTTATTATCTTCATTATATATTATAAAATTACCCTTTGGATCTGGTACAAAAGATCTTATTCTATATCCATATTTTTCTAATACTTTTTCTATATATGGAAAATCATGTTCATATACATGTGCTGATGCTGAAATTGTTGTAACAATTCCCAATTCATATCCGTCATTTGTTCTTTTATTTATTTCATTAACAATATATTCTCCAATTTTAATTAATGCATACATATTTAATGGCCATCCCCTAAACATATCATTGCTCCTTATGTATTCTGTAAGGTTTAGATATTTTCCCTGAATTATTCCCTCTATAGATATAACACATGGTGGATCATTCGAATGCATATCTATATTTGGATTCCATGTAATCATGATTGCTCTCCTAGTTTCTGGATTATTTGACAATTTATTTATAATATATTGTAATTGGTTTAAATTATTATAATTAAGGAATCTTTCTCCATATGTATAATCAACACCTTCAGGTTTTTTATTAATGAAATAACCTTTTAAATGTTTTTCAAATTCTTCTAATTTAATAAATTCATCAAATTCCTTTTCTAATTGATATTTTCTTCCATATAATCCCAAACTAACAACTATATTTAATCTCTCTAATTGTTTTTCATTATATTCAGAACCTTTTAAAATTCCAAACATTTTAATTTCTGTTAATATTCTTACCCATGCATTAAATAATGATTCTTCATATATAAATGCCGGAGGTAATGGAATAATATAACCATAATTGGTTTTTACCTCTTCCTCTATTTTAATATCTATCTTTCTTCTAAATATGATATTTGGTTTATAATTATTTTCAATTATTTCTTCTAATTTACTTATATTCTTATTCCAAAAATCTTTTCTCATATCTATTATATTTGTAGTATTTAAAATTTCCTTTATTTCATCATAATCTAAATTTATATTATATCTCTTTACTGTATCTTTATCTTTATTATTAAATATATCTACCAAAGCCTGGCCAGATTGTGTTAGATCAGGTCCATATAGAATTATTTTATTTATCTGTGGATTTTCTCCCAATGTTTGAATTAGATATTTTATTCCATTGACTGTATATAATGTTCCAATTATATTTACTTTATTTTTGACATTTTCAGGTAATAAATTAAATATAAAATCCTTTTTTGCCCACAATGTTGCTATAGAAATATTGCTTTTTGAATTTACAATTAAAATATCCTTTTCTAACATATAAATAATTTTTTATTTTTTTTTATAAATTTTATTTTTTATTTAATATCCCCAAATATAATAAATTTTTTACATTCTTCTTGCTCATTTTATAACTTCTATATTGTAAGTAGAATATAAACAATATTGAACTTATCCAAATATAAGTGGAAAGATCTCCAAATGTTACACTTATTAAAAATGGTAAAATATTATAAGAATTTATATATGGTAACCAAGATGAATATGCATAATAAAGGAAATATATGTTTATTAATAGGAATATTATATATACAGTTATTGAATAATAATCAAAATTATATTTTCTTATTGTTTTAACAGTAACTATCCATTTATTATCTAAACCAATTAATAATCTTCTTAAATAATAAGATATTGTTAAGGCAGAAATACTCCAGCCAATCAATAATGTTAAAAAAGAGTCCAAAATACTTGCTTTATTATATATTCTTTTTTCAACTATATAATATTCTGTTATAAATATTGTTATTATGTAAATTTGTGAGAAATAAAAGAATGAAGCTATATAATACCATAAGGGTGATGAAAAATTGAATAGAATAATTATTATACTAATTAATATTAATATAAAAGAAATTAATGGTAAAAATAATGTTGAAAACATATGAATGAAACTTATTTTTTGTTTAAATTTTAAATTTTTATTAAATAATATTTTCCAGAAGTTTGAAATAATTACATCAAAAGTACCTGTTTGCCATCTTCTTAATGTCTTCAATGTCATATTAAAGTTTGGAGGTAAATTTTGTCCATATTCAACCCAATCTTTTATATACAATCCCTTAAAACCATTTAAATACAATCTAATTGTTAATGAAGCATCTTCAGTTAAATGTGGTGTAAATTTTCCAGCTTTTTTATAATCTTCTAATCTCAAAACTCCACAAGAACCGTGTACCATAGATATATCATCTAAAATATTTTTCATTGGCAAATAAAATTCGAAAAATGTATCTACATAAATTCCAATAATTTTATGGAAATAATCTACGGGAACAGTCCTTCTATTCCAATATACAAAAGATAAATCTTTATTTGATTCTAGAATACATACAGCTTTATATAAATATTCTATTGTAACAGTCCATTCAAAATCATATACGGAAAAGTACTTTATATTATATTTTCTCTCTAAATAATCTATTATATCATCTAAAGCAGCACCCTTTCTTTTTATGCCATTTAATCTAAAATAATATTTTACTTTATCTAAATCATATATTAAATATTTCTCATCATAATATTTTTTAGAGCAATTTTTTTCTAAATATTCTATCAATTTATTTTCTTTATTTAAATCCGTATCATCCAAAAATAAAAAATATATAGTTAGATTTTTATATACATTATTTATATTTTTCAAGTATTCGATCTTTTTTATTAAAAAATCTTCTTCTTCATTTTTTACTGGAAATATTACAAATAAATTTTCTTTATTTTTTAAATCTCTATATTTTGGAATTTTTATTTTTCTATCTATGTTTATTAAATATCTTAGATCAAATATTGATATTATTAATATATCTACTAATAATAAAAGAGCAGAAATAAATAATAGATCCATCTTTAATATAAAGGACTCTGTATTATAATAGGTAATAGTTGGGATGATGCTGAATATACATACATAGGGCTAACTATTAATGAATATGCTATTGATGATATAAGTAATGATGCTAACATAATAATTGCCACAATTGATAGAGATAAATCAAATAAATAATATAGTAATGCTTCAATTATAAACAATAATATTATAATAAATAAGAATAGGGATTGTATTATTGATAAACCCGATAATGATGCTAATAATATAATTAACAATGGTAAAATCATTAATAAAATTATAAATATTGATGATTTTCTTCCCAATAATTTTGATAATATTATCAATACTAAAATGAATGTATATATTTCGAATAGGATCATGAATGTTGTTAGGTCCATATACATTTTTTCTATAAAAAGATTTATAAATCTATCTTATACCCTTACTACCATATAAGAAGCAATATATTAATAATTCTTCTACATAATAATTGGTAAAATATTTTTGAAAAATTTTTTAGAACAAAACTCTTAAAGGATTTTTAAATAAATTATTTAGATGGAAGACTATATAGATTTTGAAGAGTTTAGAATATTGGGAGTTGGGGATAAAGTGCCAGAATTTGTAATAAAAGTATATGATACAGTAGAAAAAAGGTTTAAAGAAGTAAATATATACAAAGATATATTAAGTAAAGGGAAATTTTTAGTATTATTTTATTATCCGGCAGATTTTACATTTGTATGTCCAACAGAATTAGAAGATCTAGCAGAAAAATATGATCAAATAAAGAAAGAAGGGGCAGAAGTTATAGCAATGTCAACCGATACTGTATATACACACTTAGCATGGCACGCAACAGAAAAACTATTAGAAAATGTTAAATTCCCAATGGGTGAGGATCATACAGGAACAATAGCGAAGATGTTCAATATATACGATTATAAATCTGGGGTAGCATATAGAGCGACAATAATAATTGATCCAGATGGAACTGTTGTAGGAATGGAAGTAAATAATACAGATGTAGGAAGAGATGCTGATGAACTATTGAGAAAAATAAAAGCATTTAAGTATGTAAGAGAGCATCCAGGTGAAGTGTGTCCAGCAAAGTGGGGTAAAGACGTAAATATAACATTAAAGCCAGGAGAAAACCTTGTAGGAAGAGTATATGAATATTACAAAAAGGGCAAATAAATTATTTATTTTTTAATAGTTCTTCAAAGAATTTATCCCTAATCGGTTCATAAACCTTTTTATAAAATTCTTGTTGATCTAAAAGAACTTCCTTTGGAAACTTCTTTATATATTCTAGTGCAAAGTTCCATGCAATATTATAATCAACTATACTATTTATTTTATCTTTTATCTCTTTATCATAATCTTCTGGCGTTTGATCTTTATCCCCAATATGGAAATACCCTGTATTTTTATTATATGGTGCTTCTTCATTTCCAACTTTTATTAATTCTATTTCTTTATCTTCTTTAAAATGTGGATGAAATATTTTTTCTTTACTCCTTTTATATATTGGTCTATAATATTTTGCCCATGCATAGAATATTGCTCTATTTAGTCCAAAGCTCTTTGCTTTATTTATATCATTATATAATATATAATATCTTGCTGCTTGTAATAATCCCATAACCTGGAATCTTCCAACATTTCCCAAATTTTCTCTTTTTATTGATACTTTTTCCTGTTTTAATGTATTTTTATTTAAATAATTTATAATATAGTTTTTTGTTTCCTTTAAAGATATTTCTGCTAAATAATCTCCCTCTCCAGGTTCATATTCTCTCCATTTTTCACTATGTTTAAAATTCTTGTAATTTGCCCATGATAGATCAAAATTTTGAATATCATTTGGTTTAAATACTACACATACATAATCCAAAAATCTATGAAAAGATAAAGGTACTGTAAATACTCTTTGTATATCTATCTTATTTTCAACTTTAAATTCTCTTGATTTTCCTTTAGCTTTTGATATCTCTTTTTCTAAATCATCTTTTGCTTTCTTTAATATAAAATCTACAATTGCAAATGCAATATTTAATGGATGATATTTATTTAATATATTCTCTGAAAATGCTCTTTCATTAATATGTACATGTATTCCCCTTCCACTCCATTTTAAATATACAGATTTATATATTTTATATTTTTCCAGATATGAAACGATTATTTCCGCAACATTTTTTATTATATCAAAATCTTCTAATGTTCCATCAATATCAAAAATTGGTGTTACATACTTTATATTATTTGTATCTTTTAATTTGTCCTCAGAAATTTGATTATATAAATTTATTGTTGCATAAATTGTTCTAAATTTTAAATAAGAAAATTTTGTAAATAAAGATTTGTATTCATCTTCATTTTCAATTTTTAATGGCTTTTTATCTTTATCATATCTTATAAATATTCTTTGATCTAATCTATTTGTTTCTAAGGCAATCCATCTATTTTTTGAATAATCAATAATCTCTTTTGTAACATATTCGTTCATGTAATAATTTTTTATTTCAGACCATTCTATCATAATAATCTAATAATGTTTTGATAATATATATTTTAATTAATCTTGTTTAAGGAATATTTATTAAAAAAA
This sequence comes from Candidatus Nanobsidianus stetteri, assembly GCA_000387965.1. Taxonomy (GTDB): domain Archaea; phylum Nanobdellota; class Nanobdellia; order Nanobdellales; family Nanobdellaceae; genus Nanobdella; species Nanobdella stetteri. The sequence continues at coordinate 109,017 of APJZ01000001.1, read as the reverse complement.
TAATTACTAAATTAGACTATATTCATCGAGCCCTTTCCATTTATTGTAATTGATTCGTTGTTAATTGTCACAGAACTTTGTCCATTAATATTTAATGTTTCATTATTATTTTCTATTGAAATTTGGTCTTCATTTTCTATTTCTCTTCTAAAATGTCTCATATGCTCTCCAATGATTTCTTCTTCATTATATTCTCCTATATCTCTTATTACTTCCCAATTATAATTTTCTAATTGATATTGTGTATCTAATAGTGCAGATATATTACCATTCATAACCTCTTGCATTGTTAATGTTAATGTTTGATTTAACTGTGGTAATATATTACATATTGGTAATGAATTATTTGTATAATTACATAATACTTCAAACTTATCTAATAATAAAAGTTGATGTTCTAATAATCTATTAATATGTCTTTCTACAATTTCGGTTAAATTTAATTCTCCATTTCTATTCATTTCATAATCATTTTCAATTTCTTGCTTTAATTCATCTTTTTCTTGTGTTATATTTACATTATTATTTACTACCATTGGTACTATACAAACTCCATTTATTTCTCCAGTAAATATTTCTCTAATATCTTCCCAGGATGTGTTTGATGTTATATTTACGTATAAATAATTTTGGCAATTTAATGGTGGTTGATTATTGCTATATATTTCATAAGATATATTTAATGAACTTAATTGGTCTGTTATATTTCCTAAGGAAGAGCTTCCTCCAGTAAATATAACCACATTACTTACATTTAATTTTTCCAATGCATATAATGTACTTTCAGGTAATACTCCATTTGGTACAATTAATATTGGTTCATCATTTTCTTCAGCATATTGAACAGCCTCAGTAACTAATTGTAATTTATTAGGACTTACATGTCCATTAACCAAATCTCTTGTAATTAATACTGCACCGCTAGAGCTATTCCAGAAATATAATGCTACATATGCTGATGTATCATATCTTGTTGTTCCCCATATCCATAAATAACTAATATTTGACTGATTTAGCTCTTGTAATAATAAATTTGATATTACTGCAGGTCCTCCTATTATTATTACATTTGTTATATTATCATTTACTAACATTTGTACTGTACTACTTATATTTCCCTGATCCTGATATACTGTATATACTGGCAATTTATATATATGTCCTACTACATTTGCTACCAAATAGTCTGCATATGTTATATTTGTAACTAAAATCGCTGTAACCATAAATATTAATTGATAATAAATAATTTAAATATTATTTAATATTTTTTCATAAACTTCTTTCTCATTATTAAAACTAAATCCTGCAGCATATTTATGACCACCACCATTAAGTAGTTTTGCTATTTTACTTACATCTTTATTATTTAATGTCCTTATTTCCCCTCTCTTAGATTTTTCATATAATGTTATTATAAAATCTGGATTATCTTTTATTTTTTCTTTTATATATTCTAAAATATAGTTTGATGGTATATTTTTATCTAATTTTATTATATAAATCTTATATTTTTTATTTATTATTGTTATATTTTTATCTAAATTTTTATATATTTCATTTAATTCTTTTCTAAATCTTTTTATAATATCATAATCAATTATTTCTTTAATATCTTTGTTTAATATATTTTTTGCTATAGATATAAAATATAGATCATATGATTTTGGATAAAAGTATCTTATTGATACTATATAGTCTGCGAAATTTCTTTCTATATCATTTTTTATTTCTCCAGAATCTATGTCATCAATAATATCCAAATATTTAAATTCTACATTCAGATATTCTGATAAAACTCTTGCAGTAGATTTATAATTTTTTATATAAACATTTATCCTTGATGTAATTTCATTAAAATTTTTTTCATGATGATCTATCCAATAAACTTTCTTAAAATATGAAGATAAATATATTGCTTCTTGATTTGTTGCAATATCTGTAATATATAATTCTTCTTCTTTATCATTATTTTCTATTACCTTTACTAATGTATTATTTATTAATCTTGGGCTTGAGAAATAAACCTTAAATTTATCACCAAATTTTTTATATAATATTGATAGACATGCTATACCATCTACATCCCAGTGAGTAATTGCAATCATATAAAAGATTACTTTTAGTAAAATTATAAATGGTAGAGGTATATGTAGTTCATTTACCCACCCAAGAAAAATTGGAGAAGTTTAAGGAAACAGTAAATAAAATAATAGAAATGGCTAAAAATAAAAAGTTACCAGAGGGTTTGAAATTGAAAAAGTTATATTTTGATGAAAAGAATAATATAGGATTATGTGAGTGGGAAGTTGATGACGTAAATAAATTATTAGAAGCAGCAAAGCAGTTAAATGTTGATTGGGATATTAAAATAATAGAAAATCCAAAAGAATTATATAAGAAAGGTTTATTTTAATTTTTTATATTCTTCTTCAAAAATTTTTTTAATTCTTTCAGCTTTCTTTTCTCCAACAATATTTTCTAAATCTGTTTTATTTGCTAGAAAAATATTCTTTAATGATTTAAATCTTTCCAATAATTTTAGTGCCAGATTTTCTCCAATACCTGGTATAGATTTTAATATTTCTAATTTAACTTCATCGAGATCTTCATAATTTTTTATCTTTTCAGGTATGTTTGGGAATTTATTATAATTTTTTGCCAATAAATATAAATAATTTGCCGTTTCTAAAAAGTCTGAAGTTCTTATAATTGGTATTTTATATTCTAAAATTATTTTTAATATCAATGTCCTTATATAATTTATTGAAATATTTGTATCTATTCCTAAACTATCTTCAGTTCCCTCTAATATTAATACAGATTTTTTATCCTTCAATTTTTCTAATTGATTATATAACCTTCCATCTAATATTGAATTAATGAAGTCCAATATATTTTTTCTTTCAATTATTAAATCCCCAATTATATAATCTCCGATATCTAAATTTTCCAATTTTATTAAAATATCTGTATTTGCTAAAGTTTGTACTACCCCAGATTCTTTTTCTTTATAATCTACAATAATCATAGGAACATTTGATTTTGTATTAATTATATTTGGTGAATTATCTTTTTCTTGAGAGGTCTGACTACCTGTAATATATTTAAATATTCCTCCAGATTTTTCAACACTTTCAGCCATCATTTTATTATTTATATTATTCTCTTCTATATTATTATTTATTTTTAGATATTTTTTTATTCTTTTAATTATATATAACATCTTTTTTTCTTTCCTTATTGAAACCCAGTAAAATCTTTCATCCATTGTATTCTTTGTGACTAATATTATTACTTCTCCTATTTCACCTCTACCCGTCCTACCTCTCCTTTGTATATATCTAATTTCGGATGGTACAGGTTCATAAAATATTACAATATCAACTTTTGGAATATCAATACCCTCTTCACCAACAGATGTTGATAATAGTACATTGAATTTACCTTCAGAAAAATCTTTCAATAATTTTATTTGCTCGCTTCTGCTCATTTCTTTTTTTCCAACAAATTTCTGAGCTTTTATATTATTTTTATCACAATATTCTTTTATTCTATCTAAAGTTTTCCTTATTTGTGCAAATACAATTATTTTTTTATCTTTATTTTCATTTAATATTTCTATTAATTTTAATAATTTTGGATGCTCAATATCCTTTTTAATATATTCATTTGCTAAATATATTGCCTTTTTTATTCTTATATCATTTAAAACTTCATAATCAGCTTTACTTTTTCTTATATCATTTTCAATATCTTTAAAATAGCTTATAAAGGTATATAATGTCTGTGTTTCTAAAACTTCTAATGCATGATATAATTTTAATGTTTCTGATAATAGTTCTACTATTTCTCTCAATCTATAATCTCTCCCCCTAATTTCTAAATTCTTTTTAATTTCTTCTATCCATTTTAATATATCTTTCTTACCTTTGCTAATATCAATTGATGGATCCAATTCTTTTATTTTTGATATTCTCAAATCTATTGCCTTTATTATTAAATCCTTAATATTATTTAATTCATTATTTAATTCTATATCTACTCTTTTAATTTCAATACCAGTCATATATTTTTTAATATCTTTTTCTTCTCCAGTTCTTATTTCAATGTTTTTTATATATAAATTATTTATTACTTCTTCTATTCTCTCAATATTCCAACCTGGAGAAGCTGTTAGTCCAATTATTCTATAATCCTTTGCTTGTTCTACAAACTTTTTTGCAATGAATGTATATGAATACTTTTTAACTGCTCTATGTGCTTCATCAAATATTATTGTTGATGCATCATAGAATGTTATCCTTCCGCTTATTAAATCGTTTTGTAATGTCTGTGGTGTTACAAAAATTATTTTTCCCTGTTTATATAGGTAATTTCTTCTCTCCTGATGAATATCACCAGTAATTACAATACTCTTATCCTTTAGATCTGGGAAAAATTTTATAAAATTATTATAATGTTGGGTTACTAATGGTTTTGTTGGGGCTAAGAAGTATATTTTTTTATCTGGAAATAATTTTAGCCTTTCAATAATAAGAAAAAAGGCAATGATTGTCTTTCCAGTACCTGTTGGTAATATAACAAGTGTATTTTCTCTTAAACATGATTCTAATATATTTTTTTGATATTCTCTTAACTCTATAGAAGACATAATATAGAAATATTAAAAAGATTTTTATTTATTTATAAATTCTGTAATTTTTCTTTGCATATCATTTTCAATAAATATATTGAAATAATCTTTGTACCTTTCAATTATATTCTTATCAATATCTCCTACAACTATTATATTGATTTTTCCTTTTTTCCTATATTTTTCTTTATATTTTTTCAATGCTTCAAATATAGATTCAAGATCATTTATATCTTTTGTATAATTTTTTATATACCAGATTAAATTATCATTACCTTCTAAAGATATATTCTTAGTTATTTTTATTACTAAACTATATTTCATAATATATTTATATTTTTGGATAGTATAAAGTTTTTATTCCATAATCTGTAAAATGGGTTCTACATCCATTATTTATTTCTAATATTTTTTCTATTTTTGGTAAATTATTTTTATAAAAAGAGGAAATTTTTCTTATATCATAATAATACCATAAATCTATTTTTGAATCACAATTTAATATTCTATCAATTATTTTCTTTTCATCTTTATCTAAATTTAATAAACTAATATTATTTCTAATATTATTTAATATATTTTCATCATATAATTTTCCAATATATATAGGTCCCAATTTAATTAAATCATTATTGCATACTTTACATTTTCCATTTTCTAAGGATTTATATCCGCAATTTTTACAATAATATATTTCTTTTACATTTTCCATTAAATAATTTATATCTTTACTTTTATTACTCTTTTTAACAAATATTCTATAATGATGATTATAATAATATGAAAAAATTGGGATTAATGCAATATCATATTTTAATCCTTCAATTATTATATATTTTGCCAAATTTCTTAATCCAAATTCTAAATAAAAATCTGTTTTAATTCCTATTGTATTATATTTCCTAAAACAGGATTTTGGTTTAGATCCAGATAATGAGGATATATCTGTTGCGGTAATTCCAGCGATTCCATTATTTTTCAATGCTTTTGGTAATAATTCTACAAAACCTATTGGGGAACCAAATGGATCTATATCAATATAATCAAATTTATATTTCAATAATATTTCTCTACAATCTTTATTTGATATAATTATTTTTTCATCATTTTCCAAATTATTAATCTTTAAATTTTCTTTTATATTTGCTATTGCTTCTTTTTTTATATCATTTATATATATTTTATTTACAACTTCAGGTATTTCCTTTAATATTCTTATAGATCTAACTCCAGTAGCGGTCATACAATCTAGAATATCAAATTTTTTCTTTATTATATTATAATAAGATTTTAATATTATTATTGTAAAATCTCTATTTATTTTCATTAAAGGGTTATAAAATACTGGTAATTTTGATGATAATTTCTTTAAAAAGTCAGGATTATAATTTATTATTGCTTTTCCCTCATTCATCAATATCTACAAATATTTTATCTTCTTTTTTAATTATTTTTAACTTATATTTTGTTGGTGGTTTTTTAATCCCTCTAGACCAGATATAATTATTTAATCTTACAGTTAATAAAACATTTTTTGATTTATATCTTTTCATTATAATTTCTCTTATTACTCTTGCTGCCTTCTTTGCTCTTCTTTTTAATGGAGTTTTTAATATCCATTTCCTTATATTTATTTTTATATGAAATTCTTGTATATTTTCTTTCTTTTCAACATTTTCTTGAGTTTGTTGAACTTGTTGATTTTGTTGAACATTTTCTGTTTGTACTAATTGAGTTTCTTCAGGCATTATGATATTTGAATAACAAAATTTTATAAAGTTTGATTTTTATTCTTTCTACAATTTTCTATATTTTCTTTTGCAATTCTAAGCATTCCCATTAATAAAGAATATTCTCTTTTTGTAATTAATGCTTTTCCAATTAGATTTCTTAATCCTCTATATATAAAAGGTTTTCTATAATCTTGAGAAGGTAATACATCTACAAAATCTTTAAACATTTTATATAAATATTTTCTTTCTTGATTATTTATCAATTTAAATACTTTCCTTATTGGATTATTTTTTGAAATAAATAATTCATATAATATTATTGCTGCAGAATGGGTTATATTCATTATTGGATATTCTTCACTTGCAGGAATTGTAATTATTCCATCAAATTTATTTAATTCTTCATTGCTAAAACCTTTAGATTCCCTTCCAAAAAATATACCAATCTTTCCATCATATTTATATATAGAATTTGCAAATTCTCTGGGAGTTAATGGATTTCTTAATACCTCATTTCCCATCTTTGAAGAAACTCCTGTTGTACCATAATTTATATCAAATAAATCAATTACTTCATCTAAACTATTATATATCTTCATATTCTTTATTATTTCCCACCCTTTTTCTCTTGCAACAATCTTTACTTTATCTCCATAAGGATTTACCTTTGGATTTACTAATATTAAATTCTTAAAGTCAAAATTTGCCATTACTCTAGCTAATGCTCCTATATTATCTTCAGATTCTGGTTCTACAAATACAATGTAAAAATCAATCATGGTTCCAATCTATTTGGATCTCTTGGTATTAATACAGCTTCTTTTACATTTTCAATATTTAATAATTGTTTTATATATCTAGCAATGCCAAATCCAAATCCACCCATTGTTGGAGCGCCATACTTAAAGAATTCTAAATAATATTTAAAATTATCTGGATTTAATCCTTTTTCTTTTATTTGTTCTAATAATATTTTATATCTATGTTCTCTTTGGGAACCTGTAGAAATTTCCAAACCTTTATATAATAGATCAAAGCTTTTTGTTGTTATAATTCCATTTTTCATTGGTTCTCCCTTCATATGATAGAAAGGTCTTGCGGTCCAGGGCCAATCAATTATAAATACAAATTCATTATCATATGATTTTTTAACATAATCTCCTAGAATTTTTTCTCCTTCAGATGTTATATCTCCATTTTCTTTTATATTATTTTTTCCAACAATTTCATATACATCTTCCATATTTATTTTCGGAATATTTTCTGGAACAAATATATCTACATTATAATATTTATTTATTTCATCTTCAAAATTTTCCTTTATTTTTTTATTTGTATACTTTATAATTTCTTCCAAAACTTTCATTACATCATAATGTGAACTTATATATCCAATTTCTACATCGAAAGATGTAAATTCGGTCAAATGTCTTGAGGTAAAGGAAGGTTCTGCTCTAAAAGCCGGTGCAATTTCAAATACTCTTTCAAAACCAGAACATATTGCCATCTGTTTATAAAATTGTGGTGATTGCGCTAAATAAGCTTTTCTATCAAAATATTTTAATTCAAAAACTTCTGCCCCTCCTTCAGATGCTGTACTTATTATTTTTGGAGAAAATATTTCAATAAAATTATTATTATATAAATATTCTCTAATATATTTTACTGCGTAAGATGTTAACTTAATTATTAAACTTTTCTTCGGATCTCTAAGATCAATCCATCTATAATTCATTCTTTTTTCAAAATATGAATTTTCATCTATAGGTAATCTATCCGCAGGTTCACTAATTAAATAAATTTCTTCAGCAACAACTTCTTTATATTTTTTTGCAATTCCCTTAACATATTTTCCTTTAACTACTATAAATGTATGTAAAGAAAATTCTTTAATAAATTCTAAATCATTAAATATATCTTTTTTTATTGTTATTTGAACATCTCCAGTTTGATCTCTTAATATAATAAATGATATATTTCCAATATTTTTTATATTTATTATCCATCCGGCTAATATAACTTCTCTATCATATTCAATTTTTTCAAGATCTTTTATATTTATCCTATTTTTCAATAGTTCAAAACCTTTGTTATAATTATATATGTCCATAGAAATTTAGTATAAATAATTACTTTAAATTTTTCATTTTTATATCAATCATTGCATGTAATTCTTTATATATTATTGTCAATTTTTCTTCATAGTTTATATTTTTTCTTAGATCATATACTGATAAAAAGGGAAGATCTTTATTTTCAATATTTTTTAATTTATTTAAAAATAAATTATATATTTCATTAAAATTATCATTAACAATTTTTTCTATTTCAATTCTCAATTTATCATATTCTTCAAATCTATTAAAAAATTTTTTAGTATAATAATCTACTACAAATATTGGTTTTTCAAATGAATATAATATTATTGCATCGCATGTTTCTTTACCAATTCCCTTTATTTTTAATAATTCTTCCCTAATTTTATTTATTTCTAATTTAGAAAAATCATCAATATTTCCATAATTTTCTAATATATAATTAGATAAATATTTTAATGTTTCAAGTTTTCTTAATCTAAGTGGAACCTTTATATCATTAATTGATAAATTATTTATATTTTCTAATCTAAATATAAAATTTTTTGATTTTAAATATTCTATATTTTTCTCTACTAGATTCCATTTTGTGTTTTGAGTCAATATTGCACCTATAATTATCTCTATCCTCCAATCTCCATTATTTTTATTATGATAATTTATATCTACTGGCCACCAAAATTGAAAATCCATTTCTTTAATTAAATTTATAATAGATTCATACATAGATGTATAATGGTATTAGTAGATAAAAAAATTAGGGAATATATAAAAAGTGGGAAAATAAAAGTAGAACCATTTGATGAGAATATGATAGGTCCAGCATCATTGGATATAAGATTAGGATATAAATTTAGAGTATTTAAAACATTGGAAAAAGAAGTTATAGATGTAAAAGATTATTATGACGATATATATACAAGAGTAGAGACAAAAGATTATATAATACATATAGGAAAATATTCAGATCTTTATATATTAAAAAATGATAATGTTCCAATAATAATTCATCCTGGAGAATTTATTTTAGCATCGGTATATGAATATATAGAATTACCAAATAATATTGTTGGACAAATACATGGTAGATCATCAATTGGAAGACTCGGTTTAATAATTCATACTTCTGCTGGTTATATTGACCCTGGATATAAAGGATATTTAACATTAGAAATCATTAATGTAAATAAAGTTCCAATTAAAATATATCCAAAAACAAAGGTTGCTCAGATTGTTTTCATTGAAACAGAATCCTCAGAGGTACCATATGATAAAAGAAAGGGATCAAAATACTTGAATGAAGAGGGTGCTACAGGATCTTTGATATCGAATGACTTCAATAATAATTTTTAAATATTTTTTATAAGTTATGAAAAAATGGTAAAAAGGACCGGACCTACTAATATTTATCTAAGAAAATTGATAAATTTATTAAAAAAGGAAGGGAAGAAAAATAATAGTAAGTTTTGGTTATATATAGCAGAACTTTTAAGCAGACCAACGAGAAGAAGAGTTGAAGTAAATTTATCTAAATTGAATAAATATACAAATGATGGAGATATTGTTATAGTTCCTGGAAAATTACTTGGTTATGGTATGGTAAATAAAAAAATTACAGTTGCTGCATGGAAGTATTCATTAAATGCAAAAGAAAAATTGGAAAAGTCTGGTATTAAAATATTGACAATAGAGGATCTATTAAAGGCAAATCCAAAAGGTTCAAATATAAAAATAATAATATGATATCAATAGGAAAAAAATATATAGATGCAACAGATTCTGTTTTAGGAAGGCTCGCATCAAGGGTTGCTAAATATTTGTTAGAAGGATATGAAATATATATATTTAATGCTGAGAAAGTTATTTTAGTTGGAAGATGGAATAATTTAGTTAAATATTGGAATCATAAAGTAAATGAAAGGGGAGATTGGATAAAGGGGCCATTCTATCCTAAAAGACCCGATAAAATATTGAGAAGAGTAATTTATGGAATGTTGCCAAAAAATAAGAGAGGTAGAGATGCTCTTAAAAAGGTAAAAGTTTTCTTAGGATTACCAGAAGAATTTAAAGATGTAAAATTGGAAAAGATAGAAGAATCCCTAATTCAGAATAGATTAAAGGTAGGAACAGTAAGGGAATATCATTATTTAGGTGATATATCAAGGCAAATTGGTGGAAAATTTTAAAAATATAGTATATAAATTTATATAACATGACAATAATAGTTACAGCAAAAAGAAAAACAGCAATTGCAAGGGCATACATAAAGGAAGGTAATGGTAAAGTTACAATAAATTCTATCCCATTACAAGTATATGAACCATTCTTAGCAAGATTAAGAATAAGTGAACCATTAGTATTGGCTGGAGAAGATTATATTTCAAAAGTAAATATAAAGGTTAAAGTAAAGGGCGGTGGTTATATGGGAAAAGCCGAAGCAGCTAGGATAGCTATTGCAAAAGGTTTGGTAAAATACTTTGATGATGATAAATTAAAATTATTATATTTACAATATGATCCATACATGTTAAAATCAGATCCAAGAAGAAAAGAACAAAGAAAATCTCCTACTTCAAAAGCAAGAAAGCACTATACAACAGCTTATAGATAAATTTATTCAACTTTTTCAACCTCTATTTTATTTTCCGCTTCTTCTTCTTTTGTTTCTTTACTACTTTTTTCTTCACCTTCTTTTTCTGATGTAGATCTTACAGAATATACTGCTTTTGATATTATCCAAATTTGCCCCATTGCTTTAATTAATTGATGTGGAGCTATTATTCCTTTAATTCCTCTTCTAGATAAATCTTGATCTAATACCTTTATTTTCCATCCATATATTTTATTATCACTTATTATCGCATCTTCAACTTCTCCCAAGAAATATCCATCTTCTGTATATACCTTCGATCTAGTAGTTTCGGATATCTTTCTAATATTCAATGCCATAAAATAAAATAAATATATTGAATAATTTAAATTTTTTCGTAATTTAGGTTTAAAAGGTGAAATGATATTATGAAATTATGGCACCCGAAGATAACCAAAATAATCAAAAAGAATTAAAATTAAAGGTTGCAGAAGCTATTCAAAATGATTTATATAGAGGAATTGTCAGAATTGATGCTGAAGCTATGAAAGAACTTGGAATAAGGATTGGAGATATTGTTGAAATTGAGGGAAAGAAAAAAACAGTCGCAGTTGCCCAATTATTGCCTCCACAAGATTATGGTCTTGGAATAATTAGGATGGATGGTATTATAAGAAAAAATGCAAATGCCACATTGGGAGGATATGTTACTGTAAGGAAAGCCAATGTAAGAGAGGCACAAAAAGTTGTATTAGCTCCAGCATCAAAAGGGGTTGTATATCAATTTAATACAAGCGCATTAAATTATATAAAAAGATTATTAGATGGAAGACCAGTTGTAAAAGGGGATAATGTTGTTATATTGACAGGATATAGAAGAAAATTTGATTTGTTAGATGATGAGTTTGGATTTTCAATAATTTCAGATTTATTTCCAACTTTTGGATTTTCAAATGAATATAGATTTACTGTTGTAAACGTAGCTCCAAAAGGTGCAGTAGTTATAACTGAAAATACAGAATTAGAAATATTACCACATGCGGTAGAAACTAAGGGAGAAATACCCGAAGTTACTTATGAAGATATAGGTGATATGGAAGAAGTTGTTCAAAAGGTAAGAGAACTTGTAGAATTACCATTAAAATATCCAGAATTATTTGAAAAACTTGGTATAGATCCTCCAAAGGGTATATTATTATATGGTCCTCCAGGCACAGGTAAAACATTATTAGCAAAGGCAGTTGCAAATGAGAGTGGGGCATATTTTATTGCAATAAATGGACCAGAAATTGTATCAAAATATGTTGGTGAATCTGAAAAAAGATTAAGAGATATATTTGAAGAGGCAAATAAAAATGCACCTTCAATAATATTTATAGATGAAATTGATGCAATAGTTCCTAAAAGAGATGAATCAATTGGGGAAGTTGAGAGAAGATTGGTAGCTCAATTATTAACATTAATGGATGGATTAAAATCGAGGGGCAAAGTAATTGTAATTGCGGCAACAAACAGACCAGAAGCTATAGATCCCGCATTAAGGAGGCCTGGAAGATTTGATAGGGAAATAGAAGTTCCTGTACCAAATGAACAGGGTAGATATCAAATATTAAAAGTACATACTAGAAATGTTCCTCTAGGTAAAAAAGAAGGAGATAAATACGTATTATTATCTGAGGAAGAGAAAGATAAGTTAATTAAAAAATTAGCATCAATTACATATGGTTATGTAGGTGCGGATCTTGCTGCTTTGGTAAAAGAAGCTGCAATGAATGTTATTAGAAGAGTATTACCCGAAATAGAAAAATATGAAAATAATATACCACAGGAAATTTTAGATCAAATGGTTGTTACTGAGGAAGATTTTATGGCAGCATTGAAAGTTGTACCACCATCTGCAATGAGAGAAGTATTAGTAGAAGTGCCAAAGGTACATTGGGATGATATTGGAGGTTTGGATGAGGTAAAATTAGAATTAAAAGAAGCTGTTGAATGGCCAATAAAAAATAAGAAAATATATGAAAAGCTTGGTATAGATCCTCCAAAGGGTATATTATTATATGGTCCTCCAGGCACAGGTAAAACATTATTAGCAAAGGCAGTTGCAACAGAAATAGGAGCAAACTTTATTGCAATAAAAGGTCCAGAAATATTTAGTAAATGGTTTGGAGAAAGTGAAAAAATGATTAGAGAAATGTTCAGAAAAGCAAAACAAGTAGCTCCTGCAGTAATATTCTTTGATGAAATTGATGCAATAGCACCTAGGAGAGGTTCTAGTATAGGTACAAATGTTTATGATAGTATTGTAAATCAATTATTAGCAGAGATGGATGGTATAACTACCAGAGGTGATGTAATTGTAATTGCGGCAACAAACAGACCAGATATAATTGATCCCGCATTATTAAGACCTGGAAGATTTGATAGAATAATATATATACCACCTCCAGATTATAAGGCAAGATTGGAAATATTAAAAATAAAGACGAGAAATATGCCATTAGCTCCAGATGTTAATTTGGAAGAAATTGCAAGAATTACTGAAGGATATAGTGGCGCTGATTTAGAATTACTTGTAAAAGAAGCTGCAATAAATAGAATAAGATTATCATACGAATTAAAGAGAAAACAAGGATTAAATGAGGAAGAAGCATTAAAAGAATTAGGAAAAGAAGATATAAAAATTACAATGGATGATTTTAGATCCGCATTAGAAAAAGTAAAGCCATCTATAACAAAAGAAATGGAAAATTATTATAAAGTATTTGCAGAAACATTTAGAAAAGGAATGATAGGAAAGGATAATAAGTATTATGGATAATTTTTCAAGATATATATCTCAAATAAAATTTTTTGGATTTGAAAAAAATAAAAGAATACAAGAAACATCTGTTGCAGTTATTGGTTTAGGTGGTTTGGGTTCTTGGTTATCAGAATTTTTAGTTAGAATAGGTGTAAAAAATTTAGCAATTGTAGATTTTGATATTGTAGAAGAAAAAAATCTAAATAGACAAAACTTTATAATTGATGATATTGGTAAATTAAAGATAGATTCTATTGAAAAGAGATTAAAAGAAGTAGATAATAGTGTAAATATAGAAAAATATAAAGAAATAAATAATAAAATATTTAATAGGGATATAATATTTGATTGTACTGATAATATTAAATCAAAATATTTAATAAATGAGTTATCAGTATATTATAATAAGCCATATATATTTGCTTCAGTTGTTATGGATCAAGGATTTGTTGGTTTAATAAATCCAGAACAATTTTGTTTATATGATATATATAAAGGAAAAGAAGATGTATTGACATGTAATATTACTGGTGTAGATTTTTCAGCAGTAATTTTTGCAGTTTCTTTAATGTTAAAACTATTTATAAATTATGTATTTGGAAATAGAGATGGAATATTATATCATTTTAATATAAGAGATAAATTTTATTTAGAAGAAATAAAAGTTAAGAGCAACAATTGCAAAATATGTAAAAGAAAACAATTTGAATTAATATGGAATTATTTGAAATAATAAATGAGATAAAAAATAAGAAAGAATTGAGAAATATATCTGATAAGGTAGTTGAAAATATATTAAAAAGAGAATTAAGAAAAAAACAATATTTATATGAAAAGTTATCTTCTATAAAAAGTATAAAGCAATTGAAAAATGATGAAGAGTTTTATTTGCTATTTAAAGAAGTACGTAGAATTTTGCATGAATTATATGGATTATATACGCCTAAAGAAGATAAAGAAATAGATAAAATATTATTTAATGATGAAATAACATTGGAACAAAAAATAATAGAATTATTGATGTTAACAAGGTCTACTGCTGAAAGATTGAATTTCTATAAAGAGATATATAAAAATATATTTATCGAAAAACCATTAGAAATATTAGATTTAGCATCTGGACTAAATCCAATATCAATTTATTTCTCAGATCAAAAACCTAAAAAATATTATTATGTAGATATATCCGAAAAAATATTAGATATAAATTATCAAATATTGAAAGAATTAAATATTGAAAATGAAGGATGGTTAATTGATCTATTAGATCCAGATGATAGAATATTTGGACATTATCAATATATATTCTTTTGGAAGATATTTCCAATATTAGAAAAATATGATTTTTATGCACCAAGGAATTTATTATCTAAATTAGATTTTGATTATTTAATAATATCTTTTCCTCAGAAAAGTCTTGGAAAAAAGAGAAATCTTGGTTTAGCATGGAGATATAAAATTAAAAGATTTGTAACATATAAATTAAAATATAAAGTTGTTAAAGAATTTGATATTCCATATGAATACTTTGTTATTATAAGGAAATAATATCTTTTAACTTTAATATATCATCTTTATTATACTTTTTTAATTTATTATTTGAAAATATCCATAATTCAATATCAACATTATTAGAATCTTTATATTTTTCTGCTAAATGATATAATTCATATAAATCAATATAATTAATGTTGTTTATATCAATATCTCTTTTATTCTTTTTTACTTGTATTAATTTAACCTTTCCTTCTTTATTTATTGCAATTATATCTATAGCAGAATGTGAACCTGGGGTCCTCCATGCGTCATAACCCTCTTTTTCCAACATTTTTCTTACTTTTTGCTCATAATAATAGCCAATTTTATAATTACTTCCCATTTCAAATATAAGAATTTAAACAGTTAAAAATATTATTTTAAATATATTTTTATGGATATAAATGAATATTTTTCAGAAATTAAGAAAAAAACATTGGAAGCTTATGAAATTGCAAAAAAGGCAAGGTCGTTATCTTTAGATCCTGTTAATGATGTTGAAATACCAATTTCTGAAGATATGGCTGAAAGAGTAGTTAATTTATTATCAACTATTGATCCAATTATAAAAGAAATAAATTTACCAGAAAAAATTAGAGAAATAGAAAAAGCCTATAAACCACTTTCATTTTCTACAATATTAAAAATATCTGAATATGTTGCAGAACAAATATATAATAAAACTAAAGATAAAATTAGAGCTATAGAACTTGGATTAAGGGCTGGTTTTGCTTATCATACTTTGGGTGTTGTAGCTGCCCCAACAGAAGGAATTGTAAAAGTAATGGCAAAGAAAAGAATGGATGGAAAAGAATATATTTCAGTATTTTATGCAGGACCTGTAAGATCGGCTGGTGGTACTCCTCAAGCATTTTCAGTTGTAATTGCCGATTTTTTAAGAAGAAAATTCGGATATGAAAAATATGATCCCACAGAAGATGAAATTCAAAGATATATAATTGAAATTTACGATTATAAGAGAGTAGCTCATTTACAGTATACTCCAAAGAATGAAGAAATAACTTTCACAATTAAAAATTTACCAATTGAAATAAATGGAGAACCTACAGAAAAAATAGAGGTTTCTGCATATAAGGATTTACCAAGGGTTGAAACAAATTATATAAGGGGAGGAGCGGTTCTTGTAATTGCTGAGGGTATATGTCAAAAGGCAAAAAAAATATGGAAAGAATTGTCTAAAATTGCAAAAGATTTTAATTTAGAAGATTGGTCTTGGTTAGATGAATTAAAAAAATTGCAAGAAAAATTACATGGAGGATCTTCTGATTCCTCTGATATAGTAAAACCAAATAAAAAATATTTAGAACAATTAACTGCTGGGAGACCAATATTTTCTTTACCATCTGCAAAGGGCGGATTTAGATTAAGAATAGGAAAATCAAGGACAAATGGCCATGAAGCTTCTTCTATACATCCAGCTGCAGCAATTTTAACATATAATTTCTTAGCATGGGGAACTCAACTTGTTGTAGAGAGACCTGGAAAAGCCTCTGCAGCTACATTTTCAGATACAATTGAACCTCCAGTAGTAAAATTAAAGGATGGTTCTGTAATAAAGGTAAAAGATGAAAAGAAAGCAAGAGAATTAATTGAGAAGAATTTGATAGAAAAAATACTATTTTTAGGTGATATTTTATTTACATATGGAGATTTTTTAGATAATGGGCATCCTTTAGTTCCATTAGGATACTGTGAGGAATGGTGGATATTGGAATTTGAAAAAAATGCAAAAGAAAAAATAAATGGATTTGAGGTAGTTTTTGATATGTTTAAACCAAGAAAATTATTTGAAATAAAAAATTTAGAAAAATTATCAGAATATTTAGATATTGATAAAAATACTTTAGAAAATTATATTAGAGATCCATTAAAAAATAAACCAGATTTTATAACTGCATTAAAGATATCTATATTATTAAATGTTCCATTACATCCAGAATATATATATTTCTGGAAGGATATAAGTTCACAAGACTTTATATACTTATTAAATTATTTAAAAGAAAAGGCAAAAGTTTCATATAAAGAAATTAAAATAAATGGCGAGAATTATAGAATTGCTGATAAAATAGAATTTGAATATGATGATAGAATAAAGAATATATTGGAAGAAATATTAATTGAACATAAATTGGAAAATAATAAGATTATAATCGAATATCCAAATTCGGCAGCATTATATATACAATTAGGATATTTTGAAAAAGTGCCCGAATTAAATAATGAAAAAAATGGATATGAATTAATTAATAAAATATCTAAAGTTATTATTAGGGATAAGGTCGGTACATATATTGGAGTTAGAATGGGAAGACCTGAAAAAGCAAAGATTAGAGAATTAAGGGGTTCAATAATGGTTTTATTTCCTGTAGGAGAAGAAGGAGGAAGGATGAGAAATCTTTTAGAATCAATGAAATATCAGAAGATTGTTTCAGATTTAAAAACATATTATTGTCCAAATTGTAAAATATATGTCCCATATAAAAAATGTATATTCTGTAATTCAGAAACAAAATTAATAAAAACAGAAGATGGAAAAGAGCATAAAAAATATGCGATACAGATTTCAAAATATGTAGAAACAGCATTAAAAAACTTAGGATTAGATCCCTCTCAATTACCAAAAATAGTAAAAGGACCAGAAGGTTTAAGTTCAAGAAATAAACAACCAGAGAGATTAGAAAAAGGAATATTAAGGGCAAAATATGGTATATTCGTATTTAGGGATGGAACAGTAAGATTTGATGCTATAGAAGTACCAATTACATATTTTAAACCAAAAGATTTAGTATATACTCCAATAGAAAAATTGAAAGAATTGGGATATACTCATGATATTTATGGAAATCCATTAGAAAATGAAGACCAAATATTAGAATTAAAACCCCAAGATATTATATTACCAACAATTGGTCCATTAAAGAAAGGTGGTAAATTAAAGAAAGATGGATTTTTAATTTCTTTAATAAATACTGCTAAATTTATTGATGAAGAGTTGGAAAGGTTGTATAAAATGGATAAATATTATAATGCAAAAAGACCAGAAGATCTTTTAGGTCATCTATTAATTGTTTTAGCCCCCCACACTTCTGCAGGTACTGTTGGAAGAATAATTGGATTCTCAAGAACTCAAGCATTACTTATGCATCCAATGATGCATGCTGCAATTAGAAGGAACTGTGATGGGGATGAAGGAACAATATTATTATTATTAGATGCTCTATTAAACTTTTCTAGGGAATATTTACCAGATAAAAGGGGAGGAACTATGGATGCACCATTAACAATTACAATAAAGGTTAAAGGAATGGAAATAGATGATGAAGTACAAAAGTTTGACACTGTTTGGAATTATCCTTTAGAATTATATGAGGCAGCATTGCAATATAAACCTCCAGAATCTGTAAAAATACAAATATTTAAAGAAAAAATCGATACGCCAACAGAATATATAAATTGGGGATTTATGCATGATATAAATTCTATTAGTGAAAATGGAAATAAAGTTTCTGCATATAAATCTTTGGGAGAAATGCTGGAAAAATTAAATTTTGAATTAAAATTGGCAAAATTACTAAGATCTGTAGATCCAAGTACTGTTGCAAGTTTGGTAATAAATTTACATTTTGCAAGAGATATTAAAGGTAATTTGAGAAAGTTTTCTGAACAAGAATTTAGATGTATAAAATGCAATAAGAAATTTAGAAGACCACCGTTATCTGGAAAATGCGATAGATGTGGTGGGAGAATTGTAATGACAGTTCATTATGGTAGTGTTGTAAAATATTTAGAACCAAGTTTATGGTTGGCTGAAAAATTGAAATTGGATGAATATACAAGTTCTAGTTTAAAAGCATTGAAAATGAAAATAGATCAAACATTTGGAAATCAATCTAAGGAAAAGCAAATTAAAGATTTCTTTAATTTATAAAATGTTTATATTATCTGGACTGGGGCAAAATAAAGATGAAATACCTTATGGATTAATAGAAGAAATAAAAAGTGCAGATTTAATATTTCTAGAATATTATACAAATTTTATTGATGAAGAAACAAAAGAATTTTTGTTAAATATAAGAAAAGATATAAATATTGTTGATAGAAATTTTGTAGAACTAGAATTGGAAAAGATAATATTAAATAATAGAGATAAGAAAATAATATTGATAACATCAGGAAATCCTCTATTTGCTACTACTCATATGTATTTTATTGAACTTTGTAAGAAGAATAATGTAGAATTTAAAATAATAAATTCTCCATCAATATTTGATGAAATAGGAAAAATAGGCTTATTTTTATATAAATTTGGAAGAACAGTTTCAATATCATTTCATGAATCCACAGAATTTTATGACTATATTATAAGAAATTATAAAAATAATTTACATACTCTGGTCTTATTAGATTTAGATCCAATAAATAATAAGTATTTAGATCATAAAGAGGCAATAAAAAGATTATTAGAAATAGATAATAAAAGAGAAAAAATTTTTAGTGAAAATTTTAAGTTAATTGTATGTTCTAATCTAAATAGAAAAAATGAAAAAATATATTATAAAGAAATAAAGGAATTGTTAAACATAAATTTGGATCCTCCTATATGTATTATAATACCGTCAAATTTAAATAAAATAGAGTTGGAATTTTTATTATGTATGATATCCTAATAGAAAAGATAAGGTATAATTATTTTATATTGTTCTTTCTAAGTATATTAATAATAGTATTTTCTACATTATTATCATTAAAATCAGGACCATATGGTGGAATATTAATAATTGCTATATCCTTGGTCCCTTTTGTTCAAATATACAATAAATTAATAGAAAAAGATGAAAAAATATCTGAAAAAATAAAATCAAAGAGAAATATATTTTTTAGATATAAAGAATATTTTATAATGTCGTTTATAATATTTTTTGCATCAATAATTGGATTCTATATAGGTTATCTAATAAATTATAATTTATTTTATCCACAAATACAAGCAATAGAAGATATAAGGGAACATGTCATTGCCTTAAGTTATGGACATGCAATATATTCAAATACTTTCTTTACATACATATTATTTAATAATATGACAGTATTATTATTATTTTTTGCATTTTCAGTAATATTTGGTGCTGGATCTATATATTTATTATTATGGAATGCATCAATTATTGGAGTATTTTTAGGTTTAAGAGCATCAGAATATGTTTCAAATAATATTATATATAAATTTGTTTTAATCCCAACTGTTAGTTTATTAGAAATATTACCACATGGAATATTAGAATTTTTAGGATATTTCTTAGCAGCATTGGCTGGTAATATTTTATCAATAGCATTTATAAAAAACCTTGATAGAAAAACTTTGGAAATTATACTTTCAGATTCTTTAGCATTATTTGTTTTATCCATATTATTTATATTTATAGCAGCATTAATAGAGGCTTATATTATTTAAATCAAAATATTTTTTATGTATGAATCATTTGATTATATAAAAGAGGGAATAATATATGGAAAAATAAAGAATATAATGAAGGATAAAGTAATAATAGAAATAAATGGGAAAGATTATTCGTTTGATAAATCTATAGATATGAATAATTTAAATTCTGGAGATTATGTAAGATTTTATATAAAAAATAATAATATAATTTATATTGAAAAAATAAGCCAGAAGTTATATGAAAATATTAAGAAAATTTTAGAAAGTTTAAACGAATAATTCTTTTTTATTTTTTATTAAGAATATTAGCCAAAAAATAATTAAAAACAATGTTGTAAATATTTCCCATAAAAAGTTGTGTAAGAAATAGGGATTAATATTAAATATGTAATAAAAATAAAAGACAGACCATAACCTAAATATATTTAATATAAACAATATTGGAGAAAAAATGATGAAATAATATATTTTTTTCTTTATATTTAATATAGGAGTAGAAAATATTAGAGCGAATATGCCAAATATTGATTTAAATCCTGTACATTCCTGATCAATTATAAAACT
Source organism: Candidatus Nanobsidianus stetteri (assembly GCA_000387965.1). Taxonomy (GTDB): domain Archaea; phylum Nanobdellota; class Nanobdellia; order Nanobdellales; family Nanobdellaceae; genus Nanobdella; species Nanobdella stetteri. Next base: position 87,595 of record APJZ01000001.1, on the reverse strand, counting down.
TATATTTTTTATATATACAACATTATTTTCCAATGTGAAATTTATATGAGAATAGTATAATATCTTCGATATAATTTCTGAATAATTTATCAAAAAATTATATGGTAAAACAATATAATAATAGCTAAATAAAAATAGTGGTATTGAATATATTAACATATTTATAAAAAATATAGATAAAATCAATTCTTTTCTTAATAATTTATTTCTTTTTGCATAATCTATTAATCTACTATAATATTTTTTTATTATATATTCAAACATTTTTTACTTTTGCAGCAACTCCTATTTTAAAATCTTTGATTTCTTTTCCAGACAATAAACTTTCTCCTATTGCTAGTAAATTATCATTTTTATCTACTATTAATACAATATCTTTTGGCAATATATTTTCATCCAAATTCTCAACAAATTTATTAAATACAGATTTTCCCTCTTTTATAAATTTTGCCGCTTCGTCTTTTACAACAATTCTATACTTCGGAAATTTTAATAGTTCTTTTACTATTAATCCTCCATAAAATGTTAATATAATAAACCCTGTTGTTGGTTCTATAGTTCCAAATAATTTATCATCTATATATATTCTTCTTATCCTCCCAGTTTTTTTGCTTTTTTCAATTTTTATTTTTTCTTTATACTTTTCAATTATTTTATTTCCAATGTTATCTCCAAATTGATAATTTAATATTCCCCTAACTATTGATAATTCCATAGTAATACAATATAAATTTCTCAGCCATTTCTTCAGCAATTATACTATCATTATTATATATAATAACCGTATTATTTTGACTATTAAATATTATTCCATAAGAATCGTTTGTTGGTAATAAATATATTAATAATGTTTCATTTTTTGGTAGAATATATGTCAAATTTTCATTATTATTATATAAAGTATATAAAAAAATATAATTATTGTTTATACTATTATTTTCTAGAAAATATTTACATCCAGGACCATTATAGTAGAAAGAACATGCATATACTAAATTTTTATTATATTTTAGTAAATATAATAATATATAGAGGATTTCTGCATTATAATATCCACTTAATGTAGGATCAAAAATAAATAGTTGATATTTGTAATTATTTAATGAATTATATAAACTTGTATTTGAATATATTGGTATAAATTCTAGTTGTGTAATATTATATGGTCCAGCAATTGTTATATTATTTGGATTTGTATATACATATGTCTGACTGTTGTTAATATTATTTGTATAATTTATTATTTTAGATTTGATAGTTATTATTAATACTAAAATTATAAAAGCTATGACTAAAATCAATAAATTAATAACTTTTTCTCTTTTCATATATTAATCTTTTGAAAAATATATATAAATTTTCTAATTCTAAAAAATATTAATGAGTACTAATAATGTGGAAGAAAAATTATTGGAGGTTCTTAAACAGAATGCTTATGGATTAACTATATCTGAACTATCAAAGATCTTAAATATTAATAGAATTACATTATCTAAACATCTTGAAATATTAAAGGAGAGAGGATATTTAAATTATAGAGTTGTTGGAAAAGCAAAAATATGGTATATAAATGAAGATGTAAACTTTTTAGAGATGATTCATGGAAATACACCAATAATAAGATTAATTAGAAAAGATAAAAATGAATTTTATAATATTTCCGATATAAAATTCTTAATAATTCCATCAGAAATATTTCAGGTTTTATATTTACAAGCTTTAGAAATAAATAATCTAAATTTCATTAGAGATTCTGGAAAAAGATTTGGTATTATAATTTCTACTACATATAAGATGTATTCTGGAATAGAAAGGGTTTTAAATGAAGAATATCTAAAGGAGATAATTAAGTTGACTGAGAAATTTGGTTTTGGAAAAATAGAAGATATATTTATTGATATTAAGGCATTGGATTTCTTAATTACATTAAATTCATCTATAGAATCTCTAATATTAAAAGATATAGAAGATATATTAAAGGAAAAAAATGTAGAAATAAAAGAATATTTTATGGAGGGATATTTTGAGGGATTATTAAGTACTCTGTTCGGAATACCAATGATAGCAATAAATAAATCTACATTGTATAAAGATCCAAAAACAGAATTTGTAGTAAGAAAGAAATGATTATTTGTATAACCGGAGTACCTGGAGTTGGAAAGAGTACAATAGCAAAGAGATTGGCAAAAGAGATAAATGCTATTTTAATTGATATAAATGATTTTGCAATTAAGAATAATTTATATGAAGAATATGATGAAGCTGAACAAACATATATAGTAGATGAAAATAAGTTATTTCAAGAAATTGATAATTATATAAGAAATTTAAATAGTAAATATATCATTATAGAAGGAAATTTTGCACATTTATATGATAAAGGAGATTTATATATTGTTATAAAAACAGATCCAAATATATTATATGAGAGATTATCAAAAGAAAGAAGTTATCCATATCATAAGATTTTTACAAATATATGGGCGATGAACCTTGAAGTCATAGAAGACGAATTAGAGGAAATGAAAAAAGAATATTATGTTTTTTATAATAATAAAGAAGATGATATTGATAATATAATAAGAGAAATAAAGAGATTAATAGAAAATAAGGAAAAATCAAATTAATAAAAAATTTTCTGTCCAAAACTTATAAGTCTTATATATATAATATATATATGGCAGAAGATAAAAAAGGATTATATCCTATTGTATTATCTCCAGAAAAATATGCGAGAACAATAGGTAGAGAAGCAATGAGATCAAACATCATGGCAGCTGTATTGGTATCAGAAATATTAAAAACATCTTTAGGTCCAAGAGGAATGGATAAAATGTTAGTAGATGAGTTGGGAGATATAACTGTTACAAATGATGGAGCAACAATATTGGATCAAATGCATGTTGAGCATCCTGCTGCTAAGTTAATAATAGAAATAGCAAAAACACAAGATAAAGAAGTTGGTGATGGTACTAAAAGATCCACTGTTTTGGCAGGTGAATTATTAAAGAGAGCAGATGAATTATTGGATAAAAATATACATCCAACAGTTATTATAGAAGGTTATAGTAAGGCAGCAGTTATTGCTGAAGAATTAGTAAATAAATTAGCTCAGAAAGTATCAATGAATGATGAAGAAACCTTAATAAAAGTTGCAAAGTCAGCATTATCATCAAAAATAGCATCAATTTATTCAGATAAATTGGCAAAAATAATTGTTGATGCTGTTAGGAAAGTAACGGATGTTGTAGAATTATCAAATGGAGAAAAGAAAATAATTGTAGATCTAGATTCATTAAAGATTGAAAAGAAAATCGGTGGTGGCGTAGAAGAAACATCATTAATAGATGGAATAGTAATAGATAAGGAAAAAATACATGGAGAAATGCCAAAGGTTGTTTCAAATGCAAAGATAGCATTAATAGGTGATGCTATTGAAATTAAAGAAACAGAAACAGATGCCAGGATAAATATATCTTCCCCAGATCAACTAGAACAATTCTTGAATAAAGAAAGAGAAATGTTAAGGAAAATGGTAGAAAAGATAAAAGAGATAGGGGCAAATGTTGTATTTGTACAAAAGGGAGTCGATGATTTGGCAGCTTATTATTTGGCAAAATATGGAATATTGGCAGTAAGGAGAGTTAAGAAATCAGATATGGAAAAAATAGCAAAAGCAACTGGTGGAAAAATTATAAATTCTATTGATGAATTATCAGAAAATGATTTGGGATATGCTGAATTAGTTGAAGAAAGAAAAGTTGCAGATGAAAATATGATATTTATAACTGGATGTAAAAATCCAAAGGCTGTTACAATATTAATAAGAGCGGGATCTGAACATGTTGCAGATGAGATTGAAAGATCTATAAATGATGCAATTAAAGATGTTGCAACAGTAATTAAATATGGAAAAGTAATTGCTGGAGGTGGTGCATTGGAAATGGAATTAGGAGAAGGAATAAGAAAAGAAGCTAAAAAAGAATCATCAAAAATACAAATGGCAATGTTAGCATTTGCGGATGCATTAGAAGCAATACCAGCAGCATTAGCAGAAAATGCTGGTATGGATACTATAGAAGCAATGACACAATTAAGAGCATTGCATGAACAAGGTAAAAAATGGGCAGGAATTGATGCAACTGAGGGTAAAGTTGCAGATATGTGGGATAAAAATGTAATAGAACCAGCAAATATTACTATACAAGCTATAAAGTCCGCGGTAGAAGCTGCTATAATGATATTAAAGATAGATGATGTCATTGCTGCAGTAGGAAAATCAACTGGAGGAGAAGGATCCTCAAATAAATCGGGAGAAGAGGGAGAAATTGAAGAATAGTTTTTAAAAGATTTATAAATATCAACATTTTTTATTTTTTTATGCCATCAGCAGAATATGAACTTATGCCAACAGATCCTGTTGAAAAATTGGTTGAAGAAATAGAAAATTTAAAGGACGATTTGGCTAAATTAAAAAGTGAATTAAAGAATAATATTGAAGAAATAAAAAGACAGGTTTCAATTCCCTCTGAAACAAATCCAATAATTAAAAAAGAGGCTCAAGCTCAAGTGTATTATGCTCAATCAAACATAGATACTTCATTTTATAAGGAAATTGTAAATTCATTGATAAAAAGTAATATAGATTTACAGGCAAAAATATCAGAATTGGTGGTTGTTACAAATAACTTATATAAAGAAATAAAGAATTTATTTGATATATTTAAAGAAGCTGCTTTATTAAGGCCAAAAGAAAAAGAAACAAATGAAAATAATATAGAACTATTGAAGAGAATAGAAAACTTAGAAAAAGCCAATCTAAAAGTGGCAGAATTATTAGATAATCTTAAGAAGCAAATAGATAATATAAAAGGTAATCAAAGTATAAGTTATACAAGTTCATCAATACAAAGTTATAGTAAAAGGATATAAAAATTAATAAATTTTTTTAATATATTTATAAAATGAAATTACAATCCCAGCTTATTAGTTATTTATTGTTGGGACTTATTGTAGTTGGTTTGTCAATAGGGATATATGAATGGGGTGTACCATTAATACAAAAATCTCAAATTAGGTCTACAGTAAATGATATACAGAGTCAACTAATTTCTTTGGCAGAAGCTATACCGCCTGTTGTTCAAAGCAGAGGATCTCAAACAGTTACACTAAACTTGCCTAAAGGATCTTTGAATATATATAATAATTTAATCCAATACTCTTTTCAATCTCCTGCAATTTACTATAATCCATCTATTTCTGTAATTCCAATAAATTACAATATATATATCCCATGTAATGTTAATAATACCATTTCAATACCTTCATCTGGTTATAATTCTATTCAATTATGTGGAATTCCCAATCTTATAGTTGAAGTAAATTCTTCTAATATAATAATACAAGATGTAAATAATAATACTCTAATATTGCCTTTAGTAAGTACTAATAATGTTATAACACAGTATTTTGATTTTAATATAAAAGTTCAGAATAATAGTATACTATTTATTCCCCAATATAATACCGGAATAGCTGGAGTATCATATTATCCAGAGTGTTTACTTTCAGCAACCCAATTAAGTGGAGTTATACAATATCAAATAACATGTAGACCAATGTATAATCCTCAAAATGGACAATGTGAATGGATAATAATAGAGCCAACGGGAGAGACTTCAACTACAACAAATGGAAATTCTGTTAATGTAAACTTACAATACAATGGATTAAATATAGTTAATAATCCAAATTCTACTGTTTGTAATCAATTAGTATACTATTATGTACAGGCTTCTATTGTATAATGCCAGTAAATGCAATAGAAATAGTATTAATAACTTTAATATTATTTTTTATTTCTCAATCAATGATTTTATATTTCAATCATATAACGAATCCATCAAATTATGATAAAATAGTTTTAAATTATATAGGATCAAATGTTGAGTTTTGCATATACTATTCTTATCTATATGATGCAAATCTTTTTTGCCAACCTTCCCAAAATTATAAATTTTCAATAAGCGCAATTAATAACTTTGTATATATATCTTATAATGGAAATTTACTATCAATAAATTTGAATAATAATTCTTATTTTCACCCTATTTATGGTCAGGGTTTTAACTCTTTCTTTTTACAATATAAGAATTATTCTTCAAATTCTATTTTATATATAAGTTAAATTTATATTTTTCTAAGTTTTCATTAAATATATGAATAACCTTTATGATTTTATTGATGACGTTATAGATGTAGTAAGAAAAAAGATTGAAATAAAAAGAAAATTAAATGAAAGAAATGAGAAAATAAATATAATACAGAGTACAAATAATGGATATCAACCAATTTATATACCATTAAACAATAATAAATATGAAAAAAGAAAGAAGAAAAAAGAAAACAAAAAAGTTCATAATACAAATTTGGTTAGCATACCTTCAGAAAATAGAAAAATTACTGAAAAAGATAAGCTTAAATTTTTTATAGAATTATATGGAAAAAATGAAAATATAAATCAATATAGGTATCCATTAACAAAAATGAATATTCTCGGTAAAGAATATATATTTGCATATGCAGATATATCATGGGATAATGAATATGGAGAACTTGTATATCATGTAGTAGAACCTAATATAAGTGAGAATGATAGGAAAATTATAAATTCGATAATTGATGATTTAGCTAGAACATCAGAACTTCCTTTGGGAATGGAAAAAAATGAAGAATATATGAAAAATTATATAATAAGACAATCTCTAAATATAATAAAAGAAAAAGGATATAGGATAGATCCAAATAAATTACCCTATATCTTATATTACATAATAAGAGATACAATTGGTTATGGAATAATAGATCCATTAATGAGAGATCCATTAATAGAAGATATCTCCTGTACAGGTATAAATTACCCAATATATATATTCCATAGAAACCCATTAATAGGTGAAATAAAAACAAATTTACAATTTAATTCTGATGAAGAATTGGATAATTTTGTAATAAAGTTATCTGTAAGGACAGGAAGGATTGTTTCTGTTGCAAATCCTTTATTAGATGCTGCTTTACCCAATGGGGCGAGAATTCAAATAACCTTTGGAAAAGATATTTCTAGGAGGGGTTCTTCGTTTACAATTAGAAAATTTACAGAAGATCCATTCACACCAATTGATCTATTATTATATGGAACTGTTGACTTTAATATGTTGGCATATTTATGGACATTAGTAGAAGAAGGTAGATCATTATTAATATCTGGAGGAACTGCTACAGGTAAAACATCATTCTTAAATGCAATATCTCTATTTATTAAATCAGAGAAAAAGATAATATCAATAGAAGATACTGCAGAATTAAAGTTGCCACATCCAAACTGGTTATCGGAAGTTGCAAGACCTGGATATGGTCCAAATAGATATGGTGAAGTTACTATGTTTGATCTATTAAAAGCTGCTTTGAGACAAAGACCTGATTATATAATTGTAGGTGAGGTAAGAGGCGAGGAAGCTTATATATTATTCCAGGCGATGGCAACAGGTCATGCTGGTTTAGGTACTATACATGCAGAAAGCTTTGAAGCATTAATGGATAGATTATTATCTCCTCCAATTAATTTACCTCCATCTCTATTGGAAGTATTGGATGGGGTTGTATTTCTTAAGAGATTGAGATATCAAGGAAAATATGTAAGAAGGGTAGATAAAATATATGAAATAATTGGATTTAATAAAGAAAAAAAGGATGTTGATAGGATAATTTCATTTAAGTGGAATCCTAAAGATGACTCGTATATATCAAGTGAGAGTTATGTATTAAATAAAATTGCCGAAATTAGAAACTGGAATAAAAATGATATAGAAACTAACTTTAAATTTAAAATAAGGATATTAGAATATATGTTAGAAAATAACATAAGAAATTATAGAAAGATTGCAGAAATTATGAGTATGTACTATAATGATCCGGATAAGTTAATGAGTTTAGTAGGATTTTAATTCAATAATTTCAATGGGTCTTTTATTATAAAATTTTATTGTATATGTTTTATTATATTCTAATTGAATAGTCTTTTCTAAATATAGTACATTAAAATTGTCTGTCAATACTATATAATTATCCTCTTTTTCTTTTAATAATCTTATATATCTATACGATATGTAATTTTGATTTAGATCTATTTCTTCATTTATTTTCTCTATTAAGTCTACATCATTTATGAATATTGATAAAACAAAATCATTTAGAACAACACCGTTTTTTACTTTTATATTATTGTTCTCCTTTAATAAATTCTTTTTTCTTTTCCATTTATAATCTTTGATTATTAACTTAATCAATCCAGTTTCATCTCCAGCTTCTAGAATTATTAAATTGTCCTTTTTTATTAATATTTTATTTATCTTTAATTTTATTTCTTTTACTTTTAGTCCTGGATATAGATTTTTTACTTTTATATTATATAAATCTTCTAATGTTAATCCTCTTTCTTTTAATATCAATAAAATAGCTGTTTCTTCATCAATTAAATTTTTATATTGTTTTATTTTTTCATTTATTAATTCTTGTAATTTTGTTTTTGATATACCTAAAATTGATGAAACATAATTTTTATCTATCATAAATAATATTTAGTAATAAAAAATAAATCTTTATTTAAGTTCACAGCCCGGTATTGAGATACTGTTACCGTTACCGTTAGAAATCTGTAAACTATAACTTGAACCAAGTCCACATACAACTTCGGAACCATTGTATAGAGTAAATGAATATTGATAGGTAGTGCTACAACCCGAAGTTACATATTGAGAACTCGCTAACATTTGTAATTGAGCGTTTGGGTCTGTTGCAGTTCCCATTTGGGTTTGTATTTGTGATGCATATTCTGAACATTGTGCACTAGCTGTTTGATTAGCTCCGCTTACTTGATTAGTTTGTGTAACAAATTTTCCAATTCCACCAGTGAATATTAATATAAGAAATACTAGTACAATTATTGCAATAATTGCCAAAATTATCGTATTTAAGGGTAAACTCTGAGTTCTTTTTACCATTTTAAATATAAAGCTTTTTACAAATATAAACTTTTCTATATATTTATATAATTGTTATGAAGATTTCTTTTGTACTATTAAGGGTAAATATACATGAATGGGATGACAAAAATAAAATATTAAATGCAATTGATCTATTATTAAAGGATATTGATAGAAAAAAGATAGAGATAAATAATTATAAAGATAAAGGATTAATAAGTAATATAATCGAAGTATATGAAATAAAAATTAATAAAAAAAATAGTATAGATATATTTTTTAGAAATTTGATTTCTTTAGGATTAAATTTTGAAGATATAAAAAATAATTGCAACTTTGATGAGAATTATAATATTTATCTAAGAATTGATAAGGATGAATTAACATTAAATAAAATTATTAAATTACATTATACAGAAGATTCTTTTTTATTAAAAATAAGTTTTGATCATTATAAAAAGGATAAGGAAATAGTTTTAAATTATTTGAGAGAATATTTAGAAAATATAAATAAAAAATTTTTATACAATAATATTTAATGAAATTCGTTCATGTTTCTGATACCCATCTAGGATGTCAAATTCCAGTAGAATATGGCGAAATTAGAAAATATGATTTTCTAAATTCATTTAAACAAGTTATAGAATTTGCAATTAGGGAAAAGGTAGATTTTATAATTCATTCTGGAGATTTTTTTGATGATTATTTTAGAATAGATTCAAAATATTTATTGGAAATATTAGATATATTATTTAAATTAAAGGATAATAAAATACCATTAATATTTATTAAGGGAAATCATGATACAAAGGGATTGAGACAAAATGTTTTAGAAATATTAAAAAGATTAGATCTTGTATATGAGGCAAATATAAAAGATCCGTTTATATATAAGGATGTATATATTTATGGAATATCTGAACCACAAAATTTATCATATGAACAATTAAGAGCATATTATAAAAAGAATCTATCTAATTTAAAATTTGAAAATAATGGTTATACTATATTTATGTTTCATGGTGCAATAAATATATTTCCAGAAAGTATTTTGGAAGGTTATAGTAAAGAACCAAGGATTTTATCTCCAGAAGATTTTCCTAAAGCTAATTATTATGCATTTGGTCATTTTCATAAGAAACATTTGGAAAAACATGAGAATATAATATTTGCTTTACCAGGTTCTACTGAAAGGACTGAAATATCAAAAGATGAAGAAAATATAAAGAAAGGATTTTTTTATGTAAGAGATGATAATATAGAATTTAAAGAATTAAATGTTAGGCCAATATATATTTATGAAGATGTAATAAATAATGATTATGCATTAAATAAACTAAAAAATGATATTTATAATAAATCTAAGGAAACAATTATAAAAATTAAAGTTAGATATAAGAAAGATTATTATATTAATATAAAAAATCTATTAGAAAATTTAATAGAATCTGGATATTTAATTTTAGATGATTCCTATTCTTTAGATGAAGAAATAAAATTAAATAATGAAGTAATTACAATAGATAATATAATAGATAGTTCTTTTTTTGTAAATGATAAGCATGAAGTAATAAAAATGTTTAATTATATAAAAGAATTATTTGAGGAGATGTATTCTGGTAAAAATTCTGATTTGGATAGGATAAGGGAAACTATATTTAAACAATTAATAAAATGAAGATTAATAGAATAAGATTGGAGAATTTTAAAATACATAAAAATTTGGAGGTAAATTTTGATGAAAAAAATATAATAATAGGGGAAAATGGAGTTGGAAAAACTTCTATATTTCAGGCAATATTATTTGGTTTATTTGGAAAAGATTCTCTATCCAATCTAAATATATCAAATGTATCATCTTTAATAAGAATTGGTTCACATAATTTAAATGTAGAATTGGAAATATCGGATGGAAATACTTTATACAAAATAATTAGATCTTCAAATAATAATGGAGAATCTAAGGCAATATTATATAAGGAGAATAGTGTTATAGCTTCTGGACCAGATATTGTTAATAAAAAGATAAGAGAAATATTGAATATAAATAGAGTTGAAAAATTTACAGATGTATTATATATAAAACAAGGAGATTTGGGTAGATATATTAATTTATCTGGAAAAATTGAATTAACAAAGTTATTAGAAAAAATATTTGATATAGAATATTATTCTCTAATATTAAAAGTAGTTGAAGGATTAATAAAAGATTTAGAAAAGGAAAAAGAATATAAAGAAAAAGAAAAGAGCTTACTATTAAAAGATATAGAATTATATAAAAATATTTTTGGAGATAAAGATATTGAAAGATTATTGGAAGAAATTAATAAGTATCTGGAATTAAAGAAAATAAGAGATAATATATATAAAGATTATCTAGAGTTAAAAACATTGGAAAGTAGTATAGATTATAATTTATTAACTCAAGAAAATTATTTAAATCAAAAGTTAAAAGAATATGAAGAAAAAGAAAAGGAATTATATGATAATATATTAAATCTTGAATCTGAAAGAAAAAATCTTAAATATGAAAATTATTCAAAAGATTTATTAAATAGTTCTTTGGAATATTTGGAAAGTAGAAAAAAGGAATTGGAATATTTGGAAAATGTTGATGAAAAAGAATTAGAATATAAATTAAAAGAATTAAGAGAAATATATTCAAATATAGAAAAATATATAGAATATAGAAATATAGAAGTTGAAATAAAAAATATAGATAATAAGAAGAAAGAATTGGAAAACAATATTATAATTTTGGAAAATAAAATAAAGGAAGAAGAAGCATATTTAAATATACTAAATAGAGAAATATCAGAATGTCCAGTATGTAAAAGGGCTCTGGATGAGGATTTACATAAAAAATTGTTAAATCAATATAGAGAAAGTTTAAATAAAGATAAGGAGAATTTAAATAAATTTAAAAATGAGAAAAACAACTTAGATAAATTATATCAAGAATTAGAAAATAAATATAAGTATTTTTTATATATTCAAGGAAAAATTAAAGATAGGGTAAATTTATCCGATATTGAAAATGAAAAAATAAGGATTGAAAAGGAAATTAATGATGTAAATTATAGAATAAATCAAATAAATGAATATAAAATGATAAAGGATACAATAAATTATATAAAGAAAAATGAATTGGATAAGGTCATAGATAATTTAAGAAAAGAATATCAAAACATAAAAAATGAGATAAATAATATAAAATATTCTTTAATGAAGATAGAAAATATGAAAAAGAATTTGGAAAAAATAAAAGATATATATAAAAGAAATAATTTAAATTCTTTAAGCGAGTTTGAAAATAAATTAAATGAGCTTGATAAAGAAATAAAAAAATATGAAAATCTAAAACCAGAATTAATAAAAAATTATAAAGAAAAATTAAATATGTATAATAATATAAATGAAAAATTAAAGAATATAAGTAAAAACATAAATATTTTAAGATCTTTATATAATGTTTTATTAAAATATATAGAAGTTAATAGGGAAAAAATATCAAAAAACCTGGAAAATGCATTTAAATTCTATTTTAAGAAGTTGTATAGATATCAAGATATTACGGATGTTGGAATAGATATAAAAGAAAGCAAGGTAAAAGATGAAAAATTATTTTATATTTATGTAGTTAAAAATATTGATGGAAAAACTATCAAAAAATATATTGATGAAGCTGGATTAAGTGGAGGACAAATAAAAATATTGGATTTAGCATTAAGATTGGCTATTGCATCTATATTAAATCTAAATATAAATGTATTGTTATTAGATGAACCTACAGAATCTTTAGATGTAAATGTAAGATTATCTTTAGCTCAATTAATATCAAGTTTGGATAATTATCAAGTAATATTATGTACACATGATGATTTATTTAAAGATAATGTTGAAGGAAAAATAATAGAAATTAAAAGGTAATTATTGCATATCCTTGATCTACCAATTTATTCATTTCTTCATATGAAAATATTTTATCTTTATATATTAATTTTTCTTCTGGTATATTAAATTTTAGCATACATTTTTCACATGCGTATATATTTATGTTTAAATTTTTTATATCTCCCAAATGTTTAGATATAATTAAATTATATTCTTCATTTTCTTTATTTAGAGCTCTAATTCCTGCTAAAATAAAACAAATTTTTATATCTTCTGCTCCGCTCATTTTTAATATTTTTGAAAATTCCAAAGCCATTTCCAAAGTATTTTTATCATCTTTTGTTAATAATATTAAATATTTTGCCATAAAAATATAAAAAATATTGTTATTTATAAATGTTTAAGCATTTATTTTAAAATTATTATTATGATATATAAAGTTAGAACGTATATACCGGGATTTGATGAAATATTATACGGAGGAATACCAGAAAGAAATGTAGTATTATTAAGTGGAGGGCCTGGTACGGGAAAATCTATTTTGGGCAAACAATTTTTATATAATGGATTAAAGAATAATGAAAATGGAGTATTTGTTGCATTGGAAGAACATCCAGTAACAGTAAGGAGGAGTTTTAAGAATTTTGGATGGGATATATCAAAATATGAGGAAGAAGGAAAAATAGCAATTGTAGATGCATTTACTGGAGGAACCGGTACTGCAGCTCAAAGAGAAAAATATTTAGTAAGAGATTTAGATAATATACATGAACTATTGGATGTTGTAAGACAAGCAATAAAAGATACGAATGCTAAAAGAGTTGTTATAGATTCTGTTTCTACATTATATTTGACAAAACCAGCAATGGCGAGATCTATAGTAATGTCATTAAAAAGATTGATTGCAGGTTTAGGATGTACTGCAATATTTGTTTCACAAATTTCTGTCGGTGAGAGAGGATTTGGTGGACCTGGAGTTGAACATGCAGTAGATGGGATTGTAAGGATGGATTTGGATGAAGTGGATGGAAAATTATATAGATCAATTATTGTATGGAAGATGAGAGATACAAAACATAGTTTATTGAGACATCCAATGCAGATAGATCAAAATGGAATAAAAATTGAATGGGATAAATATATTAGGATAGGAATCAATAATGTAAAAATAGATAATATACCCCAAGAAATGATTGAAGAAATAAATAAAGCTATGCAAGAAGTTGAGAAATATTCTGAATATAAAAGAAGTAATTTTCAAGAATTTGAAGGAGAATAATTAAAGGGTTAAATATATTTTCTGATTTTTTATTAAGAAAGAATAATTATATATTATAGGAAAATATATCATATATGAAGGCCTATATATTTTAAAGAATTCATTAATAAAATGATGTATACATTTTTTAATCTAATGTTGATATTACTTATTGGTATTTTTGCAGGTATTGAAGGTTCTATAACAGGTCTTGGCGGTGGGGCAATTATTTCTCCAATCTTAACAATATTTCTAGACTATCCGTTATATTTAACGATTGGTGTATCTTTATTATCTACTATTTCAACATCTTTATCTTCATCTTTATCATATATAAAGAAAAAAATTGCTAATGATAATATAGCAATTAGTTTATTAACTGCCACAACTTTTGGTGATATATTTGGATTCCTTTTAAATAATTATCTATATACTCACAATCTATTTTTTATTGTTTATATAATATTTGGAGTTGTATTATTATTATCTTCAATATTTTTGATAATAAAGAATTTAAAAGAGAAATATTATCCATCGAAACCGGATGAATCTACATACTTCTTTAATTTATTTGGAAAATATGAAGAAAATGGAAAAATAATATATTATGATGGAGTAAGATGGGTTTATGGATGGATTGTTATGTTATTTGCAGGTTTTGTTTCTGGCTTATTGGGAATTGGTTCAGGAATATTAAAAGTTTTGGGAATGGATTTAATAATGAATTTACCAATAAAAGTAAGTACTACTACTAGTAATTTTATGATAGGAGTAACTGCAGATACATCTTCAATTTTATATTTCAAAGCAGGTTATATAGACTTCATTTTATTACCTTTCCTTACCTTGGGAGTTTTAATTGGTTCAAGAATCGGAACTAGATTATTAATGAAATTAAGGGATAATACAATAAGATTCATTTTTATAACATTTATATCATATTTAGGTGCAAGATTATTATTAGAAGGTTTGAATATCAATAATATACTTTATTCATTATTAGTTGCTTTTATAATATCTTTAATTTCATTTATACTATTAAAAAAGGTAAAATTTAAAGAAAAAGAAGAAGAAATAAATTTTGAAAAATATATTAAAGAAGATGATATTTTTATTAGCAAAATGTATAAGTTTCAAAAAATTGCATTCATAGTATTATTTATTCTCAATATTTTAGCTATAATATATTATTTATTAACGGAAAATATCTTATTATCGTATATTTATTATTTTATTTTGATTTCTATACCATTTATAGAAGTTTTAATGGAACTAAAGAAATATATTAATGAAAAGAATACATTATATATAGCATTATCAACAATTATAATAATTAATTTAACATTAGGTATGTTTATTTTACCATTCTTAATTTTATAAATTATTATCCTTCAATAAAGAAAAAGTTTTTATAAAAAATCAAGTATGTTTTTTTGTTCTCCTTTTCTTATTTTTTTAATCGTCATCCAAGATTCTCTTACATAATCTTTTATTTTATCATAATCTTTTTTTAATACCTCTATTGTTCTTTCATCAGATGGATATCCAGATCCAAAATCTATATTTATTTTTTCCTTTATTTTATCAATTTCTCTATCCCTTATAACTTTTGCAATAATTGAAGCTGCAGATACTATAGGATATTTTTTGTCTGCTTTATTTTCTGCAATTATTTCTACATTTATTTTTAGGTTATTTTTTATATATTCTATTACCTTTTTTGTATTAACTAATGGAGAATCAATTATTACTTTATCTGGTTTTATTTCTTCAATTATCTTTATCATATTCTCAAATTCTAAATAGTTTAATTTATTTCTATATACGTAATAGTCTATTGTCTCTGGATCAATTATTATATATTTATATTTATCTGTTAATTTTATTATTTCATTATATATATATTCTCTTTGTTTTCTTGTTAATTCTTTGGAATCTTTAACTCCTAAAGATCTTAATAAATCAATTTTTTCTTCTTCTATGCAATAACCAGCAATTACCATTGGTCCAATTATTGGCCCTCTTCCAGCTTCATCAATTCCCAATATTAATTTCATTGTGTACTAGATTTTTTCCATACTTTTGGATATAAACCTCTTTTCATAATAACCCTATCAATATCAACAGCAATACCTTTTTCAGAATTTAAAATTTTTTCAGAATCCATTAATGCAGTTCCATACGCCACTATTTCTCCTTTTAATGTAAATATTGTTACTAGATCACCTTCTTTTATGTTTGAATATAGTCTTGATATTCCTTTTACTGTCAGGTTTGCCCCATGTGCGATTGCATCTACTGCAGTATCTAATATCCAAATTTTCTTTGTATGTTCTGCTGCAACTTCTGCCGGTAGAAAAACCTTTCTTATATATTCTTCATTATTTTCATTTCTCCAAAACCATATAGAATCAACTATATCTTGCAAAGTAGACAAGGGATATTTTTCAGAATCTTCCTTTAGTTCTCCAACTCTAATTCTTCTTAATTGTTGCATATGTGCTTTTGTTCCTAAAGCTTTTCCTATGTCATCTATTAATTTTCTTATATATACACCGGCTTCTGTTGCAATTTGTAATAACCAATCTCTACCATCAACTTCCAATACTTTTATACAATAAACATTTTTCTCTCTGGGAACTTTTTTTACTGCAGATTTTAGCGGAGGTTTTTGAACAATCTTTCCTTGAAATTTATTTAATATTTCATATACTTTATTTTCATCAATATCTTTATGTATATGCATCCATGCTATATATTCTTTTCCAGCAGTTAATAATAATTTTAATACTTTTGTTCCTCTTCCAATTCCTATTGGTAATACTCCAGTTACTTTTGGATCTAATGTACCAGCATGTCCAGCTTTCTTATTTAAAATATTTTTTACCCATCCAGAGACTTGGTGAGATGTGGGCCCCCTTGGTTTATCTAAATTAATAATTGAGAAATCTAATAATTCATTTATTGGTCTTTTCCATGGATCATAGCCATATTTTTCATTTGTTTCTTCCTCTTTTTTAATAAGGATCTCATATTTTTCATTTTCATATGGTAATTTACAATATTCCACCATAAAATTTTGATAATAAAAATTTATATATATACAACTTTGGAATTTTTAAATATTTATTAATAAATTTTTCTATTTATTACTAATAGGTTATCATATTATTTTATGATATGAGTACTTTTTAGTTAGTATATTTATAAATGATATAAAGTTATACGACTTAATTAATGATTTATAAATATTTTCCAAAAAATTTATATAAAATATATATAAGATTTTTGTATTAGAAATATAATATACAACCTATTAGATACAAAATTTTTATTTATAAATTTTCTCGAATAAATTTTTTCATATATTAGGACAACTTTTTTGTAATAACATAATTTAACGTCGTATAATTGTATAAAATTTTGCTATATAATAGGTATAACAATTTTTCTTTATAAGTTTTATGAAAAACCATATAAATACCTTATATAAATTTTTCTAATATATTATATAAATAATAAAATACTTATTTTTTAAATGTCTAATGATTCAACAACAATATACATTGGAGATATTAAAGAAGAATTGGAAGAATTAAAGAAAAAAGGTTATACAATAAAAGATATACTAAAGAAAGGTATCGAATATATAAATATTCAAGAAAATCTTCCATATAATATTTCTGAATTGGGACAATCTATAAAAGAATTAAGAAGTCAGGTAGAAATGATAAAGGAGTTTAATTTATCCATACTATTATTAAATAAAAATATAAATAGGTTAAATAAAATTTTAAAGAAGAAGAAAAAAGTAAAGAGGAAAAAGAAAGGACTATTGAGAAGGTTGATTAACTTCTTGTACGGCTGATTCTTTATTTTCTTCTTTATTTATATTTTGACCTAATAATTTTTCTTTATTTATATTTGAATATGGATTATAACCTATTTTATCTTCTTCATCAACTTTAACCAAATAACCTGGAGAAGATATTACTTTATCTCCTATAACAATATGCCTATGTACAATTAATTGTCTTGCCTGTTTTATTGTTTTTGCTAAACCCTTTCTAAATACAATTGTTTGTAATCTTCTTTCTAATATTTCTTTTACTGTTATGTTTAGAGCTTCACTTATATCAGAATTTTTATTTAATAATCCTAATTTAACTAATCTATTCTTTAATTTTTCTTCCTCTTTTGATACATCTACTCCAGCAGCTTTTTTAGCATTTAAATATCTAACATAAAATCTTATTCTTCTAGCAATTGTAGAAGCTTTCCATATTTCTCTTTTACTTTTTAATCCGTATTGTTTTAATAATTGTCTTTCTTCCTCTATTCTATCTTTTTGCCAAGGATGTCCAGGACCTTCCCAAGTTTTTCTATTTCTCCACATTTTACTCTTTATTTTCAGATTTTTGTTGAG
The DNA here is from genome assembly GCA_000387965.1 of Candidatus Nanobsidianus stetteri. GTDB lineage: Archaea > Nanobdellota > Nanobdellia > Nanobdellales > Nanobdellaceae > Nanobdella > Nanobdella stetteri. The sequence continues at coordinate 68,976 of APJZ01000001.1, read as the reverse complement.
CCCTTAATTCTTTATTCTTTACTACACCAACAGTAGAACCTTTCCTATGATGAGATCTTGTTCTTTGTCCTCTAACGGGTAAGTTATACATATGCCTATTTCCCCTCCATGTATTTAATTCAATTTCTCTTTTTATATCCATTTTTACTTGAATTTCCTCATCTGGTCCTACTAAATGTTTATCTTGACCATCTCTAGGATCTTTTCTTCTGTTTAGCATCCATGAAGGTATACCATAATTTTGTGGTCTTTTCAGACAATCTTCTAATTTTTCTAATTCCTCATCTGTTAGAGATCCTAAAGCTTGCCATTTATTTATCTTTAATACATTACATATAGCATTGGCAAATCTCCAGTTTACACCGGGTACTTTTCTCAGTTCTATAATTATTGGTTTATGGCCATCTAATTCCACCCCTACAATACGTATAACATCCTTTAATGTACGTCCTTCAGGTATTATTAATTTAAGTGCACCAGGCATTAAAATATTTAGATAAAAAATGTTTAAAAGTATATTATAAATATACATCTATGAAAGTTGGATATGTTATAAAGGAAGCAACATCAGAATATTTTTATTTTGTTGTTGATCCAAGGGAAAGATATTCAGTAGGTATTGGAAGTATAGTTAAAGTAAAAATAGGTGATTTCTTCTATTTTGGGATAATTGAGGATTTAAAATCTGAAGCTATTGAAGAGGAAAGATTGTTTGATTATGAAGCAATAGAATTATTATATGGACAAATAAAAAAATTGCAGTATTTAATAATTGGAAAGGCAATATTTATTGGAGTAATAAAAGATGGAAAAATATTACAAGAAAAACCAAAAACACCACCAGTTCCTGGGGATGAAGTATTCTTACCAGAAGAAGAAGAAATAAGTAAAATATATTCATTTGAAGAAAAAGTATTATCAATACCTTTAGGAAAAATAAATTTACAAAACAAAGAATTTATTGTAGATTTAAATATAAAGAATTTAATTATAAGACATACTGGTATATTTGGAATAACAGGTTCTGGAAAAAGTACAACAGTTGCTCATATAATAAATGAATTATCAAAGAAAAATATACCAATATTATTATTCGATATTCATAGAGATTATATATTGTCATTTGAAAATTCTATAATAATAACATTTAGTAAAAGAGAAAGAGAATTTATTGAGAAATTAATAAGCGAAAGAAATAAGAAAAATGTAGTAGTATATAATGCAAAACTATCATTAAAGTATATAAAAGATTATATGGAAAGTTTCTTAGGAATATCAGGAAAACAGGCTCCCCATGTATATTCTTTATTATATAGAATTTTATCATTAGAAGAGGGAAAGACACCAAAATTTATGGATAAATTATTGGAGATGGTAAATAAAAGAGATCCACCACAGGTATTTGAAAAATATAAAAATAGAGAAGATGTAATAAGATCTTTACAATCAAGATTGTTAAGAATAAAAGATTGGATGCTATTTCCAAAAAATGTAGATGATATGGGTGAAAATGTAGATGAATTATTTAACAAATTATTAGAAGATATAAGAAACTTTGGTATTTCAGATTATAATATAGTTAAAGAAGAAAATGGAGAAGTATATTTGGAAGAATCTAATAAATTTATTCCAAGGGTAATTATATTTGATTTATATCCTTTATCAATAGAAGAACAGAGAATATTAATAGATATATTATTAGAAATTGCTTATGAAAAATATAAATCTTGGAAATTTAATAATAAAACAGATATTTTAGGAATTGTAATTGAAGAAGCACATAGATTTGCATCAAAGAATAGCGAAGTTTCTTCAAGAATATCTTTAATTGTAAGGGAGGGGAGAAAATTTGGTTTGGGATTAATTTTAGTATCTCAGGTACCTTCCAGTATTATTGAAGATATTACATCTCAATTAAATACATTTATTTTATTAAAGATAATTAATCCAAAAGATTTGGAATTCATAAGAAAAACATGTCCATATTTATCTAGAGAATATTTTGAAGCATTAACAAAATTAGAAACTGGATCATGTTTAGCAGTTGGATTAGCATTAAAAAATCCTGCGATATTAAAGATAATAAAATCTGTAGAAGTTGGTGGAACAGAGGAAGATATAGACAATATAATAAGGGAGAGAATATTATATGGAAGTAAAACTGATTCTTAATGGAATAGGAAATAATTTTTTATTTTCTGAGCAAGACATATATAAATTTTTTGATTATTTAATTGATAAATATAAATTAGTAATAAATAATAAAAAGATAATAATATCGGATAGAGAAAAATTTTCTTCATTTTTGTTAGATACAAATAAATTTACTATTGCACTAAATTATTGGGAAAGAATTGATTATTGCTTTATATATATTTCTTCAAACAATTTTGATCTATCAAATTTGGTCCATGATTTATTAGAATATTTAAAACCCAAATATTTTAAAATTGTATAAAGATCAAAATTATTTATATGCCGCGGTGCCCGAGTGGTCCAAGGGGTATGGCTTGAGACCATATCCCCGAAAGGGGGCGTGGGTTCAAATCCCACCCGCGGCGTTTATATGAATTTTCTATGTAAGTTGCAGAATTATTAAATAAAATAAAGAAAATTGTTAGATAACATTCAAATAAAAAAAGGGGGAGAATATATCCGAATTTGTAGATATTTTATGACATCTTTCAGAGGTTATAAGAAACTTTAATATTTCTTTAGAAAAGGTTCAGAATATAATTTGAAAAATTAGAAGTAGAAAAGAAAGCGAATCTTACAAGGTAGTAAGAATAATAGATAGAAATAAAAGAATTTTTTATATGTTATCCTTTTAAATAATAAAATGTTTTTTATAGTATGAATGATAATGTAGATTTATCAAAGGTTCTTCAAGAATTAAATTCAGATTTGAATTATGGTTTAACAAAAGAAGAGGTAGATAAAAGGTTAAAAGAGTATGGATACAATTTAGTAGAGGAAAAGAAAGAAAGCAATTTGATTAAATTTTTGAAAAAATTTATTTCATTTTCTTCAATAATGTTAGAAATTATTATAATACTATATTTTATATTTGGAAGATATATAGATGCATCTTTAGTTTTATCTTTATTATTTATTAATGTATTAATATCCTTTATACATGAAGAAAAGGCAAATAAAGCATTGGAATTATTAAAAGAAAAATTACAAATACAAGCAAGGGTATTAAGAGAAGGGCAATGGAAATTAATTGAATCAAAATATCTAGTTCCTGGAGATATAATAAGATTAAGGGCTGGAGATATATCCCCTGCAGATTGTATAATTGTTAGTGATGATATATTGGATGTAGATCAATCTGTATTAACGGGAGAATCTTTGACAGTTGAAAAGAAAAAAGGACAGATCGTATATTCAGGATCAATTATAAGAAGAGGAGAGGCAAATTGTATTGTATATAAAACTGGAAGGAATACATACTTTGGAAGAACAGTAGAATTAGTATCTACTGCAAGACCAAAATTGCATATTGAGGAAATAACAAATAAAGTTATTTTTGCATTATTAATAATTGTATTAATATTTGGAGGATTAACATTATTATTTTCATTTTTATATGTTCATAATTTAGAATTTATACTTTCTACAGTATTGCCTTTAATTATATCTTTATTGCTTTTTGCAATTCCAGTAGCATTACCCGCAATGATAACAGTCACATTGGCGGTTGGTTCTATAGAATTATCAAAAAAAGGTGCATTAATTACGAGATTGTCTGCAATAGAAGATGCTGCAACAATGACAACATTATGTTCTGATAAAACAGGTACTTTGACATATAATAAATTATCTATAACTGATATAAAAGAATTGGGTAATTATAAAAAGGAAGATGTAATATTATATGGAACATTAGCATCACAAGAATCAAATAATGATCCAATAGATATGGCATTTATTAATAAGGCGAAAGAAATTAATATAAATAAAGATGATTACAAAATATTAGAGTTTAAGCCATTTGATCCTTCTACTAGAAGAACAGAAGCGAAAGTATTATATAAAAATAAAGTATTTTATGTATCAAAAGGTGCAGTAAATATTATATTTAACGATTTATGCAAAACAGATATACCAGAAGAAGTATCAAAAATAGTTGAAGATTTTGCATCAAGAGGTTATAGAACTTTGGTGGTTGCAATAAATAATAATAATAAATGGGAACCTGTTGGTCTTGTTGCATTATATGATATTCCAAGAAAAGATACTCCAGAATTAATTAAAAAGTTAAAAGATCTCGGAATAAAAGTAAAAATGTTAACTGGAGATTCATTACCAATTGCAAAGGAAATTGGAAAAGAAATTGGGTTAGATTATAATAAAGCAGTATCTGGAAATGAATTAAGAGAATTATTAAAATCAGATCCTGAAAAAGCAAAGAAATTAATTAATGAATCTGAAATATTTGCAGAAATATATCCTGAGGATAAATATTATATTGTAAAAAATTTACAAGAGGAAAAAGAAATTGTTGGAATGACTGGAGATGGTGTAAATGATTCTCCATCATTGAAACAAGCGGAAGTTGGTATAGCAGTATATAATGCAACAGATGTTGCAAAATCAGCAGCTTCTGTTGTATTAACGGTAGAGGGTTTAAGAGGTATTGTAGATTTAGTTACAATTGGTAGATCTGTATATCAAAGGGTTGTTACATGGATATTAACAAAAATAAATAAAACAATAGAAATTGCGGTATTTGTTTTATCAGTGTTTTTATTTACAACTATTTTTTATCATAATCCATTATATATTTTATCATCTACGGAGGTATTATTATTCTTCTTTATTATAGATTTTCAAACAATAGCATTATCTGTAGATAATGAAAGAGGGTCTCAATATCCTGAAAAATGGAATATATTAAAATTAGTAGAATATGCAGGTACAATGGGTATATTTACATTTTCTGAAATGGCTTTGTTATTATATATAGCATTAAATATATTCAAGATAAATAATGTTCATCTTTTACATTCTCTATTCTTTATAGCAATAACATATTTTGGTTTATTAATGCCATATGTATTTAGGGAAAAAGACAGATTTTATAAGTCAAAGCCTAGTAAAACTTTCTTAATATCTACAATTGCAGGATTGATAATTGCAAGTTTAATTTCATTATTTGGATTTGGAATAATTGTTCCAATAAATCTTTACTATTATTTATTTGTAGCATTGTATAGTTTATTCTTTATATTTTTAGTAAATGATAATATAAAGATATTATTAAAAAGATTTGGAATTGGAAGAGTATAATTTTTATAAAAATTTATATGAACCTTTAAATTTCAAAATTTCAGTTACGCTTTTTAATTTTTCTAATAGTTTTTTATTATATTTGCCTTCAAATTCTAAATAAAAATAATATTCCCATGGTATGGTTTTTAAAGGTCTAGAATATATCATTGTTAAATTGATATTTTCTTTATAAAATATTTTCAAAACATTATATAATGCTCCGGGTTTATTTTTTATTGTAAATAATATTATAGATCTATTTCCTTCATATGATGGTTTATTTGATATTAAAGCAAATTTTGTATAATTGTTTTCTATATTTATTTCTTTAATTATATTTAATCCATAATTTTCTACTGCTAATTTAGAACATATGCACATTGAATTATTTTCTTTTGCCAATTTAGCAGCCTCTGATGTACTAGAAACAAATTCTATTTTATTTATATTTAAATTTTTTATAGATTCTTCAGATTCTTTATATGCATAATGATTTGTATACAAAGTATTCTTAATTTTTCCATCTTTAGATGCCAAAAATAATTTTATTCCCATATTGTAAACATAATTTATGTATATATTATCATATTTAAATAAATTATCTAAACTTTCATGTATTGGTCCTTCTATACTATTCTCTAAAGGTATTATTCCGAAAACTTTTTCTTTTTCAACAATATAAAATATTTCTGAAATACTTTTTGTTGGATAAACTTTATTACTAACCTTTAATGCTGCTTCATGAGAAAAACTGTATTCTGGTCCTAAATAATATATTTCTTCAGAACCGACATAATTTATCTAAACCGTACCGTCATATAATATTAAAAAATAGAAATATTAATAAGGTTAACTTTTATTGTCTTTATTTGAAGTATATTTTGTTAAAATCTTTACCGCCTCACTTTCTGTTTTTTTCTTAACCATTGGGAATGGTATAATTTCTTTTATACTTTTTATTCCTAATAATAACATTATTACTCTATCTATACCTATACCAATTCCTCCTGTTGGTGGCATTCCATACATTAATGCTTCTACAAAGTCTTGGTCATATAAATGAGCTTCTTCAAATCCCAATTCTCTCATTTTTGCTTGTTCTAATAATAATTTATTTTGTAATATTGGATCATTTAATTCAGAATATATATTTGTAACTTCTACTCCTAAAATATATCCCTCTGCTCTTTCAACTAAGGAAGGGTCTTTTCTACTTAATTTACATAAAGGTGTACTCTCTTTTGGATGTTCTATAATATATGTTGGTTCAATTAATCTATCTTCAACCAATTCTTCAAATAATGCAGTAATCGCTAGACCTCTATTGTATTCTTTTAATTCTAATTGAATATTATTTTGTTTCATTATTTCCATTATTTCTTCGTCTGATAATTTTGTTACATCTATATTTGCATATTCTTTTAATGCATCATACATTGTTAACCTTCTCCAGGGAGGTTTTAATGATATCTTTTTACCATTATATTCAATATAATCTTTTCCAATAATATCCTTTGCAATTCCATATATTAAATTTTCTACTATTTCCATCATTTTATCCCTATTTGCATATGCTTCATATGCCTCTAACATTGTAAATTCTGGATTGTGGGTTACATCTATTGATTCATTTCTAAAATCTGGCCCAATTTCAAATACTTTATTAAATCCACCAACAAGGTATCTTTTTAAATATAATTCTGTAGCAATTCTCAAATACCAATTTTCTTTTAAGTCATTTACATATGTAATAAATGGTTTTGCATTTGCCCCTCCATATATTGGTTGTAATACAGGAGTTTGTACTTCTATATATCCTAAATTTTCAAAATATTTTCTTACATAACTTATTGTTTTAAATCTTATTTCAAAATATCTCCTTACTTCATCATTCATTAATAAATCCAAATACCTTTTTCTATATCTTTCTTCTACATCAGTAAATCCATACCATTGATCTGGTAAAGAGATTAATGATTTTGTTAATATAATCCAATCTTCAGCAAATACAGATAATTCTCCAGCTTTTGTTCTCCCCACTTTACCATATACACCAATTATATCTCCTCTTTGAATAAATTCATATGCATCTTCAAAATTTTTTGTTATATCTTTTTTAATAACAACCTGTATTCTATAACCTTCTTCTTTTATATCATAAAATACAATTCCACCATGTTTTCTAACTGAATAAACCCTTCCAGCAATCTTAACATACTTATCCATAAATTTATCAGGATCATTTACTATTTCTTTTACATCGTTGGTCTTATCAAATTCATATGGGTATGGATTATATCCTTTTTCTTTCATTTTTTCTAATACTTTTAATCTATCTACAATATCTATCTCTAAACCAGTTTTGAGCAGATCTTTATTCTCCATAGCATAATTAATTGTAGAATTTAATTTATAGATATTAATGAAAAATCTTTATTATTAAACCTTCTTATTTAGTATTTCATAACTTCTTCAAGGCTTTCATTTATAATACTATCTAGATCATGCTATATTTATTGATTACTAAATAGTAATAATAAAGTCCATAAATTTTATTATATAAAATTCATCATAAAATATATAAGTTCATGGCATTTCATTTTAAAATTTTCGAAGAGTATAACAGTTTATGATAACAGAATATATCAATGTATTTGTTACTATGTTTATTATATTGGGAACTGTTCCAAATATATTTATTTTTGAATCTATTTTCGATTCTTTAGGATTAGATTTAAATAAAAAAAGATATGCAATCAATAGAGCATTTTTAATTGCATATATATTATGGCTAATAATATTTTTATTTGGTAATTGGTTTTTAATAATTTTAGGAATAAATTTAATAGATTTTAGGATAGCTGGAGGAATATTTTTATTTTATATTGCATTCGAAATATTGACAAAAGATATACCATCTCATTTAAATATAAAAGATAATAACGAATCTTTAGAGGATATTATTGCAACCCCATTAGCAATTCCACTAATTACAGGTCCAGGCGTTATTACAACAACATTAATATATACATCTGAAAATCTTAATTTGATATATTTATTTTTAATAATGTCTTTAGCATTTTTAATTTCTTATATAATAATTTATAATAGTACTTTAATATTGGAAAAAGCTGGAAAGAAGAATTTAATTATTTTAAACAAATTAGGAGGTCTAATATTATTGGCAATAGCGATAGATATAATTATATCTGCGATAAAAATGTTGTAGAAAATATATAATTTTTCTATATTTTCAAAATCATATATTATTATATCTTGTAGTTACTATAATAAGATAACTATAATTAAAAATTTTATATAAAATACCAACACATTTTTCATATATATTTTTTATATAAAGAAATTTATGATAATAATTCATAGAAAAACCGGTAAGAAATTTTATATAGAAGATAAAGATAAAGATTTTAATACACATTTTGGGATAATAAAAAAGGAAGATTTAAATAAGGAACCTGGTAGTATAATTAAATCCCATTTAAATGAAGAATTTTTAATATTGGAAGATAATTTTAATGATCTTGTTAGATATTTAAAAAGGGGACCACAATCAATTCATGAAAAAGATATAGGATTATTATATTCTTTAGTAAATATTTCTCCAGGAATGAAAATTGTAGAAGGAGGAACAGGTTCCGGGATATTAACATCTTATTTAGCAAATTCTGTAAGACCAAATGGAAAAGTATATTCATATGAAATTAGGGAGGATTTTTATAATATTGCAAAGAAAAATTTAGAAAAATTAAAATTATTAGATTATGTTGAATTAAAATTAAAGAATATTAATGAAGGAATTGATGAAAAGGATATAGATTTAATAATATTAGATATACCAGATCCTTGGAATACATTAGATCATGCATATAATTCATTAAAGTTTGGTGGATATTTAGTATCTTTCTTACCAAATATTACTTCAGTATTAAAGTTATTATATTCAAATGATAAATTCTTATTGATTGGAGTATATGAAAATTTTTATAGAAAGTGGATATACGAAAAGGGGAAAGTTCTTAGACCAAGAAATTTAGAATTGGTTCATACAGAATTTATAGTATTATTTAGAAAGGTATAAATTTTATTATTTTATAATTTGATTGATGAGTAATTATTTTAACAAAAAATTTAACTTTCAAAATATTATAATAATATTATGGTAAAACATCCAAAGAAATTGCATTTTGGCCCTGCAGGAGTTCCTTTATCTTCTAAAAAAAGAGATACATTAAATGGGATTAAATATGCATATGAAGAATTAAATTTAGATGGATTTGAAATAGAATTTACATATGGTGTAAAATTAAAAGAAGATGTTGCAAATAGTATAAATGAGTATTTAAAGGACAAAGAATTTATATTAACATGTCATGCTCCATATTACATTAATTTAAATTCTACAGAAGAATCAAAAATAAATAAATCAATAGATATGTTATATAATGCTGCAAGATTATTATATTTATCTGGAGGATATTCTGTTGTTTTTCATCCAGGTTGGTACTTAAATAATTCGAAAGAGGAAACTTATAATGTAGTAAAAGAAAATCTAAAGAAATTAATAGATAAATTAAAGGATGAAAGTATCGATATTTATATAAGACCAGAAACAATGGAATTACCAAAAAAATTTGGTGATATAGATGAAGTAATAAAATTATCTCAAGATATAGAAAATGTTTTACCTGCAGTGGATTTTGCTCATTTGAGATATAGAAGTAATAGAAATGATATAGATTATTTTAGAGAAATATTAGATAAAATAGAAAATGAACTTGGAAGAGAAGTTTTAAATAATATGCATATTCATATGTCAGGAATAACTTTAGATAAAAAAGGTACACATTTAAATTTAGAAGAATCTGATATGCCTTGGAAAGATATATTGAGATTATTAAAAGAATATAAAGTTAAGGGTGTTGTAATTTCAGAATCTCCAAATATTGAACAAGATGCAATTAGAATGAGAGATTATTATAAAAAATTAAAGTAAATTTTTTGCTAAATTAATGAACGCTGGTCTTGTTAATAAATATCCTATCCAAACCGTAATTATTACCATAACTGCAAATCCTTTATATAATGATAAACCTGCTACAAATGCTGGGAATACTGACAATGTTTCTAATATAATTGCTAATAGTATAATAAACATAGCTTTTTTGATTGCTTTATCCAATCTTTCAATATTATCCATCTTTACTTCATTATTTCCTTCTTTCTTTGCTCTTAATATTTCTTCAGCAGCAACTAATTGATCATCTATACCAGTAGCAGTTCCGAATATTATACCAATAAATGCTGGGATATCGTATGTTTGATGTATTGCAATCCCTATTGCAAATGCAATTAAAAATTCTGATGTTAATATTAATGTAACTAATGCAGGTATTTTTATGTTTCTATATGTTAAATACAATATTGCAAATATTCCAATAAATATTAATAATAATACCAATTCAAATGATTTTAATATATAATATCCAAATATTGGAGGAATTATAGATTCCTGAACAATATTAAATTTAGAAGGCAATTGCCCATTTTCTAATATTATGTATAAATTATATGCCTGTTGATATGCATTATATTGTGCTTGTGCCATAGAATTTCCAGTTCCAGATACTTGAATGCTTACCTGTTGTGTATTTGAACCTCTTAGATTTGCAGCAATTAATAATGTTGATATATTCTGATTATCTAAATAGAATACTATTGGCTCACTTAAATATGCTCCTCCATTTTCTAATACTACAGATAAGTTTTGAGTAGCCTGTGCAAAGTTATTAGCCGCTTGTGGAGATAATAATAATGTGAAATAATATGTACATACATATTGATTACCTACCGGAGAACATCCTAATAAACCAGAATATTGTCCTCCAAACAAAGGTTTTATTTCAGAACCAGTAAATACTGTTGTATTACCGATTTTTGCATAAAATTCCCCCTGACTAATTATATAAGGAATCAAATTTCCTTCAGAATATGGTAATTCAACAATTATATATCCGGCAGATGTTGGGTATATGTTTATTGATTTAACACCAAAAGAATTTAATCTGTTTTCAATTACTTGTGCTGCAATTGACAATTCTTTGGAAGTTAATGGTTTTGAGGAATTTAATATTAATAAATAACCTCCAGCAATATCTATTCCATAAGATATTAAAGAAGTTTGTGTTATATTTGTTTCATTTATTAATAATTGATATTGATATGGTTCTAAAACAATATTTCCATTACTTGTACTTATTTGTAAAAATGAAGAATTAATATTATTATATATACAGGTATAATATGAACTTATTGAATTTACTTGACAACCATTTATTGAATATATATATGTACCATTTGGTAAAATAGTACTGGAAGTAACTTCTACTTTATTGTTAGTTAATGCATATGCATCAAATACTAAAGCTATAATAAAAATTATAATAAATATTAAAATTCTCCAATTTTTTATTAATGATTTAATGTCCATATTGATGTTTTATGTAAAACATTTTTATGGTTTTCCCCTTGAATATCCTTTTGTTATTCCCATTGCAATTAGATGGGCAACTCTAATTGGTTCGGGGATTCTAGAATGTACAGATGTTAATTTAATTATATTTATTACATCATTATATTCTAATCCATAATATTGAAAATACAATGTTCCATATTCAGTTTTATAGCTTTTTGGTTCTGGATATTTTTTTACTATTTCCAATCTTTTTTCATAATCTTTTGTATGTTTAATTGCTTCTATAAATTTATTTATATTTGGTCTTTTCCTTACAAAAGATATTATTGGTATTTCTAATTCATTATATAAATATTCAAAATCTATCAAATTAAATCCACCAAAAGATATACCATTTGTTGCTATAATTCTTAATTGATCATAATGTTTTGTCCTTTTTATCATTTCAATTATTCTATCATTTATATCGAATCCATCTATTTCAATTTTATTTGATAATATTCCATCTATTTGTAAAGATCCTCTCATTATAACTCCAACAATTATTGTATATTTATCTTTATTTCTATCAAAATATCCATCATCAATTCCCAATATTCTTATTTCTCTTTTGATATCCATTTATTAAAATATTTTTCCCAGTCTAATTTAAAAAATATTATACTCAATAAAATAAATGCTATTGAAGAAATTATAGATAGTTGTAATAAAGGTATGTTCGATATATAACTTACTTTATTTAAAATAAATATTTCAGCATATAATTCTAAAAAAGATTTTAATACTTTTCCTAAAACCGATATTAAATAATATTTTAATATATTTATTTTTTCAATTCCAAATGATAAAAATAATAGATCATCTAATGGAATAAATGGCAATATAGTTAAAAAGAAAAAAATTATGTAAAAATTTTTACTATTTGATATTCTTTTTATGAATAGTAAATTTTTATTATTCTTTAAGGGTTTTGATAAGAGAATACCTATAATATACATTACAAATTTCCCAGTAGCTGCTCCTATACCTAAAATAATTGATACTAAAATTATATTATATATATTTATCCCAATAATAGATAATATAGGTATTGATAATAAAGTAAAGGGAGCTCCAAATAAAGGAAAAGAATTTAATATAAATGATTCAAAAAATATATATAATATGTAATATATATTCATTCTTCAAATTCCAAAATATCTCCAACAGTTATATAACTTTTTTTATCTTTATTATTTATTTTTTCAGTTAATACTTCCTTTTTAGTTATTTTTATTCCTAATATTTTTTCAATCTTCTTAGCTAAATTTATATCAGGTATGATCTTTTTATTTTCTATTGATTTATATAAACTTTCTTTTATTCCCAATAATTTTGCCATATCCTCTTGCTTTAATTTATGATCTTCTCTATATTTTATTAATATTTTATTATAATTTTCATCTACAACTTCTCCGACAATTTCTTTTATTTCTAATTTATTTTCTTTTATTATATTTCCGTTTTCATCGACAGGTTTTCCATATTTTAAACAATCCTTACATACATTTAATATTGTACCTTCTATATATACTTTATATAATTTATCTGTACTTTTTCCACATAGTTCACATGTTTTCATTTTATTATTTTTATTATTTCATCTTTATATTCTAATGCTATTATAACACCAATCATTATTCCAAAAGATATCGCTGCAGATAATAATAAATAATATAGGGCTTGAACCAATACTGTTGAATTTAATCCTAAATACGATAATGCAATAATTAAGAATAAATATAGTATAGTTCCTTTTACAATTTTTGCAACATTATTCTTTATATTAAATAAGTATGCAATAATATCCCCAATAATTATACCAACAAGTAATATTATTATTGCGGTATAGACTAGATTTAATATATAGAATAAATAATAATAGGAAGGAAAATCCACAACAATCCCCAATATTAAGAAATATAATATTATATAATATTTTACTAAACTTAAAGTTAAATTGGATATATTTATTCCATAAAATAATTCAGGATTTTTCTTTTGAATTTCATTTAATTTTGTATAATTGAATATAATTCTTAATATAAATATAGTAGCTTTTGCTATTATATATCCAATTGTAGCAAATATTATAAAAATTATAAAGTATGTTGTATAATCTTGTATATTTGATATATATAACAAAATAGGTTCTCCTATTACTTGGTAAATCTTTAATAATAGTTGACTTATGAAATCCATTAGATTTAATTTAAAAAAACTTTTATAAAAGATAAATAATCATAAATTTTAGGGCCCGTGGCTCAGGGGCTAGAGCGTCCGGCTGATAACCGGGAGGTCGGGGGTTCGAGTCCCCCCGGGCCCATATTAATTATTTGTTTTTATATTTCCTCTTTTCTTTGTTTTTCATAAAATTCTTTAATTTCCTGTATTGTATTTACATCTTTTTCACTTTTATCCCATCTTATTCTATTAACTCTGGCAAATCTTAATGCAAAACCAGATTTATATTTTGGACTTTTTTGTATTTCATCGTATATAACTTCTACAACAATCTTTGGTTTAAACCATATAATTCTTCCTTCTTCTTTTATTTTATATTTTAATAATTCTTTTGTTAATTGAATATATTCATTATCGGATAATCCTTTGAACGTTTTTGTTACCATTAAGTATTCTCCAGTATCTTTATCCAGTGCAGCTAAATATAAATCCGAAATAAAATTTTTTCTTCTACCATGTCCCCATTCTCCTCCAATTATTACTAAATCCAATGGTTCTAAATGCCCTTTTACTTTTAACCATGATTTATCTCTTTTTCCAGGAATATATTTTGAATCTAATTTCTTTGCTACAAGACCTTCATTTTTCATATTAATAGATTCTTCGAAGAATTTCTTTGCCTCATCTTCTTTACTTGTAATTATCATTGGGGTTAAATCAATATTTCCTCTAATTTCTTCTAATATTTTTCTCCTATTTATATATTCATCATTTATTAATAATTTTCCATCTAAATAAATTATATCAAATAAAAATAATTTAACAGGTATTTCTTTTATATATTTTGAAATTTCATATTCTCTCTTTATTCTTTTTGAAATTTCTTGGAAAGGTAATGGCAAATTTTTATTATAATCCCATGCAACAATTTCTCCTTCAACAACTATTTCATTATTTTTTATATTATTTAATATTAATTCTACAACATCTGGAAAAGATCTTGTTACATCTTTTAATCTTCTAGTAAATATCTTTACGTCATTTCCTCTTTTATGTATTTGTGCTCTTATTCCATCAAATTTAAATTCAAATGCTGCAGGAGAAAAATTATTAAATACATCTTGAAAATTATTTGCCTTTTCTGCAAGCATTGGTTTGAATGGATGAAATAATCTAATATTAATATTTTCAATATTTTTTGGGTTATTAAATAAATATTCTGCTAAAACTCCGATATCTCCAATTATTGCATGTGCGATTTTAATCTTTTCATCATTAATACCATATATATAAGATAAACAATCTTCAATTGTTCCTTCTAATACTCCATATCTCATATCCCCCTGTAAAATTCTTGTTAATAATTTTGCCTCAAAAGGTGATAAATTTTTATATATTCCTTCTAAATATAATATCCTTTTTTCTCTTGATCCCTCTCCTTCCAAATTTTCAATTTTCTTTAGTTCATTATATATATCAATTATCGTATATTTTTTTGCAAACCATTTATTTAATTTTATATTTCCCTTTTCATAAATAATTTTAACAGCTTCTCCTAAGTCACCGTACTTTTTATATAATAAACTTAATTCCTTAATATTTATTCCTAAATTTCTTAGTACTCTTATAATTGTACTTATAGATACATTTAATTTTCTTTCAACCCATTCTTCTTCAGTATTTCCCAAAATTAACCAAATAGTTATTTTTAATTCATTTTTATCTAAGGATTTTATAAATCTAGATAAAACATCAATTTTCAAAGATTTTTCATTAATCTTTTCAACCTTTTCCAATATTTCTGCTAATTCGGAGAAATATTTCATTATATTTAATATAAAAATGTTTAATCTTATATATCAAATATGAATATTGATGATTTAAAAAATATTTTTGAAAAAGAGTTTAAAGATTATATAGTTGGAATTAAATTAATTAATAATAAAAATGCTGAATTTGATAATTTTGAATTTTTTAATAAAGAATTAAATGAATATTTAAATTCCAGAAACTTTAAATTATATAAACACCAGGTTGAAGGATTAAATTTATTATATAAAAATAAAAATCTAATTGTAACAACCCCAACAGCTTCTGGAAAATCTCATATATTTAGATTATATATTATAGATAATATATTAAAATATCCAAATAAAACATTTTTATTAATTTATCCATTAAGAGCATTATTATATGATCAATATGAAAAATTTGAAGAATTAATAAAAGATTTTGAAAATTATACAAATAAAAAAATAAATATTAAGATGAAATTTATTTTAGGAGATTTAACATATAGTGAAAAAGAAAAAATAATAAGAGAAAGACCAAATTTGATTTTAACTACAATTGATAATTTGCATTTATATATATTAAAAAATCATGATAAATTATTTTATTTTTTTAGAAATTTAGATTTAATTGTTGTAGATGAATTGCATTCATATAGAGGAGTATTTGGAACAAATGCTGCATATACATTTAGAAGATTAATTAGATTATTAAAATATTTCTATAAAAATAATAATTTCAAAATATTAACATTATCTGCAACATTAAGGAATCCTATAGAATTCGCAAAAAATATGTTTGATCTAGATTTTGAATTGATTGATAAAGATTATAGTAATAAATATAGAAAATATATAATTTGTTTGGATCCAAAAAGTTCAAGTTCTAGATTATTATTAAAAAGGTCAATAAGAATTTTATTAGAAAATAATATAAAGTCTCTAATATTTATTGAATCAAAGAAAGGTGTTGAATTATTAAGGTTAGAATCTCAAGATTTAGATAAATATAATAAAATTTATACATATAAGGCAAGTTATTTAAGGGAAAAAAGGAAAGAAATTGAGCAAAAATTTAAATCTGGAGAATATTTAATATTATTAACTACACCTGCATTAGAACTCGGAATAGATATTGGAGAAATAAGATCTGTAGTAAATTATGGAATACCTAGAGAAGGAATTTCTTCAATAATTCAAAGATTTGGAAGATCTGGAAGAATTTCGGATTCAATAGATATAATGATATTTAAAAAAGATGCATTGGACTTTTATTATTCAACAAATATAAATGAATTTTTAGATAGAATTGAGAAAAATAAATTAGATAATATACCATTAAATTTAGATAATGAAAAAGTTATTAAGAGACATTTAAAATATTTAATAAATGAATTTGGAAGAATTGATAAAAGTATATTAAATGATTTGGAGAAAAAATATTTGGAAGAATTGGAAAAAGAAAATATTGTATCTAAAATAAAGGATCCATTATTTGGAAAGGAATATTATAAATTAAATACTCAAGTAATATATTCTGGATTAAGAAATATTTCAGATAAGGTGTATTATGTTGTAGATTTAACAAAGGAGGAAGAAGATATGATAAAAAGAATAAAGAAAAGGGAAGGATTAATAAGAATAATAAATATGTTAAAAGGTAAAGGAAAAATTCTGGAAGAAATGGATGAGCACTCATTTTATGATTATTTATTACCTGGAATGGTATATTATTCTTCCGGAAAGGCAATTAGAATAACAGATTATTATAATATAGATAATGTTACATTTGTATTCTTTAGACCAGAATTTTCAAATATAGAAACAAGTCCAATATATTATGAAGATGTAAAGATAATTAATACAATAGATA
This sequence comes from Candidatus Nanobsidianus stetteri, assembly GCA_000387965.1. GTDB lineage: Archaea > Nanobdellota > Nanobdellia > Nanobdellales > Nanobdellaceae > Nanobdella > Nanobdella stetteri. The sequence goes on along the minus strand of APJZ01000001.1, from coordinate 51,320 downwards.
AAAAAGTAATAAATGATTGGGAAATATATTTGGGAGAAATAAAAGTAAAAAAAGAATTTGTTGGATATATTGAAAAATATAAAATGGGGGAAAATCATATACAAAACATAAATTATTATGAGAAAAGTATAAATTATGAATTTAATACAAAAGCAATATGGATTATAATACCTGAAAGATATCAAAAAGAATTAGAGAGCATTTATTATAATTTCTTTTTGGATAAATTAAAGAAATATATTGGAAAGAAAAAATATAATATAAATATTGATGAAATATTGAACTTTTCTTCTACTATAAGTAAAGATTTCTTTTATGAAAAATATAGAGGATTGGCAAGTAAAAAAATAAAAGAGATAATTGGAGAATTTTTAGAAAGAAATTACGGAATAAAGGATAATATATTAATATTTCTAGTTAAGAAAATTGTTGATTATGAATCTTCATTTAGATCTGGATTACACGCAATAGAACATAATATAATAAAAATATCTCCAGTTGTAACATTTGTAGATTCGCAAGAACTTGGTGGATATTCTTATCCAATTCATCCACAAACAAATAAGCCAACAATATTTATATATGAAGGATATGAATCTGGCGTCGGTTTAGCAGAAATATTATATAATAATATAGAAAAATTAATTAAAAAATCTATAATATCTTTAAATAAATGTAAATGTCTAGATGGATGCCCAAGATGTACATATTCTCCAAAATGCGGTAATTATAATGAATATTTAGATAAGTATTCTGGTAGATTCATATATAAAATATTTTTAAATACTAAAATATCTAATTGATTTTATGAAGGGTCAAATGATGACGCATGGTTCAGCATTTATGGTTGCATTGATAATAGCAGTAATATTATTGGTTGGATATTCATATTTCGAGTATCATAATTTTACCGGAGGTTTTAGCGATTTTATAACCTTATTCCAACATTACTATATTCAAGTTGGCATAATTTTCCTCATAGGATTTATATTTGGATATACTCAGGGTAAGGCTTATTAGAGTATACTCTAAATATATATTTAAAATTTTTTTGGAATTATTATGAATGAAGGTAACCTTTCCACAAGCTAAAGAGATAAAAAATATATTGCCCGCAATAGTAAGTTTTTTATCAGAAGGAACATTTAAAGCAAATAAAGATGGTATATTTTTATCATCATTGGATCCAGCAAATGTTGCAGTAATATTATTAGATATGTATCCAAACATGTTCACAGAATATGATATACAAGATGAAGAAAAATTTACAATAAATTTAGAAGATTTAAAGAAAATAATGACAAAAGTAGCCTTAAAGAATCAAATATCATGGGAAATAGATAAAGAAAAGAATAAATTTGTTTTAACTGTATATGGAAAAGCTAAAAAAGTATTCACTTTACCATTAATAGAATCTGAAGGATCATTTATGGATTTACCAAGTTTAGAATTACCTGTAAAAGTTGAAATGGATTCAAAAGCATTTTATGATATAATAGAATCTGCAAAAGTAATTGCTGATGAAATAAAAATTGTTGCAGATCCAGATGGTCCAAAGGTATCATTTATTGCTGAAGGTGAATTAAAGGATATGAGAATTGATCTAACACCACAAGATGAGAGTGTATTATCTATGGAAGTTCCATCAAAAGCAATGGCAAGATATTCTATAGATTATTTGTATAAATTATCTAAAGTAGCAAGGATATCGGATACTTTAACATTTAAATTAGACTCTGGAAAACCAATATGGATTGATTATAAGTCAACCGATAAATTTAAATTTGGTTTTGTATTGGCTCCAAGAGAATAACCTATTTTTTAAATATTTACCCCAATTTTAAATTTGTTGGGTAAATACCATCTTTTTGATATATACCGATGGGATACGTAATATCGTAAAATAAAAATGTGTGTGATTAAAATCTCAGAGTATTTTTATGATAAGATTTCGTTTTCATCAGCCAAAATATGAAAAATTTATAAGGGAGTTTAATAATATATATTTTATGGCAAGAGGAGAGAGGGGAATTCCAATGGCTGTAGTTGAGAGAATCTTAAAGCAAAAAGGTGAACAAGCGGGAGTAACAAGAGTATCAGATAAGGCAATTAGATACCTAAAACAAGAATTAGAAGATATAGCATTAGAAATTGCAAAAGAAGCAGTTTCATTGGCAAATCATGGAAAAAGAACAACTGTAAAGAGAGAAGATATACAATTAGCAACAAAACAAATATTCAAGAAAATGTAAAGGCTATATAATAATTTTATTTTTCTTTCTTCTATATTTTTAAATATAACTTTGTTATAGTATTTTATGGAGACAATGAGTTTAGCTTCTCTAGAAGAAGAAATATACCTAAGAGGGTTAACAGGATACGTTGCAGCAAAGAGAATATTTGATGGATATAAAAATATAGCGATAATAGCATATCCGGATAGAATATGTGCTGCTTTATCTTCTTCTTTAGTATCCTCTCTAATATCAAAACAAGGGTATAAAGATAAAATAGCAAGAGTGTATATATATGATGAGAATAAGTTGAATGATATAGCAAAGGATATTGTAAAAAATAATTTTGATGCTGTATTTATTGCATATGGTGGTGAACAAAAGGTATCATATGTATCAGAAATAACAAAGAAAACAATATTGGCATTAAAGAATGCTGGATATAAAAATTCATTGTTAATCCATATGAGAGTTTGGGTTGCAACAAAACAGTTATCAGAAATATTAAATGATGAAATAAGAGAATATCTAAAATCTTTAAAGAAGGTAAGAACCTTTACAGGGGATTTACAAAATAAATTATTCTTATTCCATAAAGTAAAGATAGATGATGGAGTAAAGTTAGAAAAATATGCGGAAGAAAAGATTACAGATGAGCATGTAGAATTAATAAAGAAATCTGTTCCTCCTAAATAGTTTTTTATAATATTTAGATAGTAATAAAAACTTTTTCATAATATTATGATAAAATGACTTCTTATATTTACCTTAGAGCAAGGGTATATCATACAACTAGAGATGGAAGTTTATATAATATACATGCATACGTTGAATCCAACAGAGGAAGAGAAAAAGAACGTAAATTCTTTACTTTACAAACAGAAAAGGAAATTCCAAAAATAATATTTGAAAAATATAGAAAGATAAAAGATGATGATAAATATTATTTTCCTAAAGTATTTATAGTACCAGCTCCACCAATAAGAAAAAATGAAACAACCATTCCTTTTTATGATAAGTTTAAGTTAGTTATAATATATGCAAAAGACCCACCCTATCGTATACGTTTAGATAAATTATTTAAGGTATCTAACATGGAAATTTACGTAAAAAAGGATAAACTAAGAAGGATGTATGTTGAAGGTTCTTGTGAACCCGACGCTTTAGACGCTTTAATAAATAATAATAATTTAGAGTCAAAATCTTATAATATAGATTTAAGAGAAGCCAATTTAGATGATCTACTCAAGTTTATTAGATATGATGTTAAATACAATTCTAAAAATAATCAAAATAATAGAAATGAAGAAATGGAAAAAACTGGCCCATATATTTTTATTGGTAAAGATAAAAATCTTTCATGTAAACAATCTTATATAGCTCCTAGAGATATTAAAATACTTGAGATATATAGGATAAAAACATAATTTTAAATGCGGCGGAGGGGATTTGAACCCCTGGCGGATCTTATCCAATCGGACCTAAACCGACCCCCTTTGACCTCTCGGGCACCGCCGCTTATAAAAATTAATTTACTTTCTTTATATAAAATTTATCAACTTTCTTTTCTCCTTCTTTTAAATTAATTATTCCATCCTTACACTTTAAATTTATATCATTTATTAAATTTTTATACTTCAAAACATATTTTATTATATCAGAAATATATAAATTGGTTTCTAAATATAATTTTCCATCCTTTATATTATTTTTAATATATTCTTCTAATATTAAATTTAATTTTTTATTATATTCATCCCTTTCCTTATTTATTTTCTCAATATAATTATTTAAATTATTTATATCAATATTATATTTATTTTTTATATCTAAAATTTTTTCTTCATAATCTTCAAATTCTTCTATAACTCTATCACCAGCAACAAATCTAAATCTTATTAACCCATCTGCAATTTTTTCTACACTTTTTATTTTTACTAATCCAATTTCTAAAGTATTATCTAAATGTGTTCCAGAACATGCTTCAACATCTGTATTTTCTATTTCAACAATTCTTAATTTTGTTTCCGGTATAAATCCTCCTTGATATATTATAAATCCGTATCTTTCTTCAGCCTCATTCCTTAATAAATAAAATTTATTTATTTTTCTTCCTTCCAATATTATTTTATTTAATTCTTTTTCAATTAATTTTATTTCATTATATGAAGGTATTTTATAATGAGTAACATCTAATTTTCCTTCATATTCATCTTTTTCAGCACCAGCTTGCCATATATGTTTTCCATATATTTTTCTTAATACAGATGTTAATAAGTGAGTTGCAGTATGATGTCTAGATATTCTATATCTTTTATCTTTATCAATAATTTGTAAAATATTTGAATTTTTATCCCAATTAATTTTTCTATCTATTTTATGTAATATTATTTTTTCATATTCAATTACATCAATAACTTTTGCAAAATAATTTTCAAATCCTTCAATTTTATTACCATTTAAATAATCTTTTAATATTTCTTTTACATAATATGGAAAATCATAATTATTTAAGATCTCCCTTGAATAATTTTTTATTTCATCTAAATTAAATATATATCCAGTATCATTTACCTGACCACCTTTTGTTGGATAAAATACAGTTCTATCAAATATTAAATATTCATCTTCTACCCCAATTAATTTTCCAATATCATAATATTTTTTCCATGATTCATAAAATGATTTATATGTTTCTGGATAATTTAATTTTAAATTTAATTTTTCTTCTTTTTTTATTTTTTTAGATTTTTCCTTATGTTCTTCAATTAATTTATTTAATTCCTCTCTATTTATTTTTATATTTGGATTTATATCTTCTATAATTTCTAAAGAAATTCCATATGATGTATATAATTCAAATATTTTCTTTGTATCAATATTTTTTAAATTATTTAAAATTTTTTGAGCATTTTTCTTTACTTCCAAATATTTTTCATATTCATATTTTAATATATCAACAATTTCATCTATATTTTCCTTTAATTTTTCTTCATACCAATCCTCAGAAATTTTTATTAATAATTTTCTTATAAAATCTTCTATATCATTTATTTCAAAATATTTATCAATAAAATAAAACATTCTCCTTGCAATTAATCTTAAATTATAATTCCCACCTATATTTGAAGGTAATGCTCCATCAGATATTGCAATATATAATGATCTAATATGATCTGAAATTGAATATATTGCCCTCATTATTTCAATATTATTCTTTGGATCTATTCCCTTTTCCTTTAAAAATTCCTCAAAAGATTTTATATCATTCTTTTCAAAATCAAATAATGAAGAATACATTGAAATCTTTGATAATAAATCTATATCAATTTCATATTTTATATTATCTAATAAAAATTTTATTGTATTTGGAAATACAATATCATACGATGTATTTGTACCATTTGTAATCCATGAAACTCTTTCCTGTCCCATTCCCATATCTAGAACTTTTAATTTATCCAATTCTATCCATTCATTATTAATAATTTTATATTGCATATATACCTGATTTGCAACCTCTAAACCTCTTATAAAGAATTCAATTGATGTACCACCATTTCCCCCACCTTCCCATTTATCTTCATGAAATATAAATTCACTCATTGGAAAATTATTATCTTCAAACCAATAATATAGATCTAAGAAATATTGATTTATATCATATTCTTCTGGTTTTACAAATGCATGTTGTCCAATCATTACAAAACCCGTATAATGTCTCCCAGTCAATCCCACATTTCTTACATCATTAAACCTTAAACAAAATTGTGGAACTGTTAATTTTTTTGAAGGCGGTTCTGTATATCCTTCTACAACCCATGGTTGAAAATCTGCAATTGATGCAATTACAAAATCTATATCATCCCTCCATCTAGCTACAACAGGATATCTATTTATTATTGCATATCCTCTTTTATTTAAATATTTTGAAAAACTTTCCCATACTTCTCTATATTTTAATTTTTTTCCAACGGGATTATTTATAAAACCATAATTTTCGTGATCTCCACATATTTCTCTATTTTTATCAAGAGTCCAAAAATATCTACCACAAATTTTACATTTTTTTCTAAATAGACCTAAACTTTCTAAAGATCTCTTTGGATATAATTTTTCATAATTAGATTGCACCCTTTTTCTTTAATAATTCATATTTCTGCATTACCAATATTTCATCCATTGAGAGTTCAGAACCATTCATAATTTTTTGTTGTATCTTTGAATATTCTTCAATTATCTTATTCTTTTCTTCTTCAGATATCTCAACTGCTTGTTTTTGTAATCTTTGACTTATATATCTTTGTAAATCTTCATATAATTTATCCTCAAGCTCCCTTATTTTATCCTTTATTTGTTTTATTTGTTCCTTAAGTTTATTGTATTCATCCATTATCTGTGTTAATTTTTCTTTTATCTGTTTTATTTGTTCTTTTACAATCTTTCTTTCATCAATATTTTTTCTAATATTTTGACCTATTATTGATAATTTAGATCTATAAGCATTATATTCTTCTCTTAATTTATCAATTTCTTGTAAAACAGAAGATATTTCCTCATATTTACCCAAAAGTTTTCTTAAATATTTTATTCTATTCCAAATCTTTTTTTCTTGAGAATATGATAAAACTTCTGTCTGTAAAACATATTCCAATGTTTCCAATTCTTTTTTATATTTATTTATATCTTTTGCAATATCTTTATTCTTAAATATGTCTTTTCTTGCTTGCTTTATTTCATCCAACTTTTTCTTTAATTCTTCTAACTTCTCCAACGTCTTTTGTCTCTCATTCATTAAGTTATCCAATATCTTACTATATTCCTCTTTCTTACTCCTCAATTCCTTTAATTTTTCCAATAATTCTTTTCTTTCCTTATATAAAACCCTCTTTCTAGAGTATAAACTTTCTTTTTCTTCTCCTAGCTTAATTAATTCTTTTTTTGTTAAGATAATACCTCTATAAATCTTATCAGAATCCGTCACCTTAAAATTAAATTATATATAAAAATTTATAAATTTTAGAAACCGAAGAGTGATGATAAACCTTCTAATGCCTGCTCTTCCTTCTTTTCTTCTTCCTTCTTCTCTTGTTTTTCTTCCTTCTTTTGTTCTACTTGTTGTGGAGCAACCTGTGCTGGAGCAACAGATAATGATTCTTCCTTTATTTTATCCAAATCAACTCCCTGTAAACTTGCTAATACAGCATTTACCATTGCATCGTTTGGTTCTATTCCTACTGATGTCAATACCTTTTTTATATTATCTGCATTTATTTCCTTTTTAGCTTCATGTAGTAACCATACTGCATATATATATTCAAGACCCATTTATTATTGTTAAAAAAAATATATTTAAAAATGATAGCCCTCCCTATTTTATATCTTCGAATCTTTGAATTAGTTTATCTAATATGGGTTTTGCTGTAGTTGTTAGTAAATCTTCATAAGATACTCTATGCGGTTCAAATGGGCCATGTCTTCTAATATAATCTGCAATCTCCAATGCTTTATTTCTTGTATAATCAAATGCTGGATCATCAAACATATCTTCTGGTCCATATAATTTATCTTTTTTTACCTGAAATCCCAATGCAATTACCCTTGGAGGTCCATCAAACCTTGTAGCTCTTGCATTTTTTAAACTTACAGGTAATAAAGGACCCCAATATGATCCCCTCATCCATCCATTTACCATATATGGAAATGAAAAAGCTTCCAATATTTCTCCCACTGCAGGAAATCCTTTTTGTGCCCTTACAATCATTACTGGATCATCCTTTCCAGCATATTTACCAGCTTCCTCATATAATCTTTCTGTAGAAGAGACTGCAACAGGTTCATCTTTTGGATATTTATCTGATCTAGGATATACTCTTTTTATAGCAAACCTTTCGGATGTTCCAACTAATAATAATAGATCATAAATTTCTTCTGGAGAATTTAGATATATTCTTTTATGATTATATAAATCCCATACTTCAAATCTAAATCCAGGTCTCATGTCTGGATCAATTACTAAACCTGGTGTATTGAATGGATTTGCAAACATTTGAAATAAAGGATAATTAAATGCTCCAGATTCCGTTTTATCTGCAGCAAATACAATTATTGATTCTGGCGATCTTAATGTAAATTCCATTTCTGCAACTCCAGGCCCCATTCCAATTAATGAACCTGTAAATTCCTTTTTTATTAAATCACCACCAGCACCATATAAATTCATCTCTTTTGCAATTTCAGAATTTTTCTTAAATATTTCAAATGCAATTTCATGTATTTCTCTATTATTTTCCCCTTTATTATGTAATAATATTAAATTCAAATCATCCCCTACATGTGATACAAAATAATCAAATATTTTTTCTCCCTTATATCTATCTAATATATCTGAAGCTGTTTCTTCAAATATTTCTGGAATTGTTGAATTTCCAACTAAACTTCCTATATCGGCTTTTAAAACACTTATTGTTATTTTTTCTGATGATGTCATATAATAATTTTTATTTTCATTTTTTATAGTATTATTATACCACCTTAGAGTATAAAAATTTTAATAGTTAAATACCTTTCCTAAAAATATTTAATAATGGCAAAGAGTTCACCTCCTTACATAAAATATATGATACATGCGTCAGTATATATTGATGGAGTAGTTGAGAAACCAGATGTAATAGGAGCAATATTTGGGCAAACAGAAGGTTTATTAGGATCTGAAATGGATTTAAGGGAATTACAGAGATCTGGAAAAGTTGGAAGAATAGATGTAGATCTTAAGGTAGAAAATGATAAAACAATTGGGGAAATTAGGATACCAACAAGTTTAAATAGATTTGAAACTGCATTAATAGCTGCAACATTAGAAACTGTGACAAGAATTGGACCAACACATGCAACAATAAAGGTACAAAAAATAGAGGATATAAGAAAAACAAAAGTACAACAAATATTAGAGAGAGCTAGAGAATTATTGGCAAAATTAATAAATGAGGAATTACCAGATCCAAAAGAATTACTATTATATTTAGAATATTCAAATAATATGAAATCACTAATTGAATATGGACCAGAAAAATTGCCTGCAGGGCCTGATGTAGATAAATCTGAAGAAATAATATTAGTAGAGGGAAGAGCAGATGTTCTAAATTTATTAAGATATGGAATTACAAATGTAATAGCATTAAATGGATTAAATGTACCAAAAACAATAGTTGATTTATCAAAGAAAAAAATCATAACAACATTCTTCGATGGCGATAGAGGTGGAGATTTATTGGTAAAAGAATGTATGTTAAGTGGTGTTGATATTGATTTTGTAGCAAAACCAGAACCTGGAAGAGAAGTTGAAGAATTATCTGGAAAAGAAATATTAAAGGCATTAAAGAATAAAATATCATTTGATCAAGTTAGAGCTTATTATGAAAAATTGGAAGGAACTACTGAAGATATAAAAAATATTAGAAACGAAAAGAAAATAAAAGATCCAATATTACAAAAATTGAAATCATATATGAATGATGTATTTAAAACTGATCAGGCTTTATTATTGGATGAGAACTTTAATATATTAAATAAAGTACCTGTAGATAAATTGGGAGAAATAATACTGAAACATAATAATTTGGCATATTTAGTAATGGATGGTATATTAACAAGGGAATTATTGGAATTAATAGAAAAAAGTACAAACATAAAATATATTTTATGTATAGATAGTATACAAAAAAGTAGTAATAAGGTAAAGATATATACAATAAGCGATCTTGATAAAGTCTAACTTTTTTCTACTTGATAATTTATTATTCCGCTAATAGAATTATTTTCTACAGATGAATAATATAATGTTAAATATAAAATTCCGCCGAGTTTTTCCCATTGAAGAATTGTTAATCTTGTTTGATCATCCAATTCAAAATTATATTGCAATGTAATATGACTTTCTGGTTGTATTATATATATATTTTGCAAAAAATTTCCGGAAGTTATTATTGATGATGTTTGATATGAATTTTTTAACCCCAAATATGAGAAATATATTTCTACAGAATAGTTATTTGGATTATTTACATTAAAGGAAAAATAATTTCCATTTACACTAAAATTTGATATATATAAATTATATATATTTTCAGGATTTACCATCTTATTTCCAACGAAATATGTTGAATATGAATAATATATTAAATAAATTACTGGTATAGAAAATACTAGAAATAATATATTTAATATTATCTTTTCTCTATCCATAATATATGGATGAATTTAATAAATTAAAAATATATCATATGAAAAAACTTGAGGAAGCTAAGGAAAAATATTTAGCAGATCAACCCATATATTATATTATAGATTTTATTAATTCATTAGATTTCTTTTTTACAACATCTTCATGTGCAGGTAGAATAATTTTATTAAAAATACCAAAAAGTGGGAAAAAATTTGAGGCAGAATTTTTATTTAAATCTCATTATTATGTAAATTTTTATTATATATGGAATAAATTATTAGAAGTATATAAAAATTATGATGAGAAAATATACTTTAAACAAGAACCATTTATTTTGCATGTATCTTCAAAAAATATAGAAAGGGCATATGAACTATTAAATATTGCAAGAAAATCTGGATTTAAACATTCCGGAATATTTTTGATAAATAATAAAAGAGTAATGGTTGAAATTGTTGGAAATGAAAAAATTGAAACAATTGTATCAAAAAATAAAAAATTATTGGTAAGTAAAGAATATTTTTATAATTTAGTAAAAGAGGCAAATGAGAAATTAAAGAATGTAAGGAAAAGAATAAATATATTTTATAAAAATCTTCTATCCTATTATATAACAATATGAATTATCACAATAATTATTCATTGTTTCATCATTTATTTTTACAAATTCATATAAATAATAATTGTATGTAAATTGATTATTTACATATGCTTCTGAAATGTTACATGTAGCATTAAAATAATAATTTCCATTATTATTATAACATTCGGATTCAACTATACATGAACTTAATGAATTAATAATTACTAATGATAATGAACAATCAAAAGAATCTGTATAAGGACCAAATTGTAATGTTTCATTATTTATAGAGCAACTTACATTATTATAATTTATCTGAATATCTACAGGTATTAAAGCCGGATAGTATCCGTCAGTATAATATGTATAATTTTCTAAAATATTTTCCACAAAATTTTTATCAACTTCTACATTTTTTTCATTGATAATATTTACACCAGTTATATTATACCAATATCCATTGAATATATTGATTTTATTTAATACTTGATAATTTAACTTGGATAAAATAGCACTTGTATTATTTAAACATTCTTGCATATATTCACTATATATATTATTTACTATACATTGATTATTTACAATTTGTCCTACCGATTCACATGGTATTGCAATTGTTACATTTGTAATGTTTGGATATTCTACTGGTAAAAGTTGAGATGTATATAGATCTAGAACATAATAATATGGATTATTAAATGAAAAATTTAAATATAAATTGTCTCCAATTGTCTCTTCAGAATATGCATTTTGATATAAATATATATAATCCGATTGATTTGTTAAATTATAATATATAAACTGAAATGTTTGATTATATAGATAATCGATTAATTCATTATAATATAATAAAAAGGGATATATTGAATAATCTATTTGATTATTTAATTGTGGAAAAAATAAATTTCTTTCATATTTATTTAATACAAAGAAAGAATATTGGGGATTTGCTAATATAAAATTATTAGAACCATCATAATAAAAATCCTGATATGAGAAATTTGCATGTTTAAAATTTAAATTTCCATTTAAATATTCAATTTCTTGATTTAAATCTTTTTTTACGGTACTTCCAATATTAAAAAATATATTTTCTATATTTTGATAATTATTTACATTATTTAAAGGAATTACTGGAACACATAATGAATAAATTACATTATAATTATTTCCGTTATTTTCTATATTTGTTAGATTAAATAAAAAAGGAATTTCGCATTGAGAATAATAATTTGGAACATTATTTCCAAATACATAATTTATATTATATGTAGATCCTGAAAAAATATTTGTAAAAAGATTATTTAATAAATTATACCTAATATCAAATGGAATATAAACAAACAATATATATAAAAATCCCTGATATGCAATATAATCTTCACTTAAATATTTTAAAGATTGAGTTGCAAGTTGAATCTGAGAATTTAAGTAAAATATACCAAAGAGAACTAAAATTATTACTCCTACAAATAATGCTACTGGTGCTAAAGATGTTTTCATATAAATTCAATAAATTTTAAAATTATTAACTTTGAGTTATATAACTACTATAATTTACATAAAAATTATATAATACTGTTGGTGGACAAACATAGAATGTATATGATTCACCATTTAAATAAACATCATAATTTATATATTCTTTATTTGGACATACACCAATGATTGTATTATTATTAAAATAGAATGATAAAATTGTAGTAGAATTATTTAAATAATATAATTCTTCATTCGCTAATTCATTTATTATATAATTATCCAATGCTGTATTATTATAAAATCCTGCATATATATCTATTACCGGTACAGTTACATTATCAAAATAAATTAAAGAATCTAAAAAACCATTTGCAGATTTATATTCAATACCAACAGCATTTAAACTTGCAATATTATTTAGTGTTGGATTTCCATATGAAAATATGTTAAATAAAAATATAAATAGTAAAACTATAACAATAATTACTGCAGCAATAAATGATAAAAAGAAACCAATTTGTATTTTCATTGTATTTGATTAATTTGACATGAAGATATATTTATTTGGCCTCCAGCAATTATATTACATGTCTCATTATATATACCATTCATATAAAGTTTTCCTACACCATATAAAGATACTATTACTGGTTCTCCACTATCATATTCTGGTAGAGTAATATAATATGATGCTATTGGTTGAATATATACCTCATTATAATAATATTTAGTTTTGTAATTTCCAGCTTTTACATTTGCAACAGTATTAAGTATTTTTGTATTGTTTATAAATTGGTAGTTTTGATACATATATTCTGTCTTATTAAATATATATAAACTATAATTATAGAAATAATTGATTAAAAATTGGTTTAAAGATGGTAGATTTTCGTATGTATAACTTACATTATAAATATTATATGCAACATAATATGGATTAACACTTATATTATTTTCAAAACTAAGGTTATATGGATCATAAGAATATGAATAATTTATATTGTTAATATCATAGAAAAAGAAATATATATAATCGTCATAAGAGAGATTTAGATAAGTATATATAGCTTCATTTGACTGATTTGATTCATTAATAAAATAATATAACGTTCCTGATACATTCATAAAACACTGTTGATATACATTATTATATTCATTAATAATATTTGGATTTGGAGCATAAAATAATAATAAGGGATTTCCTGTATCTTCATATAAACAATAATTTAATCTATCAATTAATAGACTATTTGTAAATTGTTGATAGGTATATTCAGAATACGATTCAATATTAAATAATGCATATAATATTGCTACAATAAAAAATGCGAATATTATAACAACCGCAGCGGCTATATATTCAATTATATCTTTTAAAGATAATGACCTCATGATAATGTAGAAGATAATATTGATACATTTAAATATGGGCCTCCAGATTGCATACCTACTTTTGATAAAATAATAAACTCTGGAAATACTTGATTACCATTATTATCTACATTTCCCAAATCTAGTTTGAATATGTTATCCTGTGAATTATCTTGTGGGTCATAAATGTATGTAAAACTTGTATCACATAAATAATAATCATTACATCCATTATAAAATGTAAAGTTTGGATTATAATATATTGTTAATGTTAAATATGGTTGATATACTGTATATTCCCCATTTGGAATTGACAAAAAGAGAAATTTAGTGTTTTGTTGTATAAATTGATTATAATAGCAACTAGCATATGGATTCGATGTATCTTGCCAATATTGATATAAAGTAATTGCTGAAGTAAATGCTAAATTAAATGCAAAACCAGCTACAAAATCGGCTGGAGGTGGTAAAGTTTCATCTAATATCATATCTCCAACTTGCATTATGGTAAATTCTACAGTAGACCATAAGGTGGGTCCCACAGAAGATTGCAATGCATTAAAAATGTCTCCCCATATATTATAATTTCCAGATGTGTATTGTAAAAGTGTAGATTGATATGTATATAATCCATACATGCCAGCAGCACCTATTGCCGTTTGTTTTGCAATTTGTGATGAAGATTTAAATACATCATTTAAAACATCTGCTAAAGGTTTTGTAATAACACCATTCTTTAATCCTGGTAAATATGAAAATACCTCAGTCAAAAAAGAATTTAATGCATCATCTGCAAGTTGTTGCCATAGATTATTTACATAACATTCTCCAATACTAACTAAAAAGTCATTATTATTATATAAAGGAATAAACAGAGCGGATGATTGTATTGGAGGAATTATCCTAAATTCATAAAAGAAGTCTGGGGCATTTGTTACTAAAAATGCTGCCGTCATATTTCCAGGTTCTGATGTTGAATATGTAATAAAACCAGCAACTTCCAATATTAAATAAGGATTATGTGTACCAAATATTCTTGCAACAATATATGGAAAATATATTCCTATTAATGATACAATTATTAAAAATATTGATGCTACTATTGCATCTAATAATCCATCAACATCCATATTATGTAGAAACAGTTTCTCCTATGTATATATTAATATTTGCTGTATTTCCATTGCTATTTACTTCTATATCCATTACTGTTGGTGGTAAAGAACCTGCAAAATATAATAATGGAAAGTTTGTTTGGAATAGTTGAATGAGAGAAGTAAATGTTTCAGAACTTATTATCTCACCTTCAAGATTACTGAGCTGTATTTGAGGATTCTGTGGAAATCCTGATAATTCTACACAATCTGCTGGGTTATATGGCAAATTATTATTATTTGTATTTACATTTGGATTTGGATCACAATATATATAACCACTTTCTTGATATGTATTGCCATTTTCATTGATTGTTGACGTAAATTTACATCCATTACTATTACAAGTTATTGTTGTATCATTTACTATAGTAAGAAAGAACGAAGACGATCCTGGAAAGAAATTATCAATTATATTTACAAAAATTTGAAAGATACCTAAGTTCTCATTATTAGAATATGCTAATAAACCAGCATTATCATTTAATCCTTGTATGTTTATATTTATTTGATTTACATTTAATGATTCTTGTTTTACTAATTTACAAAATGCCAATGCTGGTGCAAATATAATAGTATTTCCATTATCTGTCGTAGAAACATTCCAATATACTACTTTAACAGATAAGAGACCTACAACCTGATTTGGAGGAAAACAATGATATAATTGCAAATACCATGCATTATTATTATTTGTTAATACAAAAACATAATTATAATCATAATTATTTATAAATACTTCTCCATTACCTGAATTACCTGGATTATTTATATCACTAGCAATTGCATTTAAATATCCAATATATCTTGCCTCATTTCCCATAGCAACTCCAATAAATGTCACAATAATAAAGTATATTAAAACTGCCAATACGATTAATACTATTATATCAAAAATTATTCTAAGAAAATCTCCTCTCATATTATCCTAATCCAGATTGATTTAATATTTTATATCCTACGATTGTTACATTTACTTGCATGGAATGACTTACCATATAATAATAAAATATTATTGCTAAAACAATTATTACTATTGCAATAATTAAAAATATTAAAAAATTTATTGAATTATCAGCCTCCATAGTTGTTACTATTTATATTATTTACAACACTTGTGCCATTTGTTTGAGGTATACTATTAAATAAATTTACTCCTCCTTTAAAATAAAAGTACATAAATATTGCTAACAATAATAAAGCAACAACAAGTAATATTATTGCTACTAAAAATGTATTTACTTGTGTTTTTTTATCCATTTCCTCCTATTAATTGATATTGAGCAAATATATTTATATTTAGCCCTAATTTTGGTCCTAATACAATAAAAACAAATATTAATATTAATATAATGAATATTAATGCAAGGATTATCTTTAAAAGTTCTCCAGTTTCCATTATAAATCTAAAAACTTTGCAATTTATAAATTAACTTTCACCTGAAATTGATGTTAATAAGATTGCTCTATTTCCTCCTTCATATGTATATTCAATTATTATACCATCTGGTGGTTGTATAGCTGGGATAATTATAACATCATTTGGTTCTGGATTATTTGAAGTTGAACTTAATTGGTTAGCATTACCACTTTGATCTACTTCATATGAATTTACTAATAATTTATTATATACATTATTTGCATCTTGAGGATTTGAAGACATTGCACTGGAATACACATTACTTAAAACCTGACAAGCAATATTATTATTACTATTATATATTGTATTATTTCCATACATAACTTCTAATGGAACTTGATTATAATATTTCATCATTTCTAACATACATAAAACATCATTTAATGTAACACTATAATCACTGTTATAGTCAAATAATAATATCGCATATTCATTATGATTACCTGAGATAGTTACACTCTGTCCTAATGTTTCTCCATATGTATAGAATAAATATTTTGCAATTAAATATGTTGCATATAAATTTTGACATTCTGATGACGTTGGATTACTACAAATATTGTTTTGTTCTATATAATTTGCATATGATTGATTTAAATCATTAAGCATTTCATTTACTTGAGCATTACCAATATTACTTAAATTCACAGCTACTACACCTTCTGGAACTAAATAATATAAAATTGGTGCTTGCATTGAATGTGCTAAATTATTTAATAAATATGATATAGCATCTAAACCAAGTGTTCCTCCCAATAAACTTGCACCCAATGGATTTAAAAATGTGGTTTTATATGCATTTACAATACCAGACGCAATTTTATCTGTTGGGAAACCTCCATTTTCAATATCTTCAAATAGCAGATATTTATTATTTATATTCTGTATAGCTTCTTCGTCATATCCTATACTCTCTAAAAACTGTACATTCTCGTCATAATTTGCTTTAATTCCAGAAACAATACCAGCAACAGTTGCAGCAACAAAAACCCCTATTAATACATCATTTGCAATTGTTGCAGCATCAGATATTCCCTGTGCTACTGGATTTATCATAAAACTTATACTTCCTGCTAATGCATATCCAAATTTTGCTTCTGGTCTACCAGCATAACTAAGACCTTTTAATGCGCTAAAGAAAAAAATTATTACAAATATTATAATAATAATTGCAATAATAAGTTCTATTACACTATCGCTTATAGATTTCATACCAATTATAAAAATCTTGGACTTTATTAATTTTTTATAATAAATTTTTAATAACTATAATACTTAAAAATAATAATTACTAAAAAATTATATGAAAAATAAAATTAAAGCAATAGTTATATTTTTTATATTATTTTTAATAATGTTGAATACAAAAATTATGGCATAGACAAATTTAAATGGACAACAATATACAAATACGTCAATTATTATTATAACTAATAATACTAGTTTTGGTAATGGATTTTCAATAACTAGTTATAATGGTCTTGTTTATATTTATTATACTGAAGAATCTCCATCAGGTGTAAATATTATTAATGGTGTTATATTTAATGGAACTGAAGAAATGAATGCACCTTTACCAAATTTCAATGATTTAGGAGAAGATAGTCCATTATTAGTTGAATTAAATAATGGATCATTAATGATGTTATGGGCTGGTACACCACCAACCCCTAGTAATTTTGCCATTATGAATATTACATCAAATACAACATCAACTAGTGAAATATTGCCTATTTTAAATAATTTAACAATTCTTCTTCAAGCTTCAATATTAAATAATAATGTTTGGGGTCCTGTTATTAATTTAACAAACAATGGTGATGCATTAAGTTATGCTAGTGATGGAAATTATATATATTTAGTTTATGAACCTACATTATCCCTTACATATAATAATACAATACTTGAAGAATTAACACTTTCAGGCAATGTTATTAAATCTTTAAATATTCCGGGTATTCTTGATATTCTTTCTGCAAATAATGGTTTGGTTACTGTTCAATTTTTAAATGGAACTATTGCTTTAGTAAACATGAACAATGGAAGTATTGAATTTGTAAATACAACATATATTGGTTTTGTTGGTAATTCTTTATATCAATTTTATAATGGAGTATTAACAATTAATCAAAATTTAACATTGAATTTACCAATATATGAAAGTGCATTTCCAATATTATATAATAATGGATATGTTATAATTGCATGGAGACCTGGTTTATTAAGTATATATTATTGGAATGGTACAGAATTACAACCAATTATTAATTATACAACACAGTTTACAATAATTCCAAAGGCATCAATTTTAAATAATGATCTTTATTTAGCATGGTTTGGATTAAATAATATTTCAACTGGTCAAGGTTCAATATATATGGCAATAACACCATTGCCTTATCAAATAAGTCAATATACTAATATAACAACAATTAATATAACTAATAATACTATAAATAATACTTCTAATAATTCCACAATATCAACTTCTAATACATCTTATAATTCAATACAAAGTACTACATCAAATAAATCTTTATTTAGTTCAATACCGATTTGGGTTATTATAATAGTAGTTGGCGTTGTAGTATTTATTATTTTATATTAGCTTTCTTAGATTAGGAAATTAAAATATTTATAAGATTTTTATGAAAAAGTTTATTTATTTAATAACTATGAAAATAGTTATACTTTTAAAATTTTATTAAAAGTATATTATATGAAACCTTTCAAAAATTCGAAGGGAGGTTTAGATGATATTTTACATAAAGTAGAAGATAAGGTAAAAGGTGATTTTAGAAACTTTAAAGATAAGGTTGATGAATCCTTAAAATATTTAGATGAAAGATTAGAAGATGTAAGAGATAAAACCTATTATGGACTTCAAAAAGTTAAAGGTGGAATATTAGAATATGGAATAGCAATTAAAGATAAAATTGAAAAACTTCCAGAATATTTAGACAAAAAATTAGAAGAAATAAAATATAAAATATTAGAATATGGACCAAAAATTATGCTTTCAGCATTACCATCTCCCGCAAGGGTTTCAATCTCGGAAGGATTATATATAATGAACGCAGATAAAAGTCCTAGAGGTAAATTAATAGGATATGGATTAATAATAGTTGGTGCTGGTACTAGTATAGTATATTTTATAATGGTTGGATTAAATGCTATACATTCTTTACCTTCAAATAATGAACATGTACAATATTTAGGATCTGGATATATAGCATTTGTACCAAATGGTCAAACAATAAATTACAATGGACATATAGATCCTGAAGGTGAGTTAATATTACCTAACGGAAGTGAAATAAAGAATGTAATATGGGATGGTCAATATTCAAATACAATAATACAAAATCATAATCAAATAGTTCAATTAAATAATCAATTTGTTGGACAAACTGATCCAATAAATGGTCAACCGTATGTGCCTTTACAGGATTTATATGTAATTGATGCAAATAATAGCCAAGTACCAATTCAACAAGCAATAATAAATGGACAAACATATTATGTAATAGAAGCTAATAATATAAACCCAGGAAATATTGCTGGATTTTATACATATGATAATTGGGTATCAAACTTTGTAGAAGCAATGAATACACCAGGCACATATGCAGCAGGACTACCAGGAAACTCGCCAGTATATGATTGGACAAACACAACAGGAACAGTAGCATATCAGACAGAACTATATGGACATTATGGATTAGGTGGTGGAGGATTAGTGTTAGTACAACCAAATGGAACTGTAATCTCATATGGAGAAAATATCAATATTCCTGCAGGCACATACTTGTCAAATTTTGTTGCCCCACAGCAAGTATACAATCCTTCCAGCTAATTTTTTAACAATTTCTAGGATACACTCACAACATAAGGAACTCCATATGTTACTATAACCCAATCTAGATACATATAACCAGATCCTCCTCCAGAACCTGCTGAAATGAACAAATAAGGATTCCCATTATAATAATTTGCATCATCTTGTAAGTAGCTTATAGTAAGAGATTGTGAACTACTTGCATAATATTCATAATATCCAAAAGTTCCAGGTACAAAATTATTACTATTTACTTCACTATAAGTAAACGCTCTATAATTATATAAAGCTCTTTGAGAATTTGATTGTTGATTAAACGCCGTATTATACGCATTTATATATGATTGTGCGAATATTGGTTCTCCGTTTATTGTAGATGCTGGTGGGTTTGGCGGTATTGCGTATGCTCTATAGCACCTTAACAATCCGCACCATTCATATTGTTCTAAAGCAAGGGAATAATTGAAAATATTTCCATTCATTAAGAAGAATATATTCAACATATCATTACTTCCTGATTGGAACCAATTATATAACCAAAATACTCCATATTGAGAATAATATGAATTTCCTTGTTGATCTTGAGGCATAAAGGCAAAATAATCAGATCCTGAATATCCATTTGTACTTCCACTAGTATCTTCTACGAAATAATAATTGAGACCCCAACAAGGATACTGTATGCTTATGGATCTCCCTAATATAGATATATTTTTCGAACAGGTCGAAATACCCCCTCCAGATCCTGAATAATAATAATCATAATATCCAATTGAATTTGGATTATTTGTATATTGAGTAGTTAAAAAATATCCCAATCCTTGTGTACTATTATATTCTAATATTCCAACATAATAACCTGAAGAATCACCAGAACCTGGACTTGGAGGAAAAGTAGATGTCCATCCATATTCATACATAAATATTGGGAAATTAAGAGGCAAATATGTATAACCTCCAACATTTATTCCTATATCTTGATTTCCTATAGTATAACATTCTCCAGAAGTAGGATCGCATTCCTGATTACTTATTGAATCATCAGCATTATAATCCTGTACTGTATCAGCATAGAATTGATTATTATAACTAACATATGATAGTACTACTGCATCTGCAACTTCTGGAGTTGAGCTAGTAATGCCATTACCTGGAGAATCTTCCCATGGTATTCCAGAAAAATATACAAATGTTTGTAATCCCAATCCATTTGATGATTGAGATAATTGAGAAAATGTATTTTGTAAAACATTTGATGTAATTAATGCATATGATCCTTGATTTTGTCCAGCATCCATAGCTAATCCTTCGAAAGGTCCATATGATCCAACATATGGAGAAATTTGTCCTGTTGCATTTACATAAATAGTTACATTATTATATGGAGGTAATACATTTTCATATAGAATATTTTGATAACAATTCAAAAATCCATTAGAATTACCGCAATATGAATTATCTTCTACATTTCCATTGTATGAATAAAAGTTAACATATATTGGAAATACATTTAATCCATTATCATATTCAATTGCATTAGAAGGATTACTAGGATCTAATGCATAAGGATCCCCACCAATTGTTCCATTTAAATATGGTAATAGATTTTCATTACTAAATCCAACAAATATTGGTAAAAAATTACATCCAAAACTATTACTATTATATAATGAAGGGATATTCAATAGATTAATAAAGAAATAATAATTTCCATTATTTTCTCCAGCATACCATGAAGGTAATGCATAATATTTACCAGCATAATAAACTAAAAATACTACATTATCTCCATAATATGGGGTAGTATTTATATAATTACTTAAAGGAGGACCAATTGTAACTAATATATTTTGAAAATCTTCCATAGAATATCCTCCATTACTATTTGATAAAGTTATAACTACATATGTTCCATTAACTATTTCTACATTATTTACTGTATAATTATAATATTGAGTATTTGGAATATTTGGATATGAATTACTTAATAAATATATTGCTGGGGTTATATTTAAATATTCAGGTTCATTTAAATAGTAATTTTGTATGTTTTGATTATTTTGATTATTTAGTGGTTCACATAATATACAAAAATATATAAAACTACCTGCTTCATATTGTATATTATTACTTCCTTTAATACTACATTCATATGTATTTCCTTGATATGTATATGTAACTTTATTTCCTTCAAAAGTATTGTTTGATAAACTAATTGTAGAGTTTAATTTAACATTACTTAATGAATTTATATTAAAAGTTGTTGAATTAATATTTGTTATATTTTCGGGATTTATTTGTAATATATTATTATTACTAATGTTGCTATAAGTATTTGTAATATTATAAAATATATTCCAATTACTTAAGTTTTCAATAAATGATGGGACATAATATATATCATATCCATTTTGATAATATATATCTACCATAATTGTTGAATTTATAGTATTCAGATTACTGTTTTGATTATTTTGATTGTTTTGGTTCTGTATTGAAATATAATATTGTGATGGATTATTAATATGGTAATATTTAAATATTGAAGTTAAAATAAATATAACTCCTGCAAGAATTATAATAAATATTGGAAGATAATAACCTATAAACATCATAAAATCATCAAAAATCTTTCCTCTCATCCTATTATATTTGTAATTGATTGATTTGTAACGTTATTAAAGCTATTATTAATAAAACTGAATGATTGATTTGATGCTGTATTTCCACCTAAAAATATCTTATATCCAAACAAAATTGCTAAAATCAAAATAACTAATGCAATAACTATAATTATTACCATATCTATTGCTATACTATTTTTCATATATATCTAAAAAATTTCATCAATTATAAATTTTATTCGAAAACTTTCTTTTTATAATAATATAAAATTATCCCAAAATTTATAATCAATATTCCATCTGCTGTAGAACAATATAAACATATTGAATGAATCAAAAATAACATCACATATAATGAAAATATTACAAATAATATACCAATTAACCTATAAAATAAATTATAAATTATTTTCAATTTTTTCTTATATAATAATAATACTAGAAATATATCAATTATAAAATATACAATTGCATATGTTTCTAAAGGTATTCCAAACAATTTTGAATATTGACTTTCTATTACTTTTTCACAATTTATTGGGGTATTATTAATAGAACAAAATAATGGTGATGAATTATTTATTAAAACAACATATTCTAAATAAATATATATAATTAAACCTATTATTGAGAATATTGTTAATAATAATAACCTTTTATCAAATTTTAAGTCCATAAATAAAAATAAAAAACAATATTTATAAATTTTTGAATAAATAAAGAAAAATGAAAGAAGATTATTATTTATCATTTGAAAAAGAAAAAATAAATGAAAAAATAAAATTAGAAAATGAAGATCCATTATTTATTATTAATTATAATCCATCAGTATATTCATTAAGATATACATTTCCATTATATTTAATTTTCTCAATATATTTTGTTACATTTTCTTTTTCAGAATATTATAATCCAAACATATTATCCCTAGTTTTATTATTTTTTATTATTTCAATTGTATATTATATTGCATTGAAATATTATGAAAAGGCAAAGAATTATTATATAATATTTACAAATAAGAGATTAATATTGATTGAAAATGAAAATATAAGGTCAATAGAAAATTCTTACATAAATAATATAGAAATATATCAGAGTTTATATGAGAAAATTAAAAAATTATATACAATAAAAATTTATACCCATACATTTTTATTAAATAAAAGTGTAAGTTTAACAATTGAATTGCCATTACTTAAAAAGGAAGATATGATAAAAATAAGGGATATTATTTTAAATAATATACCTAAGAAGCCTGAACAGGAGAAACCTGCCCCTTAAATTTTTCTAAATGTGCTGGATGAACAATTATAATTTTTTCTTTTCCCTTATCATTTACTAAAACTTCATAACATTCTCCTCTCTTTCCTAAAATTTTTCCAACCATTCCATGGTACTTTGGATGGGGCATTGTTTTATTATATGATGGATCAATCTTTATTACAACTTTATCATCTATATTAAATTCTTGTAATATTTTCCTTATCTTTATTTTACCATGTTCCCTTACATGTAATGATAACTTATCCCTTGTCTTTCTCCTCAACCCCTTTCCCTTTCTTGCAGTCATTAAATTAAAAGTTCATGATATATTTTTAAATAATATTTAAAAAGATATATAAATGGATGTACTAAATAAAAAGATTATAACACCTGCAAATGTTAAAAATATATTATTGAAAAATAAAGAGAAGAGAAATTTATTATATGTAGAGGAAAGAACATTGAAATTCCTTAATGATACATATAAATTAGATGAAAATCAGGAAAAAGAAATATTAGAAGAATTAAAGGATATAAATTTACCAGATGAAGTAAAAATACAAATATTAGAAATGTTACCAAAAAATGAAGAAGAATTAAGAACAGTATTATATACAAATACTCTAAGCAAACAAGATATGGAAAAAATATTAGATGCAATAAAGAAATATGGATAAAAGAGAAGAGTACGCAATTGTAATATATTATTTACCAGGGGGAGATCCAACAAAAAATATTAAGGAGCCAGTAGTATATACTGTAGGAAGGGATTATTTTACATTATTATTATTAACATTAAAACCAGGTGTTACAGTAAATTTATTTGAAGAATTATATATTGGAAATAAACAAAGGGATAAGGTAAGATCTATACTAAAAAGATTATCATTTGATGAATTACCAGAAATTGCAAAGGCAAATTTAGAAAAAGCAATAAAAGATTTAATAGCAAAAAATGAGAAAAAATTTGTAGAATTTTTTAATAATGCTGGTCCATTAAATATTAGACTTCATACATTAGAATTATTACCGGATATTGGAAAAGTAACTGTACAAAAGATTATTGAAGAAAGACAGAAAAAACCATTTGAATCATTTAAAGATATTGAAGGAAGAGTAAAGGGTATTAAAAATATACGAGATATAATTTATGAAAGAATAATTAGAGAATTATCTGGAAAAGAAAAGATAAAATTATTCACTATCTGACTTTATATTATTTAACTTTGATTTTATCTTTAAATATTTTTCATAATTTGTTAATTCAATATTACTTTTTTCCTTTATGTTAACTAATAATAATTGTTTCATAAATTTCTTCCACTTTCTTTTATTCATTGTAACATTTCTTAAATGAGATTTCATCAAGTGTCTACTATATTTCTTACTATTTACAAATACATGACCACATAATGGACATTTAAATATTTCCCTTCCATTTCTATCAATTTCCCTTATAGCATGCAGCATTTTTTATATATTTATAATAACCTTTAAAAATTATTTATTTTGAACTAAAAACATTGCATGATCAATATGATATGGTTCCAATCTTACTTCTTTTATTATCTTTAATCCATAATCTTCCAATTCCCTTCTTACTTCCTTAAATATTTCTCTTGGATCCTTTGATACATCAATTGATCTTGCTTTTACTGCTAAAAATCCATATCCCTTATTCTTTAAATAATATTCTATATTTCTAATAAATATTTTTACTTGATGTGGTTGTGCAACATCCTGATATATTAAATCAACCTTTGTAACAATATGTAAATATTCCCATGGTTTATCAGCATCCGCTAATATACCAATAATATTACTTCTATCATATAATATTGGAACAAGATCCCTTAATATTCTTGAAGAAACATCTACACCAAATATTATTCCATTTTTATCAATTATATCAGAGATATGGGATGCTGTTGTACCCGATGCAATACCTAAATATAATATTTTATCACCTTTATTAATTGGTACTTCTCCAATATTTTTCTTAATTGCTGCTGCCAATTTAGATCTATTTGTAATCCATTCCCTATATTCTTCATTATTATATTTTACCAATTTTTCTTCATATACAACTTTTCCAGGTACCAAATTCTTTGTATATAATTTCCCTCTTTCATCAATAAATATATTCTTATTTTCTTTTAATGGTTTTAATTTCATTTTTCCGATAATTCTTTAAATCTTTTATCCAATTCTTCCTTCAATTTCTGATATATTATTTTTTTATTTAAATCTGCTTTTACTGCAATGGATATTTTTGATGCCAAAGTTCTAGCCATCGCTCCCCTTCTTTTTGGAGGTAATTTTTGTAAATATGGATGATTAAATATTACACCATGTTTTGGTGGTTTTATACCTTTAGATAAATGCAAAAATAATGCTTTTTCTGCACCTAAAACCTGTATTGTTGAGGAAGGTAATAATGATAATTCTTTCAATCCACCCGATAATAATATTAATCTTGCACCTATTTTTGGAGTGGCAATTTCTGATAGATTTGGAGCGATTTCCCTCATTAATTTTTCAATATAATCTTCCAAATCTTTTCTTAAATCATAAAGTTCCTTTATTTTTAATGATATTTTATTCATTATTTCCAAATCTTCTTTTTCGAATATTTTCCCACCCATTGTTTTATTAATATTATATTTTTTCATCAACTCTTCCCTATTTGAATTTATAATTGTTCTTATAAATTTCTCATGATCTTCAATTTCTTGTGAAATTTCTGGAAAATATAGTCCATACCATTCTCTAAATCTTTCCATAAATAAGTTCAAAGATTTATTTAAATCATCAAGGAAACTTATTGCCTGTATTATTATTTCATCCTTACTTATAGAATCTGATATTTGTTCTTTTAATAGATCAATAAACAATTTATTATTAATTTTTTCTTCCCCGATTTTTTCCAATGCCTTTCTTATTATATTTATATCTTCAGTATATTTATATCCATCAAACCTTTGTCCAATAAAAATATCATTTTCTTTTATATAATTTTTTACCTTTTCAGGTAATTTATTTTTATATATTTCCTTTAAATCATCTAAATTTAATTCTAAATCAATTTTCTGAAATTTTTCCAAATTATCATCAAATATATATAATCCATTATATCTTAATAAAATATAACTCATTTTATTATCTTTAAAGATATTCTAAATCCTTTTGATGGAATTTGCATATTTATAAAATAATTTTTGAAAAATCTTTCATCATTTGCAACATCTAAAAATCTTCTATATATTCTTATTTGATATGTTTCATATATTTTTGTACCTCTCTTTCCCAATGTTCTCATAGTTGGTACTCTAATTATTTTTGTTGGTAAATTAACAGGACCCCTCTTTTCAATACCCAATTGTTCAATTATCTTTAACAATTGATTAGTAAACTGATTCATTGTTTTTAAATCTGTTCCCCACATTTTAATCCTTATCATCGACATAAATTCATAATATATATTATATTTTTAAATACTTTCTACAGGTTCAATTTTTAATATATAAAATATTTTATCCAATATTTCTTTTGTTAAATATACTAGGAATAATCTATGAGGATATTTATCTTTATAATTTAATATTGGAACATTTTGATAAAATTCATTAAATGATCTAACCAGATCTATTAAATATCTATATAAATGATTTAATTCTAATGATTTTTCAATATCATAAATTATATCTTTAAACTTAAATAAATTAATAATTAATTTTTCTTCATATTTATTTAATTCATTTATTTCAAATTCTTCAGGTATTTTATCAACTTTATTTAATAATGATTTTATCCTTGCATATGTATATAGAAAGTATATTGCATTTCCCTCTTCCAAATTTAACATTTTATCAATATCAAACAATATTGTTGTATTTCTATCATATTTTAACATTTCTAATGATATAAAACTCTTTACTATTTTTTCAGATTTTTCTTTATCTTTAAATTTATCATATGCAATATTATATAATTTCTCATATAAATCATCAACATTTATATAGAATCCTCTTCTTCCAGACATTTTTATATCCTCATTTATTCCAAATATTTTTGCAGTATTTCTATGTAATCTAATCAATCCATATCCATAATATATATATTTAGAATTTCTATCAATTTCCTCAATTACTCTTTTTACCATTAGTTGATTATGCATTTGTTCCATCCCAATTACATTTATTGAAATTTTACATGGTTCAATTTCTTTTCCCTCATCATTTATTTCATATATATATTCCCCATTTGGTTGTTTTATATATTCTTTAAATTTAATATTTGATTTAATTATACCATGTTTCCACATTGCATATGCAATATCTTTTGCAATATATGTAGTAGTTCCATTTGATCTTACAAGAACTTTTTCTTTATTTGAATATGCTTTATATATATCCTCCCACCTTGTTAAATCTAAAGAAATTGTATCATCCTTTTTTATCATTTTATTTTCTTCCAATATTTTTAATGCACTATCAAATAATTTATATTTCAATATATCAGATTCTCTAATTATTATATTAAAATATATGTTAAATCTCCATAATGTATTTAATTGTTCAAATAAGATTCTTTCAGATATTATTTTAGATAAATAATATACTTCATTATTTCCCTCCTCAATCATCTTTATAATATTATATTTATATCTTTCTAATTCTGGAATTATTTCATACAACTTATTAACTATTACATATATAAAATCCCCATAATAATGATCGATTTTTTCAGGTACTTCATATCCATATAAATTTTTCAATATATTCATTCTTTCCAAAAATATTTTCCTAATTTTTTCCTCATATTCTTCCTTATACAAATTTTCTTTTATTAAAAATTCTTTAATATTATTTATTACTTTTTCTAAATTGAAATCCTTTGGTTCTTCAGGTATCTTTAAATAATATATTCCAACAATATTATCACCAACCTGTACCCCAGTATCATCTATATAATTTATTACATATACATCATAATTTAATGTTTTAAATAATCTATACAAAGAATCTCCAATTATTGAATTTCTTAAATGACCTATGTGTAATGCTTTATTTGGATTTGCAGATGTGTGTTCTAAAAATATTCTAATATTCTTCTTTTCAAAATCAAACAATTTTTTATAATTTTCTAATAATTTTCCTTTATTTAATTTAATATTTAAATATCCATTCATAAATTTATAATCCAAAACAAATTCTCTTATTTTTTCAATTATTTCATTTACTAATATATTTGGATCTTTTCCCTTTTTCATTTCTTTGAATAATTTAATTGATATATCATAATCTAAATTTTTTGGGGGTTCAGAAAATTCAATATCATAATCTTTTAATTTTTCTCTTATTATCCACATAAGATTGATTTTTTATAAAAAGTTTAAAAATATGGAAATTGCATAAAAATTTATGGTAAAAAAGGGCCAATCATTACCAATTAATACAATAATTATATTAATAATAGCACTTGTTGTTTTAGTCCTTGTAATATTATTCTTTTCAGGCACATTTTCTAAAGGAGTAGTAGGAACAAACAATGTAATAAATCCTGCAATAAATCAGACAAATCAAACAGGCCAATTAATTAGCAATATATCAAATCAGGCAAATGGAGGATCTAGTTCATAAAGCACATTTACAGCTAGTACAACAACACAACATTATACAAATACAAAGATTTTTCCTACATAATCTATAAGATGAAAAAATCCGATGCTATAAATTTTATAATCCTTTTAATAATTGGACTTATCGTTTTAGTACTAGTTATAATCTTTGTAGCACCTCAAACTTTAAGAATAATGTCATCCCAACAAAATTTATCAAATACATCAAATAATGCTTTAAATCAAACATTTAGCAATATATCAAATTTATCAAATTTATAATTTTGTTTCGGTCTTGGGCCCGGGGGGATTCGAACCCCCGTCAATGGGTCTGGAGCCCACCGTCCTGCCACTAGACTACGGGCCCTAAAACTCTTCTTCAATTTTTAAATATCCTTTCTTCTTTAACCATTCAACTTCTGAATCTGTATATGAATATAATATATCTCCCTTTTTATCAGATTGCAATTCCCATGGTTCAACTAATACATATGTACCTTTCTTTAACCATATATTCCTATGCATTTTCTTATTTTGTGGTACTCTACATATTCTTGTCTTTCCATCAAAGCATCTTACCCTCGCATGTGCCCAGCCAACAACCTCTTCAATTATTCCTATAACCTGTCTACCCTTTGGAACGGGAATTCCTTCTTCTTCGAAAAGAGGCATTTAAAAAATATTATAAATTAAACATTAATAAATTACCACTCTTCTTCTTCCCAATCTTCTTCCCAATCTTCTTCTCCTTCATCCCAATCCTCTTCCCATTCCTCATCCCAATCTTCACTTTCTTTTGGAGCCATCATTTTCAATTCTTCTACCTTTCTTTTTAGGTCTTCCCAATCCATACCCTTTTATTATTATGTAAACTTTTATAAGGTTTTCTATGCATCTTCATCATTCCTTAGTAATATTGTTACAATGTATTTTCTATTCCCTTTTTCTTTATCATAACCAAATAATTTTTTACTTAATTTTACTTCTCCATATTTTTTTAATATATTATAATAATCTTTTACCCTATTTTTTCCAACATATAAATATATATCAATATCTTTTTCATTTATTTCATCCACTTTTTTTATTATATCTTTATTTTTCTTTGCTATTTTTAATATTTCATCTTCAATATTTTTATTATATCCTCTTATTTGTAAGATTAAATTTGCTTTTCTATTTAAACCTTTGCATCTTGGACAAATAGTATATTCATATTCAAAATTATCTATATCAAAATTATTATACCATTTATTATGGTATTTTACTCTTCCACAATATTTACATATATATACCTTTTCCCTTTTTTCTTCCTTTTTATTTATTTTTAAATAACAATCATAACATAATCCATCATATAATTTCTCAACTTCCTTTCCACATGATGGACAAATCCTCTTCATAAATAAATGACAAAAGTATATGGTACCCCAGCAATTCTTTTAATATCTTTTTCTTCAATTATTTTTTTCTCTTTTAATATATTTATAGATTCTTCTCCGACTGCGTATATAAAATATATATCATCAAAATCTTTTTCATCAATACTTTCTCTCTCTTCTCCCTTAAAAAATTCATTTAGTTCTAATACAAATTCTCCCTCCTCAAATCTTTTTCCATATAAATTTTTATCACATAAAACTAATACATATCCATAATTATCTTTATACTTTTTTACTAATATCATTTCAACTTATATATTACAGGACTTTCTGCACCACAGGCTAAACACTTAATAATATATACCCTTTCCCTCTTTTCTAATCTTGTATCCAATTTTTTACATATTGGACATCTAACAAATATATCTACAAATTTATCTATCTTTGCTTTTATTTTATCAAATTCTATCTTTTTTTGTAATATTATTTTTTTATCTTCAATTTTTGATGCAACACTAAATTCTTTTTGTAAAAATTCTGCTAATAAATTTATATCTCTATTTATTACATCACATATTGTTCCTGCATTTTCTATAGATGTCCATTTTCCAACATAATTTATTTTTGGTAATGGTATATTTATTGATCCTAATGTAGATCCCTGTAGAACTTTCATACTACTCAATTTCTTATATGCTTCATCTAACATTTCTTCATATGTTGGTATCATATAACTTTATATTTTTCTGGTGAAGATTCATAAATCTCTCCAGATGATAATAAATCCATTATAATATTTGATAACTTTTCCTCACTTATATCAAAGAAATCTTTTATATCTTTTAAAGATACACCATCACCTTTATCATTATCTCTTATAAATTCTAAAATTTGCTTTCTCAACTTTACCTCTTCGGGTAATTCTTCTTCATATATTTCTTTTTTTATATCTTTTTCTTCCAAATTATTATTTTCAACAATATCTTTTTCTTCCATTTTATTTTCTTTATTATTTTTCTTTTTATTCTTTTTTATTTTTTTAATGAAAAATTTTCTCCATAAAATTTCATCATCTCCATTTAATATACTTAAATATCTTGCAATTACAGAAAAATTATTATTATATTCTGAAACACTTCCTAAAATCAATAAAGTATCAAATAATTTAATATTATAAACATCAAATAGAACAACATCAAAAAATCCAAAAGTATCCAATAATTTTAACCTTATTACTTTCTTTTCTTCTTGAATATCTATTACTTTTCCAATTAAACAAACTTTCTTATCCTTATAATTCTTTAAATCTTTTGAAAATACTGGCAAATACATATTTATACAGCTTTATATTTCTTATCTCCAGATTCATATATATATCCTTCCTTCAATAATTTCTCAATTGTTTCTTTTACTTTTTCTTCTTCTAAATTATATTTCCTAGATTCATTCAATATTTCATTTAATGGAACACCATCAGGGAAATCTTTCTGTAAATCCTTTATTATATCTAATACTTTTGATAGTTTTTGTCTTTGTGTAGAAGAAATTCCAGACATTATTATATCTATATCCAATCTATTAGTTTCTGGATTTATTCCAACTTCCTTCAAACTATATAATAATAATTCCTTTGCAAGATTTACATCATCCTCAGTAACTACTGGAGATAACCTTATCTTTGCAGAAGCTTCAGCTATTCTTATTATTGACATAAGTTGTCTTGTAGTTATTGGTATTGTATCTTCACCAGAACTAGATCTTAACTTTATATAGAAATCCTTTACAATATCTAAAGCTGTATTTGTCCATTGAGGCTCAATTTTCTTTGCATATATTATATATTTTCTTAATAAATCTTTATCCAATGGTGGTTTCCTTTCCTCTTTTAAACCTTTTAATAGTTCATTAACAATTGCTTCATCTTGTTGTGGATTTGGTTCATCTATAAGAACAAATATCAGATCAAATCTATTAATTATTGTTGGGGGTAAATCTATTTGATCAACTACACTTTTCATCTTATCCCATCTACCAAATTTAGGATTTGCAGCTGCCAAAATTGATGTTTCTGTTCTAAGTGTTGCATGAATATTTGCTTTATCAATTGTTATTGTTTGTTGTTCCATTGCTTCGTGTAGAGATTGTAATTCTTCTGCAGATAATTTATCAAGTTCATCAATACATACAAGCCCTCCTGATGCTAATACCAATGCTCCAGCCTCCAATACCCAACCACCTTTAAATATTTCATCTCTTCTAACAGAAGCGGTTAAACCTACAGATGATGATGTTATTCCAACTACATATTTTGATTTTGGAGCAATTTCTGATACATATCTTAATAATTTTGATTTTCCAATACCAGGATCTCCCAAAATTAATATATGTATATTTTTTCTTTCATCAACACTTCTCCTTCTTTTCCCACCAGATACCAATTGTAATGCAATTGCCTTTTTAATTATTTCATAATGTTTTCCATACAATCCTGGAGCAACAGAATTTGCAATTAAACTTAATACATCTGTAGACTTTGCCAATTCTATTATTTTTCTCTCATCTTCTGGGGATATTGATATATCTTCAACATCTTTATCTACAGGTTCAATATAAATTGCATCTATATATAAATCCAATATTGCTTTAAGATTTGAATTTTTTAATTCTTTTACAATTCCATATATTTTAACCCTTATTCCTGGCAATGTTTTCCTTTCCATTCTAGGCTCACATAGATCTTCCTTTAATATTACAGTAATTTGGGCAGGTTGTTCACCTTTTTCAATTTGATCTGCAGGTTCCTCAATTAATAATCTTTGTACATCTATTGTTTCATGATCTATCTCAATAAATTTCCCTTTTGTACCACCACATACAGGACATTTTTTTGGTTTTTCTATTACAAAATTTTTATTTTCAACCCAAAATTCCCCTCCACAATCTTCATGTAAATATTTTGTTTTTATAATAAATGGTCTTACTTCTGAAGAAACTTTTATTATACCTTCAGCCTGTATTAATTTATCCTTATGTTCAGATCTAATATCTCTTATCCTTAAATATCTTAAACTTTCTGGAAGATTCTTTATTCTTATCTTTACTTTTCTATCTAATCTTTCAGAAAAATATATACTCATTTGTTCTAAAAATTTTTCTGTCTTATTTAATAAAAGATCTAACTGTTTATTATTTAAATATGATTTTATTTTTTCATAATCTAGTATAATAGATTTTTCTTCTTCCCTAATAAATTTTTCAATTTCTTCTTTTGAAGCATCAAAAATTTGTCCCAAAAATCCTACATCTAAAATTTCAACTTCTTTAGTATTATCCATATATTTATATTACAAAAAATGTATATAAGAAAAAATATAAAAAATTAATAAGTGAAAGTATGTATAGGGGCCCGTAGCTCAGAGGTGGAGCGCCGGCCTTATAAGGCTACGCTCCTAAGAAAGCCGGAGGTCAGGGGTTCGAGTCCCCTCGGGCCCATTAATAGTTTAATTGAAAGAATTCTTTATTCTATATATCCAATAATTTATTCAAAGGATAAACTTCCCGAATGATACTTAAGAGATATAACTGCATTGAGAACACTCCGAAAAAAATAAATAGTTAATTATTTAACAATTAATTATGAATTCGAATAACTTAGCATTGCTGGTCGTTATTTTAGGAACTTTAATGTCTGCTGTAGATGCAACTATTGTAATCTTAGCAATTCCATCTATTGCTCAAGACTTACATACTAACCTTTACATAATTATTTGGGTTATCATAACTTACCTTCTAGTTATAGCCGTCTTTACAACTCAATTAGGTAGATTAGGTGATATTTATGGTAGATCTCGCTTTTATAATTTAGGATTTGTAATATTTACAATAGGTTCAATTCTCTGTGGTGCAGCTCCTAATGCAATTTCCTTAATAGCATTTAGGGGAATTCAAGGGTTGGGGGCTGCGATGATGCAAGCTAATTCTGGGGCTATAATTGCTGATATATTTCCCCCAAATCAAAGGGGTAAAGCTTATGGATATAATTCAATAGGTTGGAATGCTGGAGCTACTTTGGGAATAGTTTTGGGAGGGTTTATAACAACTTTCCTGGGCTGGAGATATATATTTTATATTAATGTTCCAATAGGAATCATTGCTATAATATTGGGATTAAAGTATATAAAAGATCGAGAAAGAAGAAATACTAAACTAGATATTATAGGTATGCTAAGTTTATTGGCTTCACTATCTTTAATATCTTATGGAGCTGCTGACATTGCAGGAGAAGGTATGAGTTTACTAAACATCTACTTAATTTCTGCCGGTTTAATTATATTATTAGGATTTATATTGATTGAAAGGAGACAGCAATTTCCTATAATAGATTTGAAAGCTTTTAAAGCGAATAGGGTATTTACTTATTCTCTATTCGCATCATTTCTTCAAACAACGGGTTATTTATCTACAGCATTTATTATAATAATGTATCTTCAAGGTATTAGAGGTTTATCGCCTTTCAATGCATCCTTACTATTAGTTCCAGGTTACGTTTTAGCCAGTTTAGTTTCACCATTTACTGGAAGATTATCAGACAAGATAGGTGCTAGAATACCTGCTACAATTGGATTGGCTTTAATGATCTTAGCTATTTTCATATATTTACAACTTTCAATCAATACTCCTTTATATGTTATTATAATCGCTTCAACAATAGGTGGTTTAGGTTCTTCTCTATTCTTCCCAGCTAATAATAGCGCTATAATGGCTAATGCACCCAGAGGATTTTACGGCGGTGC
Source organism: Candidatus Nanobsidianus stetteri (assembly GCA_000387965.1). GTDB lineage: Archaea > Nanobdellota > Nanobdellia > Nanobdellales > Nanobdellaceae > Nanobdella > Nanobdella stetteri. Next base: position 15,329 of record APJZ01000001.1, on the reverse strand, counting down.
TTCTGGCTTATCCAGAACTTTATCAAATATAGGGACTCTTTTAAGTTACGTTATAACAATAAGTGTATCCTCCGTGACTGTTCCTAGATATGTTGCATTTGAAGTATTCCTAGGAACTACAAATTTAATAGGTGGTGTGGCCAGTTCTTTCTTAACTGGTTTAAAGTCTGCTCTCTATGTATCTTTAGGAATATTATCTATTGCACTCGTTTTATCCGCATTGAGAGGTAAAGAAGATAGGAAGCAATTATTACAGGTAGATCAAAGTAATAATCAATAGACTTTTATCAAATTTCCCTCTCTCTAATTTAATTAATTGTTAATAGCTAAGTTTAAGCTTATAAGTTATTATCTAAGAACATACACTAATTATTTTCTGGCTTGAATTTATAGAGATATTTATAGAACTTACAATTGCTGCTAAATTATTAGCAAAGGATATAATATAATTTTACTATTCAATATTGATATGAATGCATGAGAATACTCCTTTTTAATAATAAGAGAAATATAAAAATATAATGAGAAATAGTTATATCATAGAAATAAGACCAATTCTAGAGAAATATAAATTAAAACAAATAATGAGAAAGGTTAGATATTTAAGTCATTTGAAAGTACATAGAGTACCTCATATTACTCTCATATATAATTTCCGACCATTAGTAGCTCCTCTTAAAATAATGGAAGTTATTAAAGAAGTATCTAATAAATATAGCAATTTAGAATTTTATTATTATAAATATGAGATAAAAAAAGGAAAAAAAGGATATACAATAGCTTTAGGTATAAGACCTAATAATGAACTTTTTCAATTTAGAGAAGATCTTTATAAAAGTCTAAAAAACTATATAATAGAAAGGTCTGACTCTAAATTCTACAATGAGAATTTCTGGTTTCATGCTGCAATTTCTTTTCATTTATCATCTAAAGTTGTTAAAAATATTTTAAACAATAAAGAAATTATCCAAATTTTATCTCGTTTTTTGTATAAAGCTGAGGTATTGAGGATAACACTAGTAAATGCTGGTAAAATAGTCTATGAGTATGATGTATTAAATAGGAAAATACTCAATAGGAGAGAGGCATTATCATTAGTTGAACTAGAGAAAACATATAAGAAATATAGAGAAAATTTCCTAAAAATAGAAGTAGATCCCAAAAATTTAGATAAAATATGGTTCATAGCCGACACACACTTTGGACATAAAAATATAATTAAATATTCTGCAAGGCCTTTCGTAGATGTTACTACAATGAACGAATATATAAAAAATAAGTGGAATGAGATGATATCTAATGACGATATAGTTTATATAGTAGGAGATTTTGCTAGAAGAGATTTTAAAAAATATTTTAATTCCTTAAATGGGAAAAAGATCTTTATACAAGGCAATCATGATCCTCCAGCGATAGGAGTAAAGCAATTAGAATTACAAATAAACAATTATAAATTCATAATCTCACACTATCCAACTAATTTGAATTCTTATAATACATGGCTAATCCATGGTCATGTACATAATAACAGACTAAGAGAATACCCATTCATTAACTCTAAAAAGAAGACAATTAATGTTGGTGTTGATGTAACAAAATTTTACCCTGTAAACCTGAAATGGATACTAGATCTAATAGAAACTGAGAGTAACTATTTATATTTACCACATAAAATTATTTAGAAAGGAAAAAGTTATTATGGGTTATACAAACTAAAACAAATTATAACTTAGTAGCTTTTAAAATACTTGATCCCATAAAATTTTAGATTTATTTAAATTAAAATAAAATTAAAAAAATTACTTTATTTGTATTTGCTTTTCTTTTACACTTAATACCTGTCCAATTCCAATTGTTTTATTCATATCTCTAATTGCAAATCTTCCCAAAGATGTGTTTGGGAAATCTTCGAATTTCTCTACTACTAATGGTTTTGTTGGTACAAACTTTACAATTGCTGCATCTCCAGTCTTTAAGAATTGTGGATTCTTTTCAACTTCTTGTCCAGTTCTTGGATCTATCTTTGATTGTATTTCTGCAATTTTACATGCTACTGCTGCGGTATGTATATGTATTACTGGTGTATATCCTACAGCAACTGCAGATGGATGATATAGTACATAAATTCTTGCAGTAAATTCTTCTGCTAATTTTGGTAATGGTTCTCCCAATTTTCCACATACATCACCCCTTAATATATCACCGCTTTCTGGTCCTTTAACATTAAATCCAATATTATCTCCTGGTAATGCTTCATCTAATTTTTCATGATGCATTTCTATAGATTTTACTTCGCCTACAACACCATTTGGTTTCTTTGATGGTAAGAATATTACTTTATCACCTGGTTTTAATCTTCCAGATTCTACCTTTCCAGTTGGTACAAGTCCTACACCTTTAATATTATATACATCACCAATTGGTATTCTTAATGGTTTATCTACCAATCTTGGAGGTTCATCCAATAGATCAAATGCTTCATATATTGTTGGACCATTGTACCATGGCATTTTTTGTGATTTCTGTGTTACATTTTCATCTGATGAATATGCAGCAATTGGGACGATTGCTTTTATTTGTTTTTCAGTATAACCAATTTGTTTTGCCAATGTTAATATCATATTCTTTATTTGCTCATATCTCTTTTGATCATAATTTGCAGCATCCATCTTTGATATTGCAATAATAATTTGTGGAATTCCCAATGTTCTTAATAATAATAAGTGCTCCCTTCCCTGTCCTTCTGGACCCAATGCTGTTTCTGCTTCACCAGGTGCCGCAGAAACTACTAATATTGCAGCATCAGATTGTGCAGTACCACTAATCATATTCTTTATAAAGTCCCTATGACCTGGAGCATCTAAGATTGTTAATGAATATTTCTTTGCCGGTATTTTAATTGCAGCTACATCAATTGTTAATCCTCTCTTTCTTTCTTCTATTGATTTATCCATTAAGAATGCTAAATAGTCTGTTTCCTTTCCAAGTTCTTTTGCTATATTCTTTAATTCTTCTAATACTTTCTGATCTATTAAATTCAAAGATACCATTAGCCTTCCTACTAATGTTGATTTTCCATTATCTACATGCCCTACTACTATCAAATTAATATGTGGTTTTTCTCTTGCCATTTAAGATTATATTTATAAAAAAATTTATATATAATTCAGCCAGATACTAAAGGTTGTAATATATTATTAAAGAAACTATATGGTAAAGCCCCTGCAAACTCAAACATTATATAATTATGATCTGGTGTTGTATATACTGAAGGACTTAATCCATATTGCTTTAATTGATTTAATGCATTGTTAACCTGTTGAACTGTTTGGAATGTAATAGATGATGTCTTTACAGCTATTATAAATGTTGGAGTTCCATCGATTCCATATTCACTTGCATCATAATTTTCTTCATTATATATTTGATTATAATATTCTGAACTATTTACACATGAATCTATTTCATTAACATTTAATCCCAAAGCTTGAGCTTCTTTATTAAATACATTATATACATCTTGCTGATTTGAGAAAGTATCCCATGATATATTTTGCATTTGATTGTACCAGCTCCAGTTTGCAAATTCTTCCCATGTATTAAATCCATATAATTCATATACACATGTTAAATATTGTGATGTTATGTTTGCATATGGATGTATTGAATATAATGGGAAATTTACATACACCCATGCTATTTTTCCATTATCTATATAATTTTGCTTAATTTGTGGGAATGTTTGTAAATAAAATATATCACAATATGGACATGCATAATCTGAGAATTCATATACAACAACATTTGCATTATTTGGATTTCCATATACTGGATCTATATTTGTAATATTTGGCAATGGTGCCTGTGGTAGTGTTTGTAAATATGTTTGTAATTCATTTGAAGAACTACTAGACGATCCATATACTTTTATATTTGATACTGAATTTGCTATAATATAAGCTCCTAAAATTATTGATATTGCCAATATTATAAATCCTATTATTATTGATTTCTCCAAATTAAGATTAAAATTCCATTCTTTATTTTCTTCAGTTTTTTCTTTTTCATTTTCCATTCAAGATATTTTAATAAAAGATTTTTATTTATTTAGATTCATTACTTTCAAGTAAATAAAATATTCCAATTATAAATGGTATTATTGATAAAGTTTTTGAATGAGTTAATACATAAGTTAAAATTCCCAGCAAAATTATTACCCCAAATATTATCATATTCACTTTATTTATTTTTATCATAATCATTATTGTAAGAAAACATCTTATATACCTTATTTTAAATATATAAATTTATGTTAGAATATCGGATCTATGAACATGAATTGGAATAGAAATATAGAAGAAGAGATAAAAAAATTCTGGAAGGAAAATTATATATATGAAAAATGGATTTTAAAGAATGAAAAAAATAAAGGATATATATTCTTAGAAGGTCCGCCATATACAACTGGTTCTCCACATATGGGACATGCATATAATAGAACAATTAAAGATATTATATTAAGATATTATCAAAAGAAAGGATTTAATGTATGGAATCAGGCTGGTTTTGATATGCATGGATTACCAATTGAAGTAAAGGTTGAAGATAATATGAAGATTAGAGATAAAAGAGAAATAGAAAAAATTGGCGTTGACAAATTTATTAAAGAATGCTTTAATTTTGCATATGGATCAATGAATGAATTTACAAAATTCTATGAAGATATGGCACACTGGCAAGATATAGATAACCCATATTTACCAATTAAAAATGAATTTATTGAAAGGGTATGGGAAGCTTTGGCAAAAGGTTATGAAAATAAATTAATATATAAAGAAAAGAAACCTGTTTGGTGGTGTCCTCATTGTCAAACATCATTATCAAAACAAGAAATAGATTTGGGATATGAAGATCCTCTATATAAAAAAGAAATATCAAATGCAATTTATGTAAAATTTAAATCAAAAGATATGGAAAATACATATTATATAATTTGGACAACAACTCCATGGACATTATTATATAATTTGGGTATTATGGTAAATCCTGAAATAAAATACGTAAAAATAAAGGTTCCAAATATTTATGTTGAAGAATTAGAATTAGATTATAATAATCACAAAATTATAAAAATGAATATTAAGAGAGAAAATAATTATGAATATTGGATTGTTGCAAAAGATATATTAGAAAAATTAATGAGTAAATTAAATATTGAATATGAAATAATAGATGAATTTTATGGAAAAGATTTAGAATTTAAAGAATATGAACCTTTATTCTATGATGAGTTAAAGGATTATATAGAAAAACTTAAATCAGAAAGAAGTGGTGTATTTAGAGTTTGGCTATCAAAAGAATATGTAAATACACAAGAAGGTACTGGTTTAGTTCATTCAGCTCCAGGTTGTGGTTTTGAAGATTATGAAGTTGCTAGAAAATATAATGTCCTTCCATTTAATACAACAGATGAGACAGGAACAATTTTAGATATAAAATATTTTGAAGGATGGATTGCAAAGAAGGATGATTATAAATTTATATTAGAAGTATTAAGGAAAAAAGCTTTAATATATTTTGAATGGTATGAACACGATTATCCAATATGTTGGAGATGTAGAAATAGAGTAATCGTTAGATCTCCAGAACAAATATTCATTAATGTATCTTCAATAAAACCAAAAGCATTATTAGATATTGAAAATGTTAATTTTATACCAGAAGCTGCAAAAAATGCATTTATAAATACTGTAAAATCTGCACCTGATTGGGTAATATCTAGACAAAGATATTGGGGAATTCCAATACCAATGTGGGTTGATAAAAATGGACATGTAAAATTTGTTAGAAATGTTAAAGAATTGGAAAAATTGACTGGATATAAATTTAAGGAAATAATAATAGTAGTAAAATTTACAGATTATACTGAAAAATTATTGTCAAGATATTTTAAAGAAAATAAAATATATTATGAAAGTGAAATAAATGATATAAATAAATTATATGATGTATTTAATAAATATGAAGATAAATCTATAGTAATTGTAAATAACTTCAAATATGATATATTAAATCAAGTAAATGATCTATATTATGTAAGAACATATGGATCAAGAGACTATGATATAATATATCTATATAATTATAATTTACATAGACCTTATGTAGATAAATTTACATTTAAATGTGAAAAATGTGGAGAAGAAATGAAAAGAATTCCAGATATATTAGATGTATGGGTAGATTCTGGTTCAGCAACAGTAGCAACAAATACATATCCTGTAGATTTCATAACAGAAAATTATGATCAAATTAAGGGTTGGTTCTATTCTTTAGCAATGATGGGTGAATTATATTATAATGATATACCATATAAAAATGTATATGTTGGTGGATATGTTTTAGATGTATATGGAAGGAAAATGTCAAAATCTTTGGGAAATGTTGTTTCTCCATATGATATAATTAATAAATATGGAGCAGATACAATGAGATTATATTTAGGATCTATTGTAGAGGCATATGAAGATATAAAATTAAAATGGGAAGATATAAAAGTTAAATATCAAGTATTAAATACATTATTAAATATTTCAACATATTTAGAAGAATATTCTAAATATTATAATATAAATCCAGCAAAAATAAATGTAGAAAATTTAAGATGGGAAGATAGATATATGTTACATTTCATAGAAAAAAGTAAAAAGGAAATATATAATGCATTGGATAACTATTTGATATGGAAGGCAGGAAGAATATTACAAGATATGATATTAGAATTATCAAGATTTTATATAAAAGCTACAAGAGAAAGAATAAAGAGAGAACCTGATAAAGTATTATTTGTAATATATAAATCATTATATAATATAATAAATGTTGGATCCATTATAATTCCATTTATATCAGAATATATTTATCAAAGATTAAGAAATTTATATGGATTGAAAGGTGAATCAATAATTTTAGAAGATTTACCAAAAGTTGAAGAACAATATATAGATGAAAAAATAGAAAAAGAATATGAATTATTTAATATAATTGTTGAAAATGCATTAAAACTAAGAAATATAATAAATATAAATATAAGAAGACCATTAAAAACATTATATTTATATAAAGATGATGGAGGTATTTTATTTGAAATCCTAAATAATAGAGATATCGTAGAATTATTAAAAGATTACCTAAATGTAAAAGAAATAAAGATTGATAATATAGAAAAGGATTATGTAACTACACAGACTAATTATGGAATTATAAAAATAGGATTTGATACAAAATATTATCCAGAATTAGAGGAAGAATGGTTATATAGGGAAATAAGAAGGAGATTGCAAGACATAAGAAAAGAAAACAAATTAAGAAAAGGTCAGAAGGCAAATATAGAAATATATGCCGATGAAAAACTATTAAATATAATAAGAAAATATAAAGATACCTTAGAAAAGGATACAGATACCATAATAATAATAAAAGACTCAAATGAAGGTTTAGATAATGTAGAAAGAATATATGAAATGAGCATATTTTATAGGCTAAATATTTTATAAATTTTTATTAAATCTTATTAAAAATGGTTACATGGGAGATTTCTAATGCTGTGGTTACAATATATTTTAATGTAAAGTTACCATTAGATAAAATTGCAAATCTAATTCCTTATGCTCAATACGATCCAGAAACATTTCCTGGATTAATTATACCACTAAAAGAAGGTGGAAGTAAAGAAGAAAATGTTAAAGCATTGGTATTTAACAGCGGAACAATAAATATATCTGGAATAAAAAGATTAGAAGATATAGAATATGTTGCAGAAAAATTAAGAGAATTATTTAAACAGATTGATATAGAACTTCCAAAAAATTATAAAATAAAGGTACAGAACATTGTTGTAAATGGAAAATTCGATTATGATAATATAGATATAGTAAGATTGGCAGATGAGATACCAGATTCTCAATACAATCCAGAAGCTTTTCCAGCTGTTACTGTTGTATTTGATGTATCAGAAAATTATAGAGTAAAATTTAATGTATTTAAAAATGGAAAATTTGTATGTCCAGGATTAAAAGGTGAATTTAATAGTTTTGATGAAATTAAACAACACGTAGATTATGTATTGAATTCATTCCAAGAAAAAGTAATAAAAAAATATGCAAAAAAATAGCTTATAAATATATTTCATTATAATAGAACTATGACGGAATCATCTGGAACAACAATTGTTGCAATAAAATTTAAGGATGGAGTATTAATTGCATCTGATAAGCAAGCGACAGCAGGAATGATGGTATATCATAAAAAAGTACAAAAATTATATCAAATTACTGACAATATATTAATGGGCGCTGCTGGTTTAGTTGGTGATATTCAAGCTTTAGTAAAGATATTACAAGCAAATTTAAAATTAAAGTATTTAAGATCAAAAAATGAACCAACTGCAGAAGAAGCTGCAAGTTTTCTATCAACATTAATGAACTATTATAAATGGTTCCCATTCTTTACAGAAGTTATAATTGTTGGAAAAGATAATGATGATTACAATATATATGAAATAGATGAAGCTGGAGGATTGGAAAAATTTGATAACTTTATATCTACAGGTTCTGGAATGATGTTTGCTTTAGGTGTATTAGAAACAGAATATAAAGAAAATATGAGTGAGGAAGAAGCAAAAGAATTAGCAAAAAAAGCAATATTAGCTGCTATAAAAAGGGATTTAGGATCTGGATATGGTATTGAAATATGGACATTAACAAAAGAAGGATTAAAGAAAGAACTTTACGAGGTAAAGGAAGAACTACAGAAAAAATAATTTTTTAAATTTTATAATCAATTATAAAAGGTATTTACATTATTTATGATGAATATTAAGGATGAATTATTAAAGGAATTTCAATCAAAGGATATAAATAAAATAATATTTGAAGGACCAAAGATAGTGATATATGTAAATAATGTAGATCTATTTATAAGAGGAATTGAAATAGGAAAAAATCTGGCACAGAAGTATAAAAAGAGGATTGAAATAAGGGTAAATCCTAGATTATTGAAAGGAGAAGAATACATTAAGGAAAAAGCAAAAGAAATATTAAATGGAATAAAAATAAAGGATATATATCTTGAAAAACATAGATCTACATTATATATTGAAACATATGAGCCAGAAAAAATTGATTTAAATTTAATTAACAAATTGAGAGAAGAAACACTATGTAATATTATAATACAGAGGGCACCATTGAAATCTTCAAAAATAATAAATGTTATTAGAGCATATTTACATAAAAATTCTCTATATAAATCTGAATTTTTAAATAAGGTTGGGGAAAAAATATTGGAAAGAAAACCGCAAAGATTAGATCATTATAGAATTGTCTTTTTAGGTGCTGGAAGGGAGGTTGGAAGATCTTCATTTTTATTACAAACAAAAGAAAGCAACATTTTATTAGATTGTGGTCTAGGTGCAGGAAATTATTCAGAAGATAGATATCCAATATTAAATATCCCAGAATTTGATATACAAAATCTTGATGCTGTAATTATTTCACATGCTCATTTAGATCATGTCGGATTTATACCATATTTATTCAGAATTGGATGGAGAGGACCTGTATATTTAACAGAACCAACAAGAGATATTGCAGCCCTAGTTTTATTAGATTATCTAAAAGTAAGTAATAAACAAAGTAAAAATCCAATATTTACATCAAAAGAAATTAAATTATTTTTAAAACATTCTATTACATTAAATTATACTGAAGTAACTGATATAACTGGTGATATAAAAATATCATTACACAATGCAAATCATATAATAGGATCTTCAATGGTTCATATAAATATTGAAGGAAAACATAATGTATTATATACTGGAGATTATAGATTTAATAAAATGCCTTTATTAGAAAGACCAAATACTATATATCAAAGATTGGAAACATTAATAATTGAAAGTACATATGGTGGATTTAATGACAAACATCCATCAAGGGAAGAAACTGAGGCATTATTTATTCATGATATAAAGGAAACAATTGAAAAAGGTGGAAAGGTATTAATACCAGTATTAGCAGTTGGAAGGGGACAGGATGTTTTATTAACATTACTAAATGCAATTGAAAATAAAATATTGCCAGAAGTAAATATATATTTAGAGGGAATTGTATGGGAAACATCAATGATTCACACAGCATATCCAGAATTTTTAAGTAAAGAAATTAGAGAAAAGATAGAATCTGGAAAAAATCCATTTGAAAGGGAAAATGTAATAAGAGCAAGTAAAAAGGAAAGAGAACAAATTATAACATCAAAAGAACCTTCAATAATAATTGCAACATCCGGTATGATGCAGGGTGGTCCTATATTAGATTATTTTAGTTATGCTGCAGAAGATGAAAAGAATTTATTAGCTTTTGTTTCATATCAAGCACAAGGTACTTTAGGTAGAACAATATTAGATGGACAAAGAGAAATTGTATTGAATGATAGAAAAATAAATATAAAAATGAAGGTAAATAAATATGAAGGTTTTTCTGGTCATGCAGATCATTTTGAATCAATATCTTTTATTAAATATTTAAGACCAAAACCAAAACAGGTTATTACAATACATGGCGAAATACCAAAACCATATGAATTAGCATCAAAAATATATAGAAAATTTGGAATATATTCTTATGCACCAAAAAATGGAGATATAATTAGATTATAAGATTTTTTTAAAAGAAAAATAAATGATTAAAAAGTATAGATATATTGCAATTGATGGAATAGATGGTTCTGGAAAAACAACAATTGCAAATTTACTGTATAATGAGTTATCTAAAAGGTATAATAAGGTAATATTATTGAAAGAACCATATGATAATGATTTATCCAAAAAAATAAAAGAAATAATTTTAAAAGAACATGAAAAAAATTTAGATTATGGATATTTATTAGCATTATTATTTACTGCTGATAGAAGTATAAAAAACATTGATTTAAAGAAATATTTAAATAATGATTATATCATTATTTCTGATAGAAGTATTTATTCCACATTTTCTTATCAAATTTTATATGAAGGTATAGATATTGAATGGTTAAAATGTGTATCAAAATATATAATTAGACCCGATATTACTTTTATATTAGATGTTGATCCAAAAATTGCGGTAGAGAGAATAAATTTAAGAGGTAAAAATATTACGAGTTATGAAAATATTGAATTTTTAGGAAAAGTAAGAGAAAATTTCTTAAAATTAAAAGAAATATTTCCCAATGATAATATAATTTATATTAATGGAGAAGAAAAACCTGAAAAAATATTAGATAAAATATTAAATATAATAGAAAAATAAAAATTTTAATATTTTTATTATTGTTTATTTCTATCAGAAAACATTTTGCTTATTCATTTTCTCATCTGCTCTTCTGAAAGCTCTTATAGTACATATTTTCGATTCAATGTTTCTTCACTCAATATAATATTAAGAACTTCAGGAATTTTTTCTTTTTCTAAGAAGTATGTGTTACGATCTATAATATACTTTTCATGTTCTATACTATCTTTTTCTATAATATACTTTGTATTCAACCATATTCCAGCTTGTTCTTTTTTACCTTCCAATTCAATACACTTTCTTCCTGCAAGATCTTGATAACCATGTATAAGTGAATATAGCTTATTTATATGTGTATTCTTTCTACCCTTAAGACTCTCTATAATATCGTCTCCGCATAATTCAATCTTAAGGTCACCAGTTAACATATCGTATTCTATGTCTATTCTTTTTTCTTCACCGACGCCTTTTACATCCAATTCCTCTCCTAAAAGCCAAATAGCAAAAGGTAACATTTCATCCATTTTTGATAATTTTCTTAAATAATATAAGCCGTTTTTTCGACTTTCATATTCACTTGCTATTATTACTACACCATAATCTTCTCTTTTTTCTAAGACCCTTCTTCTAGCTAGTTCTAATTTTAATTTATCATCTTTAATAGATGCTAAACCTCCAAAATCATATAAAACTTCTACAACTCCTCTAAATGAGTCTCCTCTTGCTGGTCTAAGCATTGGTATTAGTGAAGATGAAACTCCCTTCAAATACATATTGATTTCTCCGGTTTCTTCGTTTAATGAAACTCTGGGTTCTCTCACCAATCCATCGAATATATATTTTGTCACTGCCACTGATAAATATGTTACAATTTTCTTATAATATTCTATCCTTGCTTCTGCCGAACTATTTCCAAGCATTAATATTTCATCAAGTCCGCCTTTATGTCTTTTTTAAAATCTTTGTTGTATGTCATCTGATATCATATTATTTTTATGTATGAAAATTTCGTAAAGGTCACAATCTTCACTATATCTTGATAATAATTTCTTAATTAAATAATTACTATTTGTTTAGTATACTGTCCATAAAAATATTTAAATAAGATTATAAACTTGAAGTTAATGGATCCAAAAAGTATTGCCTTTCAGAGTGAGAGAAATTCAGGTTTCCTTCTCAACCTTAGCAAACTTATTATTTGCATCAAATACTTAATCTTACTATGATGAAGTTAGTCGTTGCCCTACCGGTGAGGAGTTTAGAAGACATAAAATTAGTCCCTACTATAGATTCTGACCTTGTTGAGCTCAGACTGGACTACCTGGAAAGACCTGAAGACTTTGACCCATCCTTAATCGAGGATATAAAAGACAGAATTATTGTAACCGTAAGAGATCCTAGTGAGGGAGGAGTAAAGAAAGTAGATGAAGACTGGAAGGCCTCACTTTACAAGAAACTTCATGACATGGGAGTGCTTTACGATGTAGAAGCCAGGTTCTTGAGGAAGAGAAATGATATCCCGTTCAAAGGGAAAATAGTATCTGCTCACTTCTTTGATAGAGTTCCTAGCATAAAAGAAGTAGAAGAAATCTTCGAAGGTTTTGAGGAAGCCTGGGTCAGGAAAATAGCATTGACTGCGAAAGAAGGTTACAAGGAACTTCTAGCTCACTTCGCTAGGAAAGGTTTCGCCGTTATGTCTATGGGATCGAATCCAATTGAAAGGATAGCTTTTACTGTATTAGGTTCAGAGCTAATTTATGCAAGCTTCGATGAGGGTTTAGAAACAGCTCCTGGGCAAATGAATTATAAGAAAGTTAGAGAAATCTTATCTTGTCTAGGACTACGCTAAAACTAAGATTTCGAATAACTCTCATCTTTAAGGATAAGAAAGAAATCATAATTCCCGAAATTTCCAATAAAATATTTTCTAAATCGAAAGAAAGAATTATAACTTTTATAACTTGTAAAGTTTATCTTTATTTCACCTTAAGTATCTAGTAGAAATCTATTTTACTTAAGGTAGATTTATGACTAATTCCCATAGAGTTTAAAGTTAAAACAGAAAATTTTTTAGATATAGAAGAAAAATGAAATATATGGATACAGACATAGTAAAAAAGAGAGCAAGGATAATCATACCAGTTTTAGTATTTATGGTCTTTCTATCTTTTATTTCTGCCATTACTCTTATAGCACTAGGAAATACAGTATCAAGTATAATATCTATTTTAATAATTGTGTTCCTAATTTATGAAATAAAAAGAATAAAATCAATAATACCCCCAGAACCTGCAGATATTCTCGCAGTTGGAAAATATGGAATTTTATCAACAATATACTGGTATAACAAAAGTGGAGTATGGAAAAACAATAAGATGATTTTCACATGGAGTGATGTAAGTGATATATTTATAATCAGGACATGGACTGAAACAAATAGATCAACACGTACTGTTTTATCTACTACAGGAGAATTTCTTACATACACATTTGGCCTAGTTAGATTTGTAATGAAAAATGGAGAATATATTGATATAGATAGAGTTGTAGACCCAGAAACAATGGTTTCCTTTATAAAAAAGATGTATATAAAATCTAACTTTTAGTAGATTTTACAATCTTGTTTATTTTAATATATTTATCAATGAGTTAAATAATCCATAAAAATTAATTATTGAACTAAAAAAATAGTAAAAAACAAAAGATAAAATTATAGTAAATATTGCATCTGATAACCAATGTTTTAAAGTAATAATTCTCAATATTGGCGTTATCAATGCTAAAATATTTCCAGTTATTATGAAAGATAAGATTGCAATAATAGTATGTTCACTTGGGAAAGAATGATTTTCATAAACCAATATAGCAAATCTTTTGTCAAAGAAATAATAAGGCCTTTTTCTATTAAATATTAATTTTAACAAATAAGTTATTGTAGTAGATATAATAAAAAGAAAAATATAACCAAAATTAACGAAAAATACTATATATGAAATGAAATATAAACCTATTAAATATGAGATTATATCAATTGTATAAACAATATCTAATCTATCCATTAATTTTTTATAAAAAAATTCGGATATTTTATAATCAATCATAAACATTTTATTAAATAATATTTGACCATTTATCATAAAACTTCTATATGAATTGAAATTTTTTAATATTCTTTATTATAATTGCGTTTCAATAAGAATTTAAACATATATTAATACTTTACAAGCATCATCCATATTCAAAATTTATAAATTTCAAAGTAGTATATATAAAGCCCATAAAATTCAAATTCTGAAAAAGGGTCTTATTATATACTACTTTGAAATTTATAAATTTTGAATAAGTTAAATATATAAGACTTTCTATTTTTAATTTATAAGGATTTGCTTATATTAATGAGAAATATTTATATTAGTATTTACCTATGAAAAGATAAATTCCAAGAATAGAACAACTATTCAGAGATAATATTACACTTTTTTATGTTCAAAATTAGAATATTTATTATACCAAATTTTTATAAAAATGGTATAGTTACTATACCATAATATTACAAATGATTAGAAAAGTTTAAGTAAAAAAGTGAGGATTCCTTATTCTTCCAAAAAATAATTCAACTTATAATTATCTTAAAAATGAAATATAAAAGTTATAGATATTTTTACCTATTTAATAGCCATTTCCATAATGGTATTAATTTTATTTCCTTATTATCTTTAATTATTTTATCTTCTAAATCCCATGTAATAATTTTTAGATCATTACAATTTAATAAACTAGATGCTTTAATTAATGATCTAATTTCTCTTCTGTCTATTTCATCTATATTATTTATATATGAAACCTGGATTAATTCTTTTATTATATTATTTTCCTTTATTAGAAAATCTACTTCTTGTCCCTCTGATTTCCCATATTCTTTCCAATAATAAAATTCTTTTTCTCTCCTTTTTAATTCAATTGCAACCAGATTTTCCATTAATTTTCCTTTTGTTT